>JAIMBO010000087.1 GCA_023511405.1 Rubrobacteraceae bacterium
CCGGTCTACGTCAAAGGCGCCGAACCCGGAGACCTGCTGGAGGTCAAGGCGCTGGCCATAGAGCCCGACCCGTGGGATCAGTGGGGGTACACCGTCGAGGTGCCCGGCTTCGGATTCCTGCGCGACGAGTTCACCGAGCCCTACATCATCCACTGGCGTCTCAACGGCACCGAGTACGCCGAGTCCGAGCAGCTCCCCGGCGTGAGGTTGCGCTACAACCCGCACCTGGCCTCCCTCGGCCTCGCCCCGAGCGCGGAGCTCCGGCGCACGATCACCGAGCGGGAGGCGGCGGTGGCCTCGCGCGGCGGGTTTGCGCTCCCGCCGGACCCCGCCGGGGCCGTCCCCGGCGGACGCATCGCGGAGGAGGGGCTGAGGACCATCCCGCCGCGCGAGATCGCGGGGAACCTGGACATCAAGCAGCTCTCTCCGGGTGTCACCGTCCTGATCCCGGTCTACCGGGAAGGGGCGCTCGTCTCGACCGGGGACATCCACTACGCGCAGGGAGACTGCGAGGCGTGCGGTACCGGGATAGAGATGCGCTCCCGGGTGCACCTGCGCTTCTTCGTCCACAAGGGCGAGGCGGAGAGGAGGGGCATCCGCGACCTGCGCTTCTACCGCGACGACTACTTCACCGCGCCCGAGCTCGCCGCCCCGCGCCGCTTCTACGCCACCACCGGTATCGGGGTGAGCCGGGACGGGGAGAGTACGGGGGAGGACATCACCCTGGCTGCGAAGAACGCGCTGCTCAACATGATCGAACACCTCGGCGAGCGGGGCTACGATCGCCAGCAGGCCTACGCCCTGTGCAGCGTGGCGGTGGACCTCAGGATAAGCCAGACCGTCGACGTGCCGAACATGCTGGTCTCGGCGCTCCTGCCGCTGGATATCTTCGTCTAGCCGGAGCCGTTCATCAATCCCCGGAGGGCCGCCTCGCGCATGGCCTTCCCTACATCTATGGTGAACGGTCCGTCGGGATCCAGCCGCACCGTAATCCGGTCCCGCTCCGAGACCTCGAGCTCGCGCTCGCCGTCCAGCGCCACACATCCGGAGAAGGGCGCGAGCTCGACCTCCTCTTCTGGCTCCAAGCGCCGTGACTCGGCCACCCCGACCGGCGCGACGAGCCCCGGCGCGAGCGGGACCGGGATGGTGATCTTCGCCTCTCCTGGTGCGACGAGCCTCAGGTGGAGCCCGTACGGCGCCTCGGGCGGGACAGGTTCGATGAGACCCGCCACCGCCGAGAACCCGGTCGACTCCGGGGAGGCGCGGGTGACGAAGACTTCGGAGACGTCCGCCGGCCGCCAGAGGGCCCGTGCCCCCACGAAAGCGTCGGTGCTCGTCGCGACGTCCACGAGCGCGAGATCCTCCTGGGCCCCGTTCACCGCGACGCGCAGCAGCTTCTCCCGGCGCAGCGCGCCCTTCACCCGGCCGGTCGCGACGAGTCCCGAGGCGATGCCGGCCACGGTCGCCTCGCGCATCTCCGGGAAGGCGTTGTTGGTGCCGGTCGAGAGCGGGCAGAGCGGAACTTTGCCGCAGTGCCCGGCGACGATCCGGTTGGTCCCGTCGCCCCCGAGCACGATCAGGACCGACACGTCCCGCTCGCACATCTCCTCCGTCGCCTCCGCCGTGTCGCGCGCGTCGTGGCGCAGCCGCATCTTTAGGACCTCGAGCTCCGGGAGAGCCTGGGCGGCTTTTCCCCTCGAAGAGTTGCCGAGCAGGTTGCGCCTGAGGCTCTCCGAGATCCCGGAGGCGCCGGGCATCATCACGACCCGCTCGACGCCTACCGCGCCGAGGCCCACCATCAGGCGGTAGACCATGTTGCCCTTCTCCGCGTTGTCGAAGACCGAGGCCCCGGAGACGAGCCTGCGGATGTCGCGTCCGGAGGCCGGGTTGGCGATGATGCCTGCGCTCGTCAACGCTCCGCTTCGGACAGGAACCCCGAGATGATGCGGTTGAACCTCCCGGCCTCTTCCATGTGAGACATGTGCCCGGAGCCCTCGATCACCTCCACCCGGGCGCCTTCGGGGAGGTTCTCAGTGTGCGAGACCGGTACGATCGCATCCTCCGAGCCCCAGACCGCGAGGACCGGCACCCGGAGCGATCCGAGGTCGAGCACGTTCGCCTGATGTCCCCCGGGGAAGAGGTTCTCCGCTATCGTGCGCAGCGCGTTGTCCACCCCGTCGAGTCGCTTGTAGCGCAGCACGTCGTTTACGAGCTGGCGGTTCACCAGCTCGGGGTTCGCGAAGAGGAGCCCGAGGACGTCCTTCATCTGCCTGCGGCGGTTCGCCGCGATGAAGCCCTCGACGTAATCGCCGTTTATCTCCTCCCCGAGCCCGGCGCTCGAGATCAGGGTGAGCGAAACCACCCTATCAGTATGCTCGAGCGCGAACGCCGCCGCCACGAGCCCGCCCATCGAGTGCCCCGCCAGGTGCGCCCGCTCGATTCCGAGAGCGTCCATGAAGCCCGCTACGGTGCGGACGAAGAAGGCGAGGTCCCCGCCGTCGACGTCCTTCGAGGAGCCGCCGTGCCCCGGGAGGTCTATGGCGTAGACCGGGCGTTCGGCCGAGAGGGTCTGCTGGTTGAAGACGAAGATGTTTATGTCGCCGCCGAAGCCCGGGATGAGGATGAGCGGCGTGGCGGCTTCCTCGCCCATCTTCAGGTATTGGATCTCCCTCCCGTCGACCTCGACGGTCTCGGGTTCGGAGCTCACCGCCTCTTCTTCCTGTGGGACGAAGCTCTCGCGGAACCCCTCGACGAAGGCATCGATCTCGGAGTCCGGCACCGAGGCGTCGGCGATCACGCCGAGGAGCCCCCCGACGGGCAGCACGTCGCCCTCTTGCGCGACGTGCCGCCTCAGGACGCCGGAGGCCGGGGACTCGACGGCGTTGTTGATCTTCTCGCTCTCCACCTCGATTATCTCGTCGCCCTTCGAGACCTCCTCGCCCTCACCGACGAGCCATTGCACGACCGTTCCCTCGGTCATGGTGAGACCCCATTTGGGCATGGTGAGGCGGGTGATCTGCTGCGTCTCGCTCAAGCCTTCGCCCCCGCACCCGTGACCTCCCTCACCGCCGCGGCGACCCTCTCCGCGTCGGGGACGTAGAGGTCCTCGAGCACCGGGGAGAACGGCGGTGGGGTGTGGGGGGCCGTGACCATCTTCGGCGCGGCCTCGAGATCGTCGAAGAGCTCCTGGGCGACCTGCGCGCAGATGTCCGCGGCGAGGCTGCAGCGCGGGTTCGACTCGTCGACCACGACGAGCCTTCCGGTGTTCTCGACGCTCTCGAAGATCGTCTCCGTGTCGAGCGGCGAGGTGGTTCTGGGGTCGACGATCTCGCACTCTATACCCTCGTCGGCGAGCGCCTCCGCGGCTTCCTGGGCCATCTGCACCATCCGGCCTATCGCGACGATGGTGACGTCGTCTCCCTCGCGCACGTACTCGGCCTCGCCCAGAGGTATCTCGTAGGGCTCCTCGGGCACCTCGCCCTCGGTGGCGTAGAGGACCTTGTTCTCGAAGAACATCACGGGGTCGTCGTCGCGGATAGAGGCGATCATGAGCCCCTTCGCATCGTAGGGGTTGGAGGGGACGACGACCTTGAGGCCGGGGATGTGGGTGAAGATGGGGTAGAGGCTCTGGGAGTGCTGGGCCGCGGCGCGGATCCCCGCCCCGTACATCGTCCTTATGACGAGGGGTGTCACGGCCTTGCCGCCGAACATGTAGCGGAACTTGGCGGCCTGGTTGTAGATCTGGTCCATGCACACCCCGAAGAAGTCGACGAACATCAGCTCGGCGACGGGCCTGAGGCCCGAGGCGGCCGCTCCCGCCGCGGCTCCGATGAAAGCCGATTCGCTGATCGGAGTGTCGAGCACGCGTCCGGGGAACTTCTGGTAGAGGCCCTTGGTGACGCCCATCACGCCGCCCCAGGCGTCGTCCTCTCCGGGGGCTCCCGCGCCGCCCGCGTTGTCCTCTCCCATGACGATCACGCGCTCGTCGCGCTCCATCTCCTGCGCGAGCGCCTCGTTTATCGCCTGCATGAAGGTGATGCTGCGCGCCACGGTCGCCTCCTTACCGGTAGCTGACGTACACGTCTGCGAGGAGGTCCTCCGCCCTCGGGTCGGGCGCGGCCTTGGCCTCCCGGACGGCCTCGTCTATGAGGTTCCTCACCTCATCGTCTATCCTCTCCAGCTCCCCTTTCTCGACGAGCCCGGCCGAGACGACCCTCTCGGAGAAGCGCTTTAGGCAGTCCTTCTCGCGCCGGAGCTCCTCGACCTCACCCGGGGCGCGGTAGGTCTGGGCGTCGCCCTCGAAGTGGCCGTAGTAACGGCTCGTCTTGCACTCGATGAGCGAGGGGCCGCCGCCCTCGCGGGCGCGTCTTATCGCCTCTCCGGCGGCCTCGTGGACGGCGAAGAAGTCGAATCCGTCGACGACCACGCCCGGTATGCCGAACCCCTCGGCCCGCTTGGCTATGTCCAGGCCCTTGACAGAGAAGTTCGTCGAGGTGGCCTCGGCGTAGCCGTTGTTCTCGATGATGAAGACCACGGGCAGGTTCCACACGTTGGCGAGGTTCATGCTCTCCAGAGTGGTGCCCTGGTTGGAGCCGCCGTCGCCGGTGAACGAGACGGCGACCCCCCGCGTGCCGCGCATCTTGGCCGAGAGACCGGCCCCGCAGACCAGCGGCGGCCCGCCGCCGACGATACCGTTGGCCCCGAGCATGCCTTTGTCCAGATCCGCGATATGCATGCTCCCGCCCTTGCCCTTGCATATCCCGCCGGCCTTGCCGTAGATCTCCTGCATCATCGCCTTGACGTCACAGCCCTTGGCGATGGCGTGCCCGTGGCCCCGGTGGGTGCTCGCCACGTAGTCCCCGGGGCCGAGGTGCGAGATCACCCCGACGGCGACCGCCTCTTCACCGGCGTACAGGTGTACGAAGCCCGGGATCTCCCCGGTGGCGAACTCCGTGTGCAGCCTCTCCTCGAACTCGCGGATCGTACGCATCGTGCGGTAGGCTTTGAGGAGGTCCTCCCTGCTGAGCGACCCCGTGCCGACGACCTCTGTCATCGAGCCCTCCTTTCCCCGAAATTCGTAACCAACCAACCATATAGGGGAGGATGCAGGGTGTCAAGGACCGTTTTGCAGGCTATGAGAAACGAGACGAAAGACGGCTACGTTCTCTTGTTGAAGTCGGCGGTGAAGCGTGTCATCAACCCCGCCGCCCATCCCCGGCGACCCGGCACGATAGACCCGCTCAGGCCGGGTGGACGACCTCCCCGGCCATCACCGTGAGGTCCACGCCGACCTCCGGGATCTCCTCGGGCTTCACCTGCCGGACGTCCGCCCCGAGCACGGTGACGTCCCCGACCTTGCCGGGGCTGAGGCTGCCCTTGATGTGCTCCTCGAAGGAGGCGTAGGCTCCCGCGGCGGTGTAGGCGTAGACGGCCTCCTCGAATGATATGGATTCCTCCGGGAAGGCTTCTTCTCCCGCGAAATCTCTGCGGGTCATCATGGTCCGGATGCCGAGCAGGGGGTCCACGCTGCACACCGGAGCGTCGCTCGAGGCGGCGGCGACGATCCCGTGTTCGATGAACGAGCGCATCGCGTTGGCGTACCGGAGGCGGTCTCTGCCCAGGCTGGCGTCGTAGAGGGGCCGGAAGTCGTGCAGGAAGGTGGTCCCGGGAACGGGGACGCAACCGAGGCGCGCTATCCGGTCGAAGACCTGCGGGTCGGTCACGAACTCGCAATGCTCGATGCGGTGGCGGGTGTTCCGGCGGGGGTTCTCGGCGAGCGCCTCCTCGTAGGCGTCGAGCAGGAGGTCTATCGAGGCGTCGCCGATGGCGTGTGCGGTGCACTGCCAGCCCAAAGCGTGGGCCCGCCTTATCTTCCGCTTCATCTCTTCGGGGTCCTGCATCCATAGCCCCCTGTTCCCGGGCTCTCCGGCGTAGGGCTCGCGCATGCGGGCGGTGTGGCCGCCTATGGATCCGTCGAGGAAGATCTTGGCCGGCCCGAGGCGCAACAGGTCGTCTCCGAAGCCGGTGCGCAGTCCCGTTCCGGAGAACTCCTCCAGCATCTCGTCCAGGATGACCATGAGGTAGGTCCGCAGGAGGAGGGGCCCGCCGGATTCCCGCACCCGCTGGTAGGCTTCCATCTCCTCCGGGCGGCGTACCCCGGCCTCGGCGACGCTCGTCACCCCGTGGGAGTGGTAGATCTCAGCGGCCCGCCGCAGGGCGTCTTCGAGCTCGTCGACCGTGGGCTTTGGGACCGCGCGCCGCGCCATCTCCAGCGCCGCCTCGCGCACCACACCGGTGGGCTCGCCGCGGGAGTCGCGGTCTATCGTGCCGCCGGGAGGATCGGGGGTGTCGCGGGTTATCCCGGCCTCCCGCAGCGCCTGCGTGTTCGCCGCGCCGACGTGCAGGCAGGCGCGGGTGATGAGGACCGGGTTGTGCGGCGCCGCCCGGTCGAGCTCCTCCCGCGACGGATGGCGGCGTTCGGCGAGTCGGGTGTCGTCGTAACCGCGGGCGAGGATCCACCTGCCGGGCGGGGTCGAGGCGGCTCGATCCCGGATGCGCCCCAACAGGGTTCCGATATCGGGGGCCTCGTCCGGGGACACGTCCACCTGACCGGCGGCGAGCCCGATGGCCATCGGGTGGCAGTGGGCGTCGTTGAAGGCCGGGAGTACGGTGCGGCCCTTGAGGTCTATCACCTCTACGCCCGGGGCCCGGAAGGCCAGGGCGTCCGCGTTCGAGCCGACCGCGACGATGATGCCTCCCCTGATCGCGATCGCCTCGGCCTCCGGGAGTTCGGGGTCGGCGGTGATCAGGCGTCCCCCGGTGAGGATCAGGCCGCCCGGCACGGTGTCTGCCCCTAGAGGCTCTGCAGGATCTCGTCGGCGTGCGTCTCGGGCGAGACCTCCGGGTAGACCTTCGACACCCGGCCCTCGGGGTCGAGCACGAAGGTGACCCGCTTCGCCGTGCCTCTCTCGGAGAGGATGCCGAGGGAGCGGGCGGCCTTGCCGTCCTCGTCGGTGAGGAGGGGGAAGTTCAGGCCGTTCTTCTCGCGGAAGCGGCGGTGGGACTCGGGCGGGTCGAGCGAGACACCGTAGACCCGAACGCCGGCGCGCTCGTAGTCCTGCATGCGGTCCCTGAAGGCGCAGGCCTCCTTCGTGCATCCGGGGGTCGCGTCCTTCGGGTAGAAGTAGAGGACCGTGGTCTTGCCCTTGAGGTCTTCGGTCGAGATCCTCTTCTCGTCCTCGGTGAGGAAGCTCAGCTCGGGGAACTGCTCGCCTTCCTGCAGCATCCGTCCTCCTTTGTCTCTGTGGTCTCCGCGTAAATACTTCCCGCTAGGAGGGAAGTCTACGCCGGTCGAGCGGTACGATCAGGGCGGCGCAGACCAGCGAGAGGGCGCAGAGGTAGAACGCCGGGGGGAATCCCCAGCCGGAGATCACGAGCCCGAAGAGAAAGGCGCCTATCCCGGTCCCACCGTCGAAGGCGGCGTTCCACAGGGCGCTCGCGAGGCCGTACTCCTGGCGGGAGACGCGCGAGAGCACGACGAGCAGGGTAGAGTTCTGCACCGCGCCGAGCCCGGAGCCGAAGAGAAGCGCACCCAACAGCAGAAGCGGGCCCCCGGAGGTCAGCAGAGCTATCCCGATGGCACCCGTGAGCATTCCGGGGGCGAGCAGGGCGCGGGGATCGTGGCGGTCACCGAAGCGACCGGCCCACCAGCGGGTGAGGGTGGAGGAGGCTCCGGCGACGAGCAGCGCGGCGGTCGCCGAGTAGACCCCGGAGCCAGCGTGGAAGATCGGCAGGAAGGTGAAGAAGAGCCCCAGCGCCATCGTCCCGGTGGTGAAGAGGATGATCATCCGCAGGAGGTCTCCCCTGCGCAGCCCCACGAAGAAGCTGTCGGTTTGCTCCTCGGTCCTGGGGGCCGGCGCCTGGATCGCCGCTGCCGCCGGGATGCCGAGGAGTGGAACGGCACCCAGGAGGAACGTGACCCCGTAGCCGGCGTGGTGGGCGAGCCAGAGGCCGAGGGAGTTGCAGAAGATCGTGGGGATCGTGATGGAGATCCCGAGTACGCCCATCGCCTCGCCCCGTCGTCCAGGGGGTGCGAGTTCGGCGATGAGCGCGGAGAAGAGCACGGTTACGATACCGAAGCCAACGCCCCGTGCGAGCGTCACGGTGAGGACCGGGACTAACGCCTCGGTGAAGGGGTAGGCGAGGGCGGGGAGCCCGAGAAACACCAGCCCGGACACCAGAGATAGCCGGTAACCCAGGCGGGGGAGGATGCGCGGCATCTGGATCTGCGTCAGGACCGTCGAGAGCATGAACAGCGCCGTGGCGAGCCCCGCGCCCGTGTTGCCGCCCGTCCTTCCGGCGTAGAGGGGGATTACGGAGAGCAGGAGCTGATAACCGAAGAACGAGGCGAAGGCCGAGAGGATGAGGAGAGCGACCGGGTGGGTGAGCAGACGTTCCTCTCCGTGTCCCTTTCCTCCGCGCTCCATCGCCACTACTCTACCCATGAAGGAGCCGAAAATCTCGGTGTTGTGTCCTTGCCCCGGCGGATGCCCGCCGGTCAATCGTCGCGGCGGCATTCGTTAGGTGGACCGGCGCGCTCTGGCAGATGGAAGCCTGACGGATCTCGATCCCCTGGGTCTCGGGCGACTCGATTGGATTCCGGGAACCGGACCACCGGGCTTCTTGGGACGAACGGACTCTCGTCCAGCGATCATCCTGCGTGGGCGTGCGGGTTCGAGCACCGCTGAACGTAATATGAGCCTCTCCATGACCTGCGGCACATGCGGCGGAGGATCGAGCTGGGTAGGATGTACTGACGGAGGAGACGGGTTTTCTTGCGGACGGGCTTTACGAAAGGCGGTGTCGAGGAGAAGGTTCGGGCGGGGGCCGGACCTCCCCGAGGCTGGTTCTGTCGGGTGGGCCCCGAGGGGCGCCGGGGAGCGCTGCTCATGCGGATCACCGGTTTCTCGTACGTGGGGGTCACCTATACGCTCTACCTCTTTGGGAAGCACGAGTTCGGTTTGCTGCCCGTGACAGCGGCGTTTCTGGTCGCTGCTTTCCTTATGAGGGTCATGCCCTGGGAGAGGCGCGACGCGGGCGGGGTCGGATTCTTCACGATTCCCGCCTTCGCGCTGGTCTCCTTCCTGATAGTCCACATGACGGGGCTTGGCTTCTCGACGGGTTTCTTCTACGCCGCAGTGGCCAACGGGGTCTTCGTGTTCGGGTTCCGGTGGGGGATGGTATACGCGGGGTTCATCATGCTTCTGCTGTCCGGGGACCTTCTTTGGGCGTACCCCCAGAAGGGGGTGCTCTGGGCGCTGGAGCAGGCGGCTTCCTGGAGCTGGCCACTCGCTTTCGTCGTTGGGATCTGCACGCTCGCGGTCGAGTCGATGAAGAAACAGGTGGAGACGCAGGAACTACTCACCGAGCTGGAGTCTGCGCACGCGGAGCTCAAGCGCTACGCCGAGCAGGCACGGGAGCTCGCCGTCTCGGAGGAGCGGAACCGGCTGGCCCGTGAGATCCACGACTCCGTCGGCCACCATCTGACGGTGGTCAACGTCCAGCTCGAGGCCGCGTCCAAGCTGCTCTCCCGCGATCCCGGCCGGGCGGCCGAGGCTGTGGCGCGGGCGAAGGGAGCGGCGAGCGAGGCGCTCTCCGAGGCCCGGAGGGCGGTGCGGGCTTTGAGGCCCGGGGCGGTGGAGCGGCGGGCGGGCCTCGGGGCGCTGGACGATGTGGTGCGGGAGTTTCGGGACGCGGGGGTCGCGGTCTCCTTCGAGGTCACCGGGGAGGGGCGCCCCCTGCCTCGGGAGACGGAGCTGGTGCTCTACCGGACCCTGCAGGAGGGGCTGACCAACGCTTTCAAACACTCCGGAGCCGGGAGGGTCGACGTGAGGCTGGATACGAGAGGGGAGCGGGTACGCCTCTCGGTGATGGACGATGGACGGGGCGTCGGCGGCGAGCCCGTCGGCGGGTTCGGCCTCTCGGGGTTGCGCGAGAGGGTCGAGGCGGCGAGGGGCGTCATGAGGGCGGGTGACGCGCCGGGAGGCGGCTTCGCGCTCGAGGTCGAGCTCCCCGTGATGGAAGGAGGATCGTGACCGACCCTGTGCGGGTGATGATCGTCGAAGATCAGGC
>JAIMBO010000088.1 GCA_023511405.1 Rubrobacteraceae bacterium
CCAGCCCTCGAACTCTTCCCACTCGACACCTTCAGGTAAACCGGGGATGGAAAGACGCGAGAGGATCTCCTCTTCGGGTAGCAGGTCAGCTCCACCCCGCCGGGTTGGTAGAATGAAAGCATGAGAAGTCTCAAGGCGGTAGGGTTCGGGCTCGCCATCGCGCTCATCGTGGAGCTGCTTCTGGTCTTCGGCATCGCGGCGCCCATATTCACCGCCTTCGTCCCCGAGAGCCTGGCTCGTACGTCTGCCCTTGCGGACGGGGTGGTGGTCGTTGCTGCGGCTGTCGGGATGTACTGGGGAGGGATGGCGGCCGGGTACAAGGCCGTGCACCGCCCCCGGCTGCACGGGGTCGCGGTGGCCGTGCTGCTGTTCGTGGTCTCGCCGGCTCTGAACCTCGCTGCTGCGCACGATCCTTTCGTCCAGCTTCGGGATTCGGGGTTCCTCTTGCTGTGCGGCGTATTGTTCGCAATCTCCGTGGCCGCTTCTTTCGTCGGGGCGGGGCGGGGCTGGCAGCTTCAGATCTACAACCGGAAGGTGAAACGTACCGAACGGCGCCTCGGGAAGCGCTAGCGGGCTCTCTCGCCGAGCAGGATCCTGCCCTCGAGATCCAGGCGTGCGTTGGGGATTATTTCGATGGGGTCGGAGCCCTCTGCCGCGAGACGTACCCTGGATTCGTCGGTCGTGAGGGATTCACAGATGTAGCGTCTCCAGCCCAGCTCTCCCCACGAAAACGTGATCGATACCGGTCCATCGGGGTTTTCCTGCTCGACCAGGACGTCCGGCAGGCCGAACGATTTTATCGTCGCGGCGGCCGTGAGCGTGTGGTCGCTGGCGTTGAATCGTTCCACCGCGGCCAGCAATCGATGCGTGGGATCGGCGGAGTTGTGAGGGGGGGACGCTCGTTCTGCGAGGGCTTGATCCTGCACCTCCGGCTCATCGCCGGGGAGGCCTTCTCCTCCTTTTTCCCTCTGAGGTTGCGTTTCCAGGTGGGAGCCTCTGCGGTATGCCTCCTCACGGTTTGCTTCTTCCAGAGCGCGACGGAGGGCGAGGTTCTCCTCCTTCAGCTGTCGTAGCCGCTCGTTGTAGGTGCGCAGCTCGGTCTCACGTCTGAGGCGCATCCCTTCGAGTTCTTCCTCGAGAACGGCCATCTCGTGCTGGTTTCGTTTCTGCTGGGCTTCCAGCCGGTCCAGGAAGGCGCGCCTGTCGGCTTCCCGCTGCTCGGTGAGCGAGGCGAGCCTCTTCTCGAAGGCTTCTTCGGCTTCCCTGAGGCGCCTGGCGAACGTCCGGCGCAACTCACGTTCGCGTGTCTCCGCGACGCTCTTTATCCGGCGCACCTCGTCTTCCGGTGCATGCCCGGTTTCTTCCAGTGCTCTCTCGCGCGCTGCGACCTCCGCCCGGGCTGCCTTCAGCGCCACGGTGGCCTGAGCCAGCTCGTGCCGGAGTCCTGCGATCTCCCGCTCGAGGCTTTCGACGAGGAGCCCCGCGGCTTCGAGCTGGCTCTCGAGTTCGCGTTCGGCTTCTCGTTCCCCTCCGCTCATGCTCTCTCGCGTTCGAATGCTACCGCTGCCGGCAGGCGATCCGCCACCCGCATCAGGGTAGCCTCTTGGGGGGCTGTGGTAAAGTACCTCTCAGGGAAAAGGGTTCAGCTCTCTCCGGTCTTGCGGCACTCGGGGCAGATGCCCTCGAGCACCAGGTCGGCCGAGGTCACCTCGTACGGTGTGTTCTCCTGCACCCTGGCTTTCAGGTCGCCCATCTCTATCCCGGGCACCTCCGAGACCCGGCCGCAGCGGATGCAGCGGATGTCGAGGTGGGGTTCCAGGTTCAGGTCGTAGCGGATCGGGGACTCGGCCCAGTGCTTGGAGCTTATCACCCCTATCTCCTCGAGAACCGAGAGAGCCTGGTAGACGGTGCCGAGCGCGATGCGCGGGTTCTTGCGCTTGACGATCAGATAAACTTCTTCGGCCGAAGGGTGTCCGTCGGCCTGCCTCAGGGCGTCGAGCACCGCCCGGCGCTGAGCGGTCAGCGTGTATCCGGACCTGCGGAATTTCTCTCTTATGTTCTCGTCAACCTTGCTGGACGGCATGTAGCACCCTATCGATAACCATTCCTGATCTGGAGTTTACCACACGGTTCTGGCGCCGCCTCGGTGTACCATACCGGTTACGCGATGATCGCCGGATGGACAATGAACTTTTTTATCGCCCTCCGAAACCTTTGCGTGCTGCTCCTGCGGAGGCGGCCGGAGTACGTGTGGCTCGACGTGCGGGGGGAGCTGCCGGAGTTCTCTCGCAGGGTCGGCGTGCTGCGTCGGCGCCTGCTGCCCTCGCCCGGGCAGCCCAGTCTGGAGGAGATCCGGTATAGGCTGGAAATCTCCCGTCGGGCCGGTGTGGGCGTACTGCTCCGCGTGGGGGAACTCGGCGCCGGCTTCGCTGCGCTGGAGGAACTGCGCCGGGAGATAGTACGCTTTCGAGAGGCGGGGGGACGGGTGGTTGCCTATCTGGACTCCGTCGATACCCGGTCTTATTATCTGGCGTGCGCGGCGGAGAGGATCTTCTGTCCGCCGTCGGCGACCGTCGCCGTGACCGGGGTGCGTACCCGGGTCACCTTTCTCAAGGACGCCCTGGACCGCATCGGCGTCGAAGCCGAGGTACTCGCCGTCTCGCCCTACAAGTCTGCGGGGGAGGTCTTCACCCGCAACGACTTCTCCCGGGAGGCCCGGGAGCAGGCCGAGAGGCTCCTCGAGCGCAGGTACGAGGCGCTGGTCGAGGCCATCGCGCACGGGCGCAATCTGACGCCGGAGAAGGTGCGCGAGCTCGTGGACGGAGCTCCCTACGGAGCCGGGCGCGCCGTGGAGATCGGGCTCATCGACGGGGCCTGCTACGAGGACGAGCTCCCCGGAGTCCTCGGTGTGGAAAGGAAGCGCGTGGCCGGGTGGGGCGCTGCCCGCCGGGCGCTGCCGCGGCCCTACCGCAGTACGAAGCGCAGGAAGGTGGCCGTTGTGGAGCTCCGCGGGACCATAACCCGGGGCAGGAGCCGCAGGTTGCCGTTGCCCGTTCCGCTGGTGGGTGCCGAGCAGGCCGGGAGCGACTCGGTCGTCCGCTCGCTCAGGGCAGCCGAGGGTAGCAGATCCGTTGCTGCCGTGCTCTTCCTCGTCGACTCCGGTGGTGGTGACGCTCTGGCCTCCGACCTGATCTGGCGTGAGGTGGAGAGGATTCGGCGCAAGAAGCCCGTGGTCGCTCTCATGGGTAATGCGGCCGCCTCCGGCGGGTACTACGTCTGCGCCCCGGCCAGCCACATAGTCGCCCGCTCGACCACCCTGACCGGCTCTATCGGGGTGTTCGTGACCCGTCCCGTGGCTCTCCGGCTCTACCGCAGGGTTGGGGTGCATCCGGTCTCGATCGAGCGCGGGAGGCACGCCGGGATCTTCGACGAGAGCCGGCCGCCGACCGAGGAGGAGATGAGGATCCTCGGCGAGGAGCTTCGCAGGAGCTACGAGGAGTTCAAGGAGAAGGTGTGCCGGGGACGTGGTATCCCGGTCCGGTCCCTGGAACGGATCGCCGGGGGTAGGGTGTGGAGCGGGGCGGAGGCGCACGAGATCGGGCTCGTAGACGAGATCGGCGGATTTCGCGAGGCCCTCTCCAGGGCGGGGGAACTCGCCGGGATCGAAGGTGTCTCCGAGCGGGATCTCGTGAGGGTGGGAGAACCGAAGGGGTATCTCGTGGCGGGTGAGCTCTTGGAAGAGCCCGAGGAGGTCACCCGCTCGCTGACCCGGGCTTTTGGTTCTGGGGTGTGGGCGGCGGTGCCTTATCACATCGGTGAGCACTGGTAGTATTGTCTTCGGATTTATCGAAAGGATGTTTTCGAGAGGGGCGTATCTTGAGCACTATCGTCGAGGGTAGAGTCGACAGACGTGGGATGGGAGCCCTGTCCGCCGGGCACCTGTTCACCGATCTGAATCAAGGGGCGGTGGCCGCACTGCTTCCCTTCCTGGAGGCTCATCGGGGGATATCGCTCGCGGCCGCCGGAGCGTTGGTCTTCGCCTCCACGGCCAGTTCCTCGATAATCCAGCCGCTGTTTGGCGTCTTCTCGGACCGCAGGCCCTTCCCGGCCCTCATGCCGCTCGGGGTGCTCGCAGCCGGGGTGGGGATCGCGCTGGTGGGGATCGCACCCGGGTATCTGACCACCCTTCTGTGCGTCGTCCTGAGCGGGATGGGCGTCGCGGCCTTTCACCCGGAGGCGGCCAGGTTCGCGAACTACGTCTCTTCGAAGAGCGGGCGGGCTCGGGGCATGAGCTTCTTCTCCGTCGGCGGGAACGCCGGGTTCGCGCTCGGGCCTGCCGTGGCCACGCCGCTCGTTCTGGCCTTCGGGTTGCCGGGGACGCTCTTCATGGCCATCCCGGCTGCTCTGATGGCCGCCGTGCTTTTCCACGAGCTGCCGCGCCTGAGGGAGTTTCGGCCCGAAGAGCCCGCTTCCGGTCCCAGGAGGGTTCCGGCCGGTCGTGACGAGTGGGGGCCGTTCGTGAGGATGACGCTCGTCGTGGCGGTGCGCTCGCTGGTCTACTTCGGGCTCGTCTCGTTCGTCTCCTCCTACTACCACGGGACGCTCGGTACCTCGGAGGCGATGGGCAACGTGGCGCTCACCCTCATGCTCTTCGGAGGCGCGGCCGGCACGCTGATCGCCGGTCCGCTGGCGGACAGGTTCGGGCGCAGACGGGTGCTTCTCGCCTCGATGTGTCTGCTCGCTCCCCTGCTCTTCCTCTTTTCGGTGCTCGGACCCGAGGCCGGGATGGTGGTGCTGGTGCTGGTGGGGGCCTCGACCGTCGGCACGTTCGCCGTCACCACCGTTATGGGACAGGAGTACCTGCCGAACAGGATCGGGTTCGCCGCCGGGGTCACGATGGGCTTTTCGATAGGACTCGGCGGCGCCGGCGCAGTACCTCTGGGGGTCATGGCCGATCATTTCGGGCTCCATACCGTGGTGGTCGTGCTCGCTTTCTTGCCGGTGATCGGTGCCGTGCTCGCGTACACTTTGCCGGGTAAGGCCCGCTCCTCCGGAGCGTAGGGGCGGGTCCTCCCCGAGAGCCCGGGCTTCGGATAATATGGCCGCATGAACAACGGCGAAGGGCGTCGGCGTTCCAACCCTTTCCGTCCTCTCGGTGGCCTGGTGTATCGTTACCGGGTCCTGGTGGTCGTCTTATGGGCCGTCCTCCTCGCCGGCAGCGTCTTCTTCGCCCCGCACCTGTCACAGAGGCTGCAAGGCGGAGGATTCGGAGGAGGGCACACCGAAGCCGAGAGGGTGCAGAGCCTGATGGTTCACCGCTTCGGGCTCGCGCCGACCACCCTGGAGGTGGTCTTCGACGGCGGTGGGCTTCCGGCTACGAGCAGACGCTTCCAGCAGGAGGAGCGCCGGGCCCTCGCGGGTGTGCGCCGGATGCCCGAGGTGAGCTTCGTCAAAACCTACGCCGGGACGAAGGATCCGCACCTCGTGTCCAACGACGGCACCAAGAGCTACGCGATAATCGGCTTCGATGCCTCGGCCGACCGGGTGCAAAACCTGGTCGACGAGGTCAGAAGGAAGGTGCGCTCGGACCGGCTCAAGACGTACGTCACGGGGGCGCCCGCGGTCTATCTGGACATAGTGGAGGCGACCAGCCAGGACGTGCGACACGCGGAGCGGTTCGCGTTCCCCTTCGCGCTCGTGATACTCCTGATCGCGTTCGGTACCGTGGTGGCGGCCGGGGTCCCGGTGGCCGTGGGTGGGGTGAGCGTCCTGATCTCTCTCGCCGTCCTGTATTTCGTCTCCTATGCGTACGGTCTGTCGGTCTTCGTGCTCAGCATAACGACGATGCTGGGGCTGGGTCTCGGTATAGACTACGCGCTCTTCGCGGTGAGCCGTTTCCGGGAGGAGCTCGAGGTACGCCCGGTGGGGGAGGCCGTCGAGGTCACCGTGGCCACGGCGGGGCGCTCCATCTTCTTCTCCGGCAGCACCGTTCTCATCGGGCTCTCCGGGCTCCTCTTCTTCCCCTTCATGTTCATGCGGTCGATCGGCATCGCCGGAGTTTTGGTGGTCTTCGTCTCGGTGATGGCGGCCATAACGTTGCTGCCGGCGGTGCTCGGGTTGCTGGGGGGGAAGGTCAACGCCCTCGCCGTGCGGCGGGGACGCGGTGCGCCGGGCATCGGCTTCTGGAGCAGGGGGGCGAGGGTCGTCATGCGTCACCCGCTGCTGGTACTCCTGGTTGTGGCGATCGTGCTCGGCGTCATGCTCGCCCCGGTGAGGCATATGAGGCTCGGGCTGCCTCAGGCGACGGCGCTTCCGACCAAGTACGAGTCCCGGGTGGGCGACGACATACTCAGGCACGACTTCGACTACTCCAGGCTGAACCCGGTGGAGATAGTCGCCACACTCCCGAGCGACCCGACCGGAGCGAAAGGACTCGCCGAGATACGGCGCCTGGAGGAGAGGATCTCCTCGGTGAAGGGGGTCGCGGGCACCCACAGCTTCTACGACGTCGCGTCGGCGGCGGCGAGCGAGTATGCCAGGAAGGTGGCGGCGGCACGTGCGAAGGCCCGGGAGAGGGCCGCGAGGCTCGTCGACGAGGAGGCCAAGCGGCAGCTCGCTGCGCTGCGAGCCCGCTACGGTTACGTTCCCCCGGGGGCGGAGAAGGAGGTTCGGGCCCGCGTACGGAAGGAGGTCGACGAGAGACTCCTCGGCGGGCTGCCGAAGCTGCCCGAGGGCGTCTCACCCGGCGGAAAGGTCACGCCGCGGGGCGTGGCGAACTTCCTGGATCTCCCCCAGGCAAAGTCTTCTAAGGAGCTTAGAGGGCTTTTGCGCTCCGAAGTCTCCGGGAACATGGTGCTCCTGCAGGCGACGACGAAGGCCGATCCTTACTCCGGCCAGGCCCGCCGGACGGTCGAGCGGATCCGGACCGTGCAGACCCCGCCGGGGGTGAGCATCCTCGTCGGCGGGCTCTCGGCCGGGCAGAGGGATTTTATATCCAGCCTCTACGGTCATCTCCCGTATGCCGCGGGGTTCGTCCTCGGGGTGACCCTCGTCATCCTGTTCTTCACCTTCCGCTCGCTCTTCATTCCTCTCAAGGCGGTTCTGGTCAACATCCTGAGCCTGAGCGCGAGCTTCGGGGCCATGGTCTTCGTCTTTCAGGAGGGGCACTTCTCGGGCTTGCTCGGGTTCACCCCCGAGGGGTTCATAGACGCCACGCTCCCCATTCTCATGTTCTGTACCGTCTTCGGGGTCTCGATGGACTACGAGGTCTTTTTGCTCTCGCGAATTCGGGAGGCGTACGAGCGGGGGAAATCGAACACCGAGAGCGTCGCGGAAGGGATCACCACCACAGCGGGGATAATCACCTCGGCGGCCGCCATAGTCATCGTCGTCACCGGCGCTTTCGCTTTTACGGGCATCGTCCTCACCAAAGCCGTCGGTCTCGGGCTCGCGGTGGCCGTATTCGTCGACGCCACCCTCATACGTATACTGCTCGTACCCGCCGCCATGCGCATCCTGGGTGACTGGAACTGGTGGCCGGCGGGACGCAGGGGGATCTTCGGGGACAGGGATAAGAGTGGTTCTTGATCCTGCTGCGAGGAGAGGATAGACTCAAGAAGATGACGGAGTTCGAGCAGATACTCAAGGAGCGGGGCTACAGGCTCACGAACCAGCGCCGACTCATCGTGCGCGAGCTGGAGGGTGAGAGGCACCTCTCGGCCGAGGAGATCCACGACCGACTCAAGGTGGAGCACCCCGAGCTGGGGCTCTCGACGGTCTACAGGACCCTGGACCTGCTGACGGAGCTCGGGATCGTGCGCAAGGAAGACTTCGGCGAAGGTTACTCGCGCTACGAGCTGACGACGGAGAGGATGCACCACCATGCCCGTTGCCGGGAGTGCGGGAAGGTGATCGAGTTCAACGAGGAGCTCATGGAGTATCTGGTTCTGCAGGTCGAGCGCGAGACGGGTTTTTCCACCGACTGGTACGAGATAACGCTGCACGGACGCTGCGCGGAGTGCGCTGCTTCTTCCTGATCTCTTCTCAGAGGACGAACTTGCTGCCGTCCCTGGCGAGGTGCACTTCGCCAGGGTAGCCGCCCTTGCGGACTTTTTCTGGCAGATCTCTCTCGTCGGCTTTCGGGTAGACGTGGGTGAGCACGACGCGTTTGGGGGATGCTTCGCTGGCGATTCGGGCCACGCCTGATGGGGTGAGGTGTCCGGGTACCGGGGAATCGTCCGGGAAGGAGCACTCGACGAGCAGGAGGTCCGCTCCGCGCGCCAGAGCGGGGACGCTCCGGCAGTACTCGGTGTCGCCGGTGTAGACGAAAGATCTTCCTCCCGCCTCCAGCCTGTAGGCGATGCTCTCCGGGCGGTGCCGTACCGGCGTCCAGCTCAGCTTCCCGTACGGCAGATCGAGGGCGGCGCCCTCTTCGATGGGCAGGACGTGCACCTCCAGCGGGTAATCTCCCTCCATCCACTCTCCCCACGCGTCCCTGAGGGCCGAATAGAACCTTCCGAAAGGTTCCGGCCCGTAGACGTGGAGGGGACGGGAGCGTGGCTCTTCCGAACCGTAGTTGAGGGTGAACAGCAGGGGTACGAGGTCCGAGGTGTGGTCGGGGTGGAAGTGCGTCACGAAGATGCGGTCGACCGCCAGCGGGTCGAGCCCGGCGCGCAGCATGCCGCGCACGGCCCCGGAACCGAGGTCCATCGCCAGCGTCTCGCCTCCGGCGCGGACTACCACGCAGCTCTGCCGGCGTTCCAGGCGCGGCGCGACCGTGCCCGAACCGACGACCACTACCTCCATCGCCTCCCTTTCGCTCGGCTCTCCGTTTCCCCGCCGCTAAAGGCCCACACGAGCCCTGCCGCACCCAGCAGCGTACCTCCGGCCACGTCAGAGATCCAGTGTGCCCCGACGTAGATCCTGCTCAGGGCCATCAGCAAGAGCAGCGACACCAGCAGGAGCTTCCAGACCCGGCGTCGAACCATGATGAAGAGGGCGCCGAGGGCGAGGACGGACCTTATCATGTGTCCACTCGGGTAGGGGAAGGGTGTCTCGAAAGCCAGCAGGAACGAGGGAGAGGCGACCCGCACGGCGCTGGCCTCGATCGGGGTTTGCGGCAGCGACATCTTCAGTACGAGCTCGATGAGCGCCGTCACGGCGAAGACGGCGAGGAGCCGGGCGGCGGTTCGTCTGCGTCCCCGGAGTCTCAGGGCCAGGGCGATGGAGAGTATCGCGAGCCCGCTCACCGGAACGCTGCCCGCGATCGAGAGGAGCAGCCCGAGCTCGTCGAGGGTAGGGGTGGAGTACTCCTGCGTGACCCTGAGGACCCACAGGTCCAGCTCGTGTACCCATCCGGCCGCCGCGACGATGGAGACCGAGACGAAGGCGGCGAGGAGTAGCGCTGCGAGGGGCAGATGACGGTGCGAGCGGCTCATGACTCTGAGGTTAGCAGAGATGCCGGGCGTAGAGAAAGGGCGAGCTTCCTTGCCCGCCCTTTCTCTGATGCTTCCCCGGTTGGTTCTCAGGCCACGGCGTCACGCAGGGTACGCCCGTACTCTCCGGCTTTGAGGATGCGCTCCGCCTCGCGCTGTAGCTGGCGCACCCGCTCACGCGAGATGTCCAGCTCCTCGCCCAGCTCGGCGAGCGTCGCCGGATCTCTGTCGTCGAGGCCGTAGCGACGGATCAGGACGTACCGCGCACGTTCGGGCAGCCGTGTTATCGCTTCTTTGAGCTGTTCGGTCTCGAGCGCGCGCATCACCTCGTCCGGGGTGTCCGACGTGCGCTCGTCCTCGATGAAATCACCCAGCTCGGAGGAACTCTCCTCGGTGGAGACCGGCTGGTCGAGGCTCGTCGCATCCGGGATGGCGCTCATCGTCAGCCGTACTTCTTCGAGCGTCCAGCCGAGCCTCTCCGCTATCTCCTCCTCCGTCGGCTCCCGCTCGAGCTCGACCGCGAGCGAGGCCACCGCCCGGCTCACCTTCCTTATCTTCTCGGTCATGTGCACCGGGACGCGGATGGTGCGGCCCTTGTCCGCGACCGCCCGCTGCACGGCCT
>JAIMBO010000089.1 GCA_023511405.1 Rubrobacteraceae bacterium
GCCTCCTCGGCCCGCTTGCGGTCGGTTATGTCGAGCAGGATGCCCTGCCAGAGCCGACCGCCCACTCCGTCGTCCTCCAGCCGCACCGCCTTGTCCAGGACCCACACCACCGAGCCGTCCCTGGCGATGAGCCGGTACTCCTCGCTGAACGGCTCCCCGGTCCTCTTCGAGTAATCGTCGGCGGCGAGCACTCTCTCCCGGTCCTCCGGGTGCAGCCTCTCCCGCCAGAGGTCCCGGTTCGGGTCCAGCCACTCCTCGACGGTGTAACCGGTGAGGTCCTCTATCTGCGGGCTCGTGTACTCGGCGATGTTGGCGGCCGATCGTACCTCCTGGTCGCGATCTATGTAGGTCACCGCCGGGATCTGCTCTATGAGCGTGCGGTAGCGGGACTCGGTCTCCCTGAGGAGGAGCTGGTTCTTGCGCAGCTCCTCCTCCATCCGCTTCCGGGCGGTCACGTCGTGGAACTGGGTGACGAAGTACAGCGGCTCACCGCCATCTCCCCGCACGAGCGCAGCGTCGGAGATCGCCCAGATGACCTCCCCGTCCTTGCGCACGTAGCGCTTCTCGAGGAGCAGCCGCTCCGGCCCGCCCTCCTCCAGCATCCTGCGAGCCCTCTCCCGGCTCTCCTCCAGATCGTCGGGGTGGGTGAACTCGAAGGATCTCCTCCCGACGATCTCCTCCTCTTCGTAGCCGAGCATCTCGCACAGCGCCCGGTTGACCCTGAGATAACGGTTGTCCAGCCCGACGATCGCCATCCCGCTGGAGGAGTTCTCGAACGCCCCCCGGAAACGGGCCTCGGCCTCCTCGTGCCCGGTGATATCCCGGATGACGCCCGTGAAGATGGTCTCCTCACCGTCGTCGGCCACCCCGATGCTCAGGCTCACCGGGAACTCTTCACCATTTTTGCGCCGCCCGAGGAGCTCGAAGGAGCCCCGGCCTACCATGCGGGGCTCCCTGGTCCTCAGGTAGCGCGCGAACCCCTCCCTGTACGCCCGGCGGAAGCGCTCGGGGATGAGAATCTCCAGCGGCCGACCGACGACCTCCCCGGCTTCGTAACCGAAGATCCTCTCCGCCACCCGGTTGAAGAGGCGGACGATGCCGTCCTCGCCCACGACGACCACGGCGCCCGGCACGGCGTCGAGCACGGAGCGGGTGATCGTCTCCTCTCTCCCCGGCTCCCGTTGCGGTGCTCCAGCGGGGGCGCGCAGCGTCAGGGCCAGACCCTCCATCCCCCCGCGCAGGGAGCTCACCGCGACCTCGAAGCCCGGCCACGAGCCGTCGGAGCGGCGCAGTCGGAGCCTCCGGACGCCCCCCGGGTCCCCGGAACCGTCGAGCATCTCCCGCACCGAGGCCGCATCCTCGGGGTGGACCATCTCCCGCAGATGCCGTCCCACCGTCTCGTCCGGCCTCCACCCGAGCAGGCCGCCGGCGGAGAGGCTCTGCGCGAGGATCTCCCCGGCGGGAGAGAGAAGAACGACGGCGCCTGCATCGCCGGGCACGGGTGAGGTATGGCCCGATGAGTTCCTTCTCCCCCCAGCCCCCAACAAGGATTCTTATTCCCTCACGCCCTCATCACCGAGGATACTCGACTTGCACCGCCATGCTTCATGTACTCTCCGGCCACAACCGGAGTCCTGCGGGCATTCTAGATCACTTCCGGGGCCGCCGCGACCCCGGCAGGAGGCGAAGGGGCGGGGAGAACTCCCCGCCCCGCAGAGAAAACCGACTGCCGGACCGCTACTGCAGGTTCTCGAAGACGCCCGCGGCGCCCATCCCGCCGCCGATGCACATCGTGACCATCCCGTAGCGCGAGCCCCGCCGCTTCATCTCGTGGATGAGCTGGATGGTGAGCTTGGTGCCGGTCGCACCCATCGGGTGGCCGAGCGCTATCGCCCCACCGTTGACGTTGGTCTTCTCCAGATCCAGGCCGACCTCCCGGATGACGGCGAGCGCCTGCGCCGCGAAGGCCTCGTTGAACTCGATGAGGTCTATCTGATCGAGCGAGAGCCCGACCTGTTTCAAGACCTTCGGGATCGCGACCGTGGGGCCTATGCCCATCACCTCCGGTCTCACCCCGCCGACGGCGAACCCGAGGAAGCGAGCCAGGGGTTCGAGGCCCCGCCGCTCGGCCTCCTCCCTCTCCATGACGACGACGGCCGCCGCGCCGTCGCTCCGCTGCGAGGAGTTACCGGCCGTGACGGTCCCGCCCTGCTGGAAGACGGGCTTCAGCTTCGCGAGCGCCTCGGCGGAGGTGTCCCGGCGCGGCCCCTCGTCACGCCTGAAGGTCGTCTTCTGGTGGCGCACCTCCCCGTCGTCGTCGACCCAGCTGAAGGAGACCTCGAGCGGTACGATCTCCTCGTCGAAGAGCCCGGAGTCGACGGCCTTCGCGGCGAGCGTGTGGCTCCTGAGGGCGAACTCGTCCTGATCCTCCCGGGAGACGCCGAACTCCCTGGCGACCTGCTCGGCGGTGAGGCCCATCCCCATGTAGACGGCCGGGTTCGTCTCGACCAGCGCCGGGTTGGGGGCGAAGTTCGGCATCTCCAGCGTCGAGGACATGTGCTCGACACCGCCCGCGACGATCGTCGTGGCATGTCCGACCATGATCCTCTCGGCCGCGATCGCGATGGTCTGCAGCCCCGAGGAGCAGAAGCGGTTGACGGTCTGCGCCGGCACACTCTCCGGCAGGCCGGCGCGCATCGCCGCGAGCCGCGCGATGTTGTACCCCTGCGTCCCCTCGGGCATCGCGCAGCCGTAGATCACGTCCTCTATCTCCTGCGGGTCGAGCCCTTCCGCCCGGTCCACGGCCGCGCGTATCGGCGCGGCCGCGAGATCGACCGGGTGCATCTCCCTGAGCGTCCCCCGCGGCGCCCGGCCGACCGCCGTGCGCGCCCCGGAGACGATGACCGCTTCCTTCATCCTCCACCTCCTAGTTTCGGACCGGCTTCCCGGTCTTCAGCAACCCCGCTATCCGCTCCTGCGTCTTCTCGTTCCCGAGCAGATCGAGGAAAGCCTCTTTCTCCAGCGAGAGTATGTACTCCTCGGTGACCCACTGCGGGCCGGTGATGTCCCCGCCGGTCATCACCCACGCGAGCCTGGAGGCTATGACGCCGTCGTACTCGGTCGCGTAGCGGCCCCACTGCATGGTGCGCACCGCGAGCTCGAGCGCGGCGCGGGCGGCGGGCCCGGCGGCGTAGACGCTCTTCTCGCGAACGGGAGGAACGTATCCGTCGGCGAGCTCGAGCGCCTCCCTTTTGGCCGCGTGGACGAGATGGTCCGCGTTCATCACGACGCGGTCGTCTTCATCGAGGAAGCCGAGCTCGCGCGCCTCGAGCGCGCTGGTCGAGGCCTTCGCCGTCGCCATCGTCTCGAACGCCCGCTGCAGATAAGGCAGCGGCGGTACGGAGGACGAGGTGATCTCGCGCGAGACGAGCCTCCTGACCATCTCCTTGGTCCCGCCCCCGGCCGGGATGAGGCCGACCCCGGCCTCCACCAGGCCCATGTACGTCTCGCCCGCGGCGACGACGCGGTCGGAGTGCAGGCAGATCTCGGCCCCCCCGCCGAGCGTCTGCCCGTGCGGGGCGGCGACGACGGGCTTCGGGGCGAAGCGGAAGCCCATGAGCAGCCCGTGCAGTGCGTCGATGCTCCGCCCCACCTCCTCCAGCGCGCCGTTCTTCACGGCGTGGGCGATCTCGCCCAGGTTCGCCCCGACGCAGAAGTTGCGCGCCTCGCTGGCGATGACGAGCGCCCCCCAGCGCTCGCTCTCGAGCTCCTCGAGCGCCCGGTAGCCCATCTCCACCACCTTCTGGTCGATGGCGCTCGCCCGGGAGTGGATCTCGTAGCAGAGCACCCCGTCCCCGAGGTCGAGCAGGCTCGCCGAGTCGTTGCGCGCGATCTCCCCACCCTCCTCGCGCAGGGCACCGAGCGATATCTTCAGCGGGTCCTCGCGCACCGGCTCGTAGCGCTTCGAGAGCGGGCTGTACTGCAGCTCCTTCGTGCCCTCCTTCCTGTAGAAGCTCTCGTTGCCGGAGGAGAGCATCTCCTCGACCCAGCCCGCGACCTCGATGCCGAGCGATCGCATCCGCTCTGCGGTCTCCCTGACGCCGAGGAGGTCCCACGTCCGGAAAGGCCCGGCCTCGTGCCCGAAGCCCCACTCCATCGCGTGGTCCACGTCCTCGAGGGTGTCCGAGATCTCGGGCACCCGCCGCGAGGCGTAGGCGAGGTCCGGCAGGATCGTGTCGCGCAGCATGCGGGCGTGGCGATCCTCGTCGGCCTTCCGCATGATGAAGCGCAGCCTCGCCCCGAGATCCCCCTGCTTCCACGCCTCCTCCGCGAGCGGCACCTCCGGGTTCTTCGGCGGTTCGTACTCGAAGGTCTCGAGGTTCAGGACGTCGAAGACGGTCTTCCCGTCGCGCTTCGTCCTCCTGTAGAACCCCCCGCCGGTCTTGATACCGAGCAGGCCCCTCTCCTGCATCTCCTTGAGAAGCGGCGGGACTTTGAGCTGCTCGCGCGACTCGTCCTCCGGGACGAGCTCGTAGAGGTTCTCCGCTACCCCGACCGCGATGTCCAGCCCCACCTGGTCCATCAGCCGGAAGGTCGCGGTCCTGGGGCGTCCGATCAGGGGACCGGTCAGCGCGTCGACCTCCTCGATCCCGAAGCCGTTCTCGAGGAAGTAGCGGATCGAGTTCATCCCCGAGAAGCTGCCGAGCCGGTTGCCGATGAAGTTGGGGGTGTCCTTGGCGATCACACCGCCCTTGCCGAGAACGCGCCCCCCGAAGGTGCGCACCTCCTCGACGAGCGCGGGGTCGGTGTCTCCGGTCGGGATGATCTCGAGCAGCTTCAGGTAGCGCGGCGGGTTGAAGAAGTGGGTCCCGAGGAAGCGCCTCCTGAAGCTCTCGCTGCGGCCCTCGGCGATCTTGTGCAGCGGTATCCCGGAGGTGTTCGAGGAGAGGACGGCCCTCTCCGGCGCCAGCTTCTCGACCCTCGCCCACAGCTTTTGCTTGGGCTCGAGCCTCTCCACTATCGCCTCGACCACCCAGTCGGCCTCGGAGAGGCGCCCGAGGTCGTCCTCGAAGTTCCCGAGGCGGATGCGCTCCGCGACCCGCCCGCTCATGAGCGCCGCGGGCCGTGCCTTCCTCATCCGCTCGAAACCGGCCTTCACGACAGCGTTCCTGTCCTCGCCTTCCGCGGCGATGTCGAGCAGGTCGACCTCGAGCCCGGCGTTCGCGCAGTGGGCGGCAATCGCCGCACCCATCGTCCCGGCCCCGAGCACCGCTACCCTGCGTATGTGTCTCATCTGCCTCCTCCTGGCTGATCCTGCGACCGATCCCCTGCGGAGACCGGCTTCTTCCTCACGTAGACGGTCTTCTCCACCCGGGCGTGCACCCCCCCGGCGGCATCCCTCAGCTCCACGGGGTACGTCCGCTCCACCGGCGCCCCGCCCTCCGCGGCCCTCCGGACGGCTTCGACCTCCTCCCCGCTCAGCCGGAAGCGGGCGTAGAGCGTCTCCCGGCCGGGCTTCTCGTAGAGGACCTTCGCCGCCCGGTCCCAGACTATGTACCCGCTGCCGAGGTTTTTGATGAGCATCAGCGCGTAGAAGGGGTCCACCGCGGCGTAGATGCTGCCGCCGAAGATCGTGCCGAAGTAGTTGCGCGTGCGCCATCCGAGCGGCAGCCGGATCTCGACCTCCCGCCAGTCGCCGGAGATGCGCACGACCCTGCCTCCCGTCCCCCGGTAGGCGGGGTAGAAGTTCATCCCGATTCTGAAGAGCCGGCTCGCGAGCGACTCCGGTTCAGCCATAGATCTCCTCGTGCAGCCGCTGCGCCACCTCTATGACCCGCAGCAGATGCTCCTCGAAGCGCTCTTTTATCTCGGCGTACTTCTGCTCCCCCCTCGGGGTGATCGTGTAGAAGCGCCGGCTGCGGGTCTCGGGTTTCTCCCACTCCCCGACGATGTACCCCTTCTCCTCCAGACGCCGCAGGAGCGGGTAGACGGTGTTCGGCGAGACGCTCATCGACCCACCGGAGAGCTCCTTTATCTGCTGGATGATGCTGTTGCCGTACTCGGGCTTCCTGCGGACGAAGTGCAGGATGAGAAGCGGGAAGATGCTGCGGGTCTTGACCTCGCTGAGCAGTATGTCCCGCGGGCTCGCCGGGGCCTTCCCGGCTCTCTTCCCGCTCCCCGTGGTGGTCGTATCGGGCATCCTCCCCCTTCCTCGGAGCCTACGACTGGTAGAGGCTCTCTATCTCCCTCGCGTAGCGCTCGCGCACCACGTGCATCCTGACCTTGAGCGTCGGGGTGAGCTCCCCCTCCTCGACCGAGAGCTCGCGCGGCAACAGCGCGAACTTCTTGGGCCGCTCGTAGGGGGCGAACCGGCGGCAGGCCTCCTCGATCTCCCGCCCGACGATCTCCCGGCAGCGCTCGTCCTGCGCGAGTCTTTCCCCGCCGTCGTCCACGCCGAGCGTCCGGCGCACGGCGTCGTAGTCGGGGACGACGAGCGCCGCGACGTATTTCCTACCGTCCCCGAGTAGCACGGCCTGCAAAACGTGGGGCTGCGCGGCGATCGCCGCCTCGACCGGCTCCGGGGCGACGTTCTTCCCCGTGGAGAGCACGAGGATGTGCTTGAGCCGCCCGGTGACCCTGAGGTGACCCTCCGCGTCGAACTCTCCCATGTCCCCGGTCCGGAACCACCCGTCTTCGGTGAACGCTTCGCGGGTGGCCTCCTCGTCGTCGAGGTAGCCGCCCGTAACCCCGGGACCTTTCACCTGTATCTCCCCTTCCTCCGAGATCCTGACGGAGGTGCCGAAGATGGGCCGCCCGACGGTCCCGAAGCGCGGGACCGGAAGCCGGTTGCAGCAGATGACGGGCGAGGTCTCGGTGAGACCATACCCCTCTACTATCCTCACCCCGCAGGCGTAGAAGAACTCGCCGACTTCCTGCTCGAGCTTGGCCCCGCCGGAGACGAAGCAGCGCACCCTGCCACCGGTGGCCTCGCGCACCCGGCGGTAGACGAGCTTATCGTAGAGCGCGAGCCGGGCCCTGAGCAGAGCCCCCGGCTCCCGCCCCTCTCTCTCGAGGCGGTACTTCTCCCTGCCGGCCTCGACCGCCCGCTCGAAGAGGTCCCTGCGCAGCGGCCCGCCCGATTCTCCCTGCTCGCGCACCCGCTCGTACATCTTCTCGTAGAGCCGGGGCACGCAGAGCATAAGGGTGGGCCTCACCTCGCGCAGGTTCTCCGGGATCTTCTCCATCGACTCGGCGTAGTAGGTGGTCGCGCCGACGTACAGCGAGAGGAACTGGCTGCAGGTGCGCTCGAAGACGTGCGAGAGCGGCAGAAACGAGAGGAAGACGTCCTCGCGCACGACCGGGAGCGCATCCCGGATCCCCTCCAGGTTGGAGAGGATGTTGCCGTGGGTGAGAACGGCCCCCTTCTGCCGCCCGGTGGTCCCGGAGGTGTAGATCACCGTCGCCACGTCCTCCCGACGCAGAGAGCGCCAGCCCTCCTCCCAGGCATCCCCGAGCGGCTCCTCTTCCCCGAGCGCCTCGACCTCCCCGAAGGAGAGCGCCCCAGTACTCCCCTCCATCGAGACGAGGTGCGAAAGGCCATCTCCAGCCTCCCTCACCTTGCGCAGCAGCTCCTCCCCCTCGACGATCGCCACGCCCGCACCCGAATGCCCGAGGATGTACCCGATCTGCTCTTCCTCCAGCGTCGGGTAGACCGGCACCACGACGCCCCCGAGGCTCTGCACGGCGAGGTCACCGATCGGCCACTCCGGACGGTTGCCCGAGACGATCGCGACCCTCGACCCCCTCCCGACCCCGAGCCGGGCGAGACCCGAGGCGAAGCGCTCCACCCGCCGCCAGAAATCCCCGTAGCTCAGAGGACGCCACTCTTCCCCCTCCCTGCGCACGAACGCAGCCTTCTCCGGATCCGTCACCGTCCTCTCATACAGCGTCTCGACCAGCGCCGGTCTCTTCTCGCCCCCGACGTAGGTCGTGCCAGCCTCCTGCTCCTTCTGCATGTGACAACCTCTCCCTGACCCTGTAGAATGTTGTCACAGATGATAATAACACGTATGATAGTTTCAAGGAACCCTGCTGGTCTGCGGGGGCGTGGTAGAGTGATCTGTCGACGAGAGAGGATCGCGAAGGAGGAGAGTTCCGGTGATTGCTGACGTATCCGGCTCGTTGGGGACCGATTTCTACCTTCTGGACGAGTTGCTCACGGACGAGGAGCGGCAGGTCCGGCAGAAGGTCAGGGACTTCTGTGACCGGGAGGTCATCCCGGTCATAAACGAGTACTGGGACAAGGCGGAGTTTCCGTTCCAGTTCGTGGAGAAGTTCGCCGAGCTCGGGATCGCGGGCACCAGCATAAAAGGCTACGGGTGTCCGGGGATGAGCCACGTGGCCGAGGGGCTCGTGGGAGCGGAGCTCGCGCGGGGGGACGGGAGCCTCAACACCTTCTTCGGGGTACACTCCGGGCTCGCCATGGGTTCCATCGCCATCCTCGGCAGTGAGGAGCAGAAGCAGCACTGGCTGCCGCAGATGGCGCGGATGGAGAAGATCGGGGCGTTCGCGCTCACCGAGCCCGAGCACGGCTCCGATGCGGTCGCGCTCGAGTCGAGCGCCGTGCGCGACGGCGATCACTACGTCCTCAACGGGCACAAGAAGTGGATCGGGAACGCCTCCTTCGCCGACGTGATCGTCTTCTGGGCCCGCGACGCAGAGGACGGGCAGGTCAAGGGTTTCCTGGTCGAGAAGGGAACCGAGGGGCTCTCGACGAGGGTCCAGACCGGCAAGACCGGCAAGAGGGCCGTCTGGCAGGCGGAGATCGAGCTGAAGGACGCCCGGGTTCCGGCCGAGAACAAACTCGAGCACGCGAACTCCTTCAAGGATACCTCTAAGGTGCTCACCGCGACCCGCTACGGCGTGGCCTGGGAGGGTGTGGGGCACGCCGTAGCCTGTTACGAGGCCGCGCTGCAGTACGCGAAGGAGCGCAAGGTCTTCTACCGGCCCCTCAACACCTACCAGCTCATCCAGAACCGCCTCGCGAACATGCTCGCCGAGCTCACCCACATCCAGCTGATGTGCCTCAGGCTCGGCCAGCTCTTCGACCAGGGCAAGATGACCGAGGGGATGGCCTCGCTCGCCAAGATGAGCGTCGCCAGGAAGGCCAAGCAGATCTGCGCCGACGCCCGCGACATCCTCGGCGGCAACGGGCTCCTGCTCGAATACCTGGTAGGCAAGCACCTCGCCGACATGGAGGTCGTCTACACCTACGAGGGCACCGATATCGTGCAGTCCCTGATCGTCGGGCGCGAGATAACCGGTGTGCAGGCCATAGCGCCGAGCCGCAGGGGTCAGTAAGGCTTTGCTCTTCCGGCGCCGGGGCGCCCTGGAGGGCGCCCCGGCGGTTACTCTTCTCGCGCCTCCGGGCAATAATGTGTGGCGTGACCTTTCCACGAAGAGGGAGGATGCATGAAAGCAGTGATCCTGCGCGAGCTCGGAGGTCCGGAGAGCCTCGCCTACGAAGAAGCCCCCGACCCCGAACCCGGCCCCGGCGAGACGCTCGTCAGGTTGCGCGCGGCAGCTTTGAACCGCCGCGACGTGTTCGTGACGCGCGGGCTCTACCCCGGCGCGAGGGCCGAGGCCCTGCCGGTCATACTCGGCTCCGACGGCTCGGGCGAAGTCGTGGCGCACGGGAGCGAGGATGCCGGCGGGCTCCCGCCGGAGGGGAGCGAGGTCGTTATAAACCCCGCACTCTACTGGGGAGATGACGAGCGCATACCGGGCAGGGACTACCGCATCCTCGGGCTGCCGGACGATGGCACCTTCGCCCAGCTCGTAAAGGTACCCTCGGAGAACGTCTTCGAGAAGCCCGCCCATCTCACCCACGAGCAGGCGGCGGCGGTCCCGCTCGCCGCGCTGACCGCGTACCGGGCGCTCGTGACCCGGGGCAACC
>JAIMBO010000090.1 GCA_023511405.1 Rubrobacteraceae bacterium
GTGTCGGCCGGGCCGGGGCTCGGTCGGAGGAGCCCGGCGAAGATCGCCCCGGAGGCGAAATACAGCGCCCGGCTCGCCAGGAACACGAGCCCTACGAACCCGGCCCCGCCAGAGGCAAACCTCCGGAGCCGCTTCTTCACCCTCGGCTCCACCTCGGACGCGGGCTCACCAGGTCGGTCCTAGGGTGGGGCGGCAGGATGAGCGGTGGACGAGGCTTCTGGTTGAAATTGAAGTCACGGACCAGGTTGCCGAGCTGCGGCATCGCCTCTCTCACGTCCGGACGCGGGTCCGGGCGCCCGTCGGTTTTGGGGTTGAGCCGCTGCCCGCCCAGGAAGCGGTCTTCGATGAACTTCAGATAGGCGTCGAACGAGAGCGTCTGGTGGTCTATGTATCCGCGCTTCGCGTAGGGGCTTATGACGAGCCCGGGGACCCTCAGACCGTAGCCCATCTTATCCACCTTGGGGGGCACGACGTTGTCGTAGAAGCCTCCCCAGTCGTCCCAGGTGAGGAAGATCGCCGTGCTCTTCCAGTCCGGGCTCCTCATCGCCGCGTTGATCACCCGGGTGACGTAGGCCTGCCCGTTGCTTATGAGCGCCGGGGGATGCTCGCTGTTCTTGCCGCTCGGGACGAGCCAGCTCACCTGCGGGAGACGCCCCTCCCTCGCGGCCCTGAAGTAGGCGCTGGTGCTCTGGATGTTCCCGAGCTGATGGTCCTGTCTGACCGTCTCGAAATGCGGCAGCGGGTTCCAGATCCCGGGGGTCTTCGGGCTCTGCATGGTCCTGTGGCAGAACATCTGTCCGTCGGGACAGTCGGGTTCTGCGCCCCTGGCCACGTAGTAGCGCCAGCTCACGTGGTATTTGTGCAGCAGGTAGGTTATGTCGGTCCAGGCGTAGTCCGGCTGGTGTAGCTTTCCCCCGCGCCTCTGAACCGGGGGGACGGCACCAGGGAAACGTCTCGCAAAGTCCAGAGGTTCCTCCGGGCGCTGCAGGGCGCTGCGGCAGCTCATGGGGTTTTTGTTCTTGCACACCGCGGACCACGCCGAGACCGTATACAGGTGTGCCGGAAGGCTCCAGGAAGCATTCGACTCGAACATGTGATCCTGCAGGACGAAGTTGCGGGCGTAGGCCCAGTAGTTCGGGATCTCCCGCGCCGTGTGGTAGCCGACGACGTCTGGAGGGTTGTCGTGGGTTATGTGGGAGCAGTGGGGGTTCAGCGGGCTCTTCTTGCACAGCCGGCTCTCCCCGGCGAGCTGCTGACGGATGAAGCCGTTCATCCTGCCGCCGTTTATGTCCTTTCGGGCGTCCGTCGCGGTGTGAGGCCCACCGAGATCCCGGTTCTTGCGGTCGTGGAAGGGCCGGATGCAGTGTCCCAGTCGCGGGTCCGGGATGCAGACCGCCGGGTGCCCGTTCTTCATCGGGATGCCGTCGGCACCGGGGTAGGTGCCGAAGTAGTTGTCGAAGGAACGGTTCTCCTGCATGATTATGATCACGTGCTTTATCTTCTCCAGCCCGGGCGGTGCGCCAGACGCGAGCGTCCCCGGGGACGTCTGGCCGGTGACCTTCCCCGACCCGGAACAGGCCGCCAGGACGAGCAGCAGCGCGGACAGCGCGGCGATCGGCGAGATCACCCTTCGCGAGACCCTCAGCCAACATCCCATGCTACGCCAGCCCCTCTCTCATCCGGTGGGATACCTCTTCCTGCCGACCCTCCAGCGGGAAGATTTCCTCCTATTAAGTCCGGAGGTTGAGAGAATTCTGAGAAAAGGGCGAAAGGCCGAAGAAAGCCGGAGGTGATCCCCCCTGCCCGGGGATCACCTCCGGCGAGAGAACCTTCGCGGGCGACCCGCGCTCAAGACCCCGACGAAACTACAAACGCCGGCGGAGACTCGAAGGATCGAGCTCCCCCGAGACGAAGGCTCGCTCGAGACGGCTGCGGCTGGCCCGCACCAGCTCGGGGCAACGCAGGATGTCGCCTATCTCCCGCTGCGAGCAGTTGCGCACCACGTAGTCCTCGTGCACTATCTCGTGCAGCGGAGCGCCGTCGTTTATCCGGTGGACGACGTAGTTGAGGACCTTCTCCTCCCGCTCGGTGTGGGGCCTCTCCTCACCGAGCATCATGCGCCGCAGGAAAGAACGCCTCTGGACCGTCACTCCTCTTCCTCCTTCTTCGGCGCCTGCGGGGTTAGCTGACGGGTTCGGGCCGAAAGAGAGAAGCCCTACGCCCCGCTTCGAGGCGATTCACCCCTCGGTGGGCCTAGGCCCGCCGGATCGGGTCCCCCGCCTCCCGGTGCCACCCGGGAGCTCGGCGCTTCTGGCACCACTTCTTACAACCCGCCGGTATACGCCCGAAAAGAGAAGTTGTCAACCGGTGGACGCTACGCCAGCAGAGCGTGGGCCAGGGCGCGCCATTCCCTGCCGAGACCGGCCCCGGGCCGGTCGGTTATCACCTGCACGCAGACGTGGTCCGCCCCCGCGTCGAGGTGCTCGTGCACCCGTTCTCTTATCCTGCCCTCGTCTCCCCAGGCGACGAGCGCCTCCACGAAGTGGTCGCTGCCCTCCCCGGAGAGGTCTTCTTCGGTGAAGCCCTGCCGGAGCCAGCTGTTGCGGTAGTTGGGAAGCCCGAGATACCGGCTTAAGTGCGAGCGGGCGAGGCGCAGAGCCTCCGTCCGGTCCTCCGTGAGGACCACCCCCTGCTCGACGGCGAGGAGCGGCCCTTCCCCGAGGATCCCGCGGGCGTAGGCGGTATGCTGCGGGGTTACCAGATAAGGATGGGCGCCGTCGGCGAGATCTCTGGAGAGCTCGAGCATCTTCGGGCCGAGCGCCGCGAGCAGCACGGGGGCCTCCCGTTCAGGTCCTACGGCGTCGAACCGGGCCCGGCGCATGTCCTCCAGGTAGGAGCGCATCGTCGCGAGCGGCGAGCGGTAGTCGTGGCCGCGCATCTCGACGAGCGGCCGGTGGCTCACCCCGATCCCGAGGACGAACCGTCCCGGATACGCCTCGGCGAGCGTCTTCGACGCGGCGTTCGTCGCCCACGCGTCACGGACGAAGATGTTGGCGATTCCGGTGGCGATCTGGATCCGACTGGTTGCGGAGAGCAGTATCGCGGCGGTGGTGAAGATCTCCCGTCCGGTCGCCTCTCCGAACCATAACGCCCCGTAGCCGAGCTCCTCGGCCTCGGCCGCGGCCTCCCTCGCCCGGGAAGCGGGCAGATAGTTGAGGATCGAGGTCCACAGCCCCACCTCGCCCCCGAGCACCGAAGGGTCGGGGTATCTCCGCTCCGTCCGGCTCATGTCCGCTCCCGTCCCCCGGCCGGCGCTCCCGCGAGCCCGAAGACCTCCGCGAGAAGCTCGTAGGAGCGCAGCCGCGCGGTGTGGTCGTAGACCATCGTCGTGACCATGAGCTCGTCGGCCCGGGTGCGCTCCGCGACCTCCTCCATCCTCTCCCTGACCCTCTCGGGGGTGCCGATGATCTGCATCGAGCGGTACGCCTCGGCGAGGCGCCTCTCCGCCGGTGTGTACTCGTGAGCCAGGGCCTCTTCCGGCGTGGGGAGCGGCCCGGGCCGGCCGCTGCGCATCCTGACCCAGGCGAGCTGCATCGAGGAGGCGAGCTCCGCGGCACGCTCCTCGCTCTCGGCGCAGACGACGGAGACGGCGAGTATCGCCGAGGGACGCTCGAACTCCTCCGAGGGCTCGAAGCTCTCTCTGTAGGCGAGCATCGGCGGGGCGGGATCGGCCGGGCTGAAGTGTGCCGCGAAGGCGTAGCCGAGCCCCATCTTTCCCGCGGCCCGCGCGGAGTAGCCGCTGGAGCCGAGCAGCCAGATCGGGGGAAGCTTCACGTCATCGGGCATGGCGCGCACCGCGGCGAAGGGGTGATCCTCCGGGAATCCATCCCCGCCGAAGGCGAGGAGTTCAGCGAAGCGTTCGGGGAAGTCCTCCGCCCCGTCCGCACCGGAGGAACGCCGGAGCGCCGTAGCGGTCACCGGGTCGGTGCCGGGAGCCCGGCCTATGCCGAGGTCTATACGGTCCGGGTGCAGGGCCTCGAGCACCCGGAAGGTCTCGACCACCTTGAGCGGGGCGTGGTTGGGGAGCATGATACCCCCCGCCCCGACCCGGATGCGGGCGGTCTCGTGGGCGACGTGCCCGATCATCACCTCCGGCGCGGAGCTGGCCACGCTCGGGAGGTTGTGATGCTCGGCGAGCCAGTAACGCTCATACCCGAGCCGGTCGGCCAGACGGGCCAGATCCAGGGTGTTGCGCAACGCCTCCCGCGAGCCGTACCCCGAACCGACCGGCGAGAGATCCAAAACCGAAAGCCTGAGATCCACCGTTCCGGATATCTCCTTCCGAAATCCTCAATCCACTACCCGCAAAAACCTCTCGCCAAGAGTGTAATACCCGGTTGCCGCGGGTGGAGAGGCTCGTGATCCCGGCTATATGAAGGCGTCGACGAGCCCAGAGAGCTCATCGAGGAGTTCCACCGTCTCGGGCTCGGGAAGGGTCGGCAGATCGAGCAAAACCCGGTCGACCCCGAGCCGGGCATACTCCTCCAGGACCTCCCTGTCGTGCGAAGCTCCGAAGACCGTGACGGGCACGTCCCTGCCGGAGACCTCGCGCAGCTCCTCCATCATCGGCGCGAGCTTCTCCGGCGGCAGCCCGTTGGCGAGCCAGGCGTCGCCGAACTCGGCCACCCTCCTGAACGCCCGCCGTCCCCCGCCGACGTAGATCGGCGGGTAGGGTTTGCACACCGGCTTGGGCCAGGATGCTATGGGGTCGAAATCGACGAACTCCCCGTGATACTCGGCCGAATCGCGGGTCCAGATCTCGATCATCGCCCGCAGGCGTTCGTTCACCAGACGCCCCCTGGTACGAGGGTTGGTCCCGTGGTTCTCCATCTCTTCCTCGTTCCATCCGACCCCGACGCCGAAGATCATGCGCCCGTCGGAGAAGTAGTCGAGGCTCGCGACTTCTTTGGCCGTCGTGATCGGGTCGCGCTGCGCCAGAAGCGCGACCCCGGTCCCCACGAGCAGGGTCTGGGTGGCCGCGGCGGCCGCGGTGAGCGTGATGAAGGGGTCGAGAGTACGGTAGTACTTCCTCGGCAACTCACCCCCTCCAGGGTACGGCGTCCTCCTGCTGAGCGGTATGTGGGTGTGCTCGGCGACGAACAACGAGTCGAAACCGCGTTCTTCCAGGAACAACCCCAGGACGTCGGGTTTTATCCCCTCGTCCGTGACGAACGTGGATACTCCGATCTTCATCATCTCTTCATTGAACCACACATCGCCCCGCCTCCTCTACCCAGGAAGCGCACCGCTCTCCTCGAAACGTTTTACCCTGGCCCGCACCCACTCCGGCACCGGCACCGCCTTCTCCTCTTCCTGCGAATAGGAGACGTACACCACCTCGGCCTCCAGAATGGTCTCCTCCCCACCCTCGTGGGCCGAGATCCGGAACCCGGCGACGAAGCTGGAACGCCCGAAGGAGCGCACGCGAACCCCCACGTCGAGCAAATCGTCCAGACGCGCGGGCCGCTTGAACTCGAGCGTGGCCTTGACCAGCGCTATGTCGAAGGGGGGAGGATCGCCCGTGAACTCTATCCCAAGCTTCCTGAAGTACTCGGTGATGGCCACATCCAGGTACGTGAGGTAGTGTGCGTTGTAGACGACCTTCTGACCGTCGATCTCCGAGTACCTCACCCGCAGCGTGTGCGTGAACCGGTACCCCTCCATCCTTCTCCGCCTCCATGACGAAAGAGGGCCGGGAGACCCCGGCCCTCTCAGATTCCGCGCTTGGCCTCGGGACTAGCGGATGAACCTGCGGGCGAGCAGACCACCGCCGACGAGGAGCGCACCAGCGCCGAGCGCTATCACCGAAGCACCACCGGTGTTCGGGAGAACACTGGCCGCCGCACCGGACGCGGAGGAAGCCGCGCTGCTCACGGAAGCCACGCTGGAAGAAGCGCTCGTGCTGGCGGAAGCCGTGCTGGTCGAGGGAGCCGAGCTGCTGATGGAGCTGATGATGTTCTGCACCTGGCTCACGCTGATGTTACAAGTCTGAGCTATCTGCTGGACGTTGTAGTTGTTGCCGTACTGGCTGTACTGGACCGTGCCAGCCTCCTGCTGCACCGCGTTCTGCACGCACTGCACGTCGTTCGTGCCACCCTGAGCACCAGCCGCGCCACCGCTCTGGGCGTTGGACCCGGCAGCCTGCGCGAAGGCCGGGGCCGCGACGGCGAGCACCATCGCCAGCATGGCGGCCAACAGCATTACCTTCTTCAAATCCTCTACCTCCTGTCTCGAGGACCTACCATGACGATTGTTAATCCTCGCAAAGATTTGTTAATAAGTCAAGGGCAAAGCGTGCTTTTTCTACTCTCCCCAGACCTCTTCGGCGGTCTCGACGATGAGCTCGAGCTTCGCCCACTGCTCGTCTTCGGTGAGGTTGTTCCCTTCGACGGTGGAGGAGAAACCGCACTGCGGCGAGAGGCACAGCTGATCGATGGGGACGAAGCGGCTGGCCTCCTCGATCCTCCTCTTCAGGAGTTCCTTGTCTTCGAGCTGGCCGCGCTTGGTGGTGACGAGGCCGAGGACGACCATCTTGCCCTTCGGGACGAAACGCAGGGGTTCGAAGGTTCCGGAGCGTTCGTCGTCGTACTCCAGGAAGAACCCGTCCACGTCCAGCTCGTTGAAGAGTGCTTCGGCGACGAAGTCGTAGCCGCCTTCGGCGGCCCAGGAAGAGCGGAAGTTACCCCGGCACATGTGGGTGGTCACGGACATCCCGGCGGGGCGGTTCTCGAGCGCCCGGTTGATGGTGCGGATGTAGATCTCGTGCTGGTGCTCCGGGTCCCCGCCCAGGGCCGCCAGGTGCTCTCTCTGGCGCGGGTCGTTGAGGTAGGCCAGGCTGGTGTCGTCGAACTGCAGGTAGGTGCAACCCAGCTCACCGAGGCGCCGCACCTCCTCGGCGTAGGCCGAAGCGAGATCCTCCCAGAACCCTTCGAGATCCGGGTATACGCTCTCGTCTATCGCGGCGCGTCCGCCCCGGTAGTGGACCATGCTCGGAGAGGGGATGGTGAGCTTGGGGGTCGCGCTCTTCACCTGCTCTTTTAGGAAAGCGAAGTCGTCGCCGAAGATGGTGTGTTCCAGGTGCACCCGGCTCTCCACCCTGAGGGCGGCCGGGGTGAACTCTATGTCGCCCCGTTCGTTGCGGAACTTCACCTTGATGTTGCCCTCGGCCTTCTCGACCCCGCCCAGCTGGTAGATGAAGTCCATGTGCCAGGAGGAACGACGGAATTCGCCGTCGGTGGCCGAGCGAAGACCGACCTCCTCCTGCTTCCTGACGACCTCGCGGATCGCCCCGTCCTCCGTGGCCCTCAGCTCCTCCGCGGTAATGCGCCCCGCAGCGAAATCCTCGCGGGCTTCGAGAAGCCCGGCGGGCCGCAGGAGACTCCCGACATGGTCCGCCCTGAAGGGCGGTTTGTCTCGCATCATACGGATGAAACCTCCTCGCTCTCGCATCAAGTCCGCATTCTACTAACCTCCGCAGGGATGCGGCGCGTTGCAGGGTGCGCCTCCGGCGTCTATGCTCCTCTGCATGGAGAGCATCTCCCACCCTCTTTCGCCGACCGGGGAGCAGTTCGAGATAGAGCGGGGAGAGCTTCGAGCCGTCGTCGCCGGGGTAGGGGCGACGCTGCGCCTCTTCGAGGCCGGGGGGAAACCCGTGATCCAGGGTTTCGGTGAAGGAGAGATGAGCCCGGCCTCCCACGGGCAGATCCTCCTGCCGTGGCCGAACCGGGTGGCCGGGGGATACTACTCCTTCGCCGGAGAAGAACACCAGCTCCCGGTGAACGAACCCGACCGCAACGCCGCGCTGCACGGGCTCGTCCGGTGGTCTGGGTGGCGTCTGGTCTCGCGCACCCTCTCCGAAGTCTCTCTCGGATTGCGGCTCCATCCGCAGGAGGGGTACCCCTTCCTGCTCGATCTGGAGGCCCGCTACGCGCTCTCTGAAGAAGACGGGCTCACGGTGCGCATAACCGCCACGAACCCCGGTCCAGGGCCCGCCCCCTGCGGGATCGGCAACCATCCCTACCTCACGCCCGGTCCGGGTAAGGTCGACGACCTGCGCCTGCACCTGCCGGCCCGCTCGTACTACGAGACCGACGAGAACCTCATACCCCGCCGTCGCACGAGCGTCGACGGGACCCCCTACGATTTCCGCGAACCGCGCACCATCGGGGGGACGCGGCTCGACACCTGCTTCACGGACCTCCGGCCCGACGCCGACGGCAGGGTACGCATCCGGCTCGAAGAGCCCGGTCGGAGCAGGGCCGTCGAGCTGTGGATGGAGGAGAGTTGCCGCTACGTGCAGCTCTTCACCTCGGACACCCTCCCGGGCGAGGATTTCCGGAGCGCGCTCGCCGTCGAGCCGATGACCTGCGCACCGGACGCCTTCAACTCCGGGGACGGGCTGGCCATCCTCGAACCCGGCTGCTCGCTCACGAGCGCATGGGGGATAAAACCGCAGCTCTGAGCACCTCTCACCGACCCTCCCCCGGTTCCCCGGGACCGAAGCCGCGGCGTTCCATGCTCCCCCAGTCGGTGTTCCTGCGCAGGTAGGAGACTATGGCCGCAACCCTCCAGAGGGTGTTGAGCTGCCGGTATCCGAAGTTCTCGAGCACGCCGTAGAGGACGAGCTTCAGGAAGTCGGTCCAGCGCGGATACCGCCGCAGCCGCATCTCCTCCATGAAGACCGCCGCGACCGAGAGCAGAGACCCCAACCCCACCGCGACGGCGAAGAACGCCAGCGCGAACGGCACGTTGAGCACGCCGAGCAGGAGGCCGACGATGAAAGCGGCATACCCGAGAAGCTCCACCACCGGGCCCAGAAGCTCGAAGAGGAAGTAGTAGGGCATCGCCAGAAGCCCCACCGTCCCGTAACGGGGGTTGAAGAGCATCCTGCGGTGGCGGACGAGGGTGTCGATCAGCCCCCTGTGCCAGCGGTCGCGCTGTCGGCGCAGGACACGCAGGGTGGAAGGGACCTCGGTCCAGGCGACCGGATCGGGGACGAAGACCACCCGGTACTTGCGCCGGTCCTCATGCAGGACGCGGTGCATCCTCGTCACCAGCTCCATGTCCTCCCCGACCGTGTCATCCGAGTAACCCCCGGCGGAGATGAGATCGCTGCGGCGGAAGATGCCGAAGGCCCCGGAGATGATGAGCAGGGCGTTGAGGCGGCTCCACCCGGTCCTCCCGGCTAGAAAAGCCCTGAGGTACTCGACCACCTGCAGCGTCGGGAGTGCCTCGCGGGGGGTGCGCACCTCGATCACACGCCCGGAGTCCACCTCGCAACCGTTGGCGACCCTGACGATCCCGCCGACGGCCGCGACGTCGGAGTACTCTATCGCGGGTCTGGCAGCCCGCAGCAACGCGTCCTCCTCCAGGATGATGTCCGCGTCGACGCAGCAGACCAGCGGATAGCCGGCGGCGCAGATGCCGGCGTTCAGGGCATCGGCCTTTCCGCCGTTCTCCTTGTCCACGACGACGAGCCGCTCGTCGGAGGAGGCATAGACACCCCGTATGGGCGCGGTCTCGAGCTGCATCCTCACCGGACGGTCGGACTCCCACAGGTCGAAGCTCTTTCCGAGAACCTCCAGGGTGCCGTCCGAAGAGCCATCGTTGACGACCACCACCTCGTGCAGCGGGTAGCGCAACGAGAGCAAAGAGCGAACGCTCTCGGCGATCGTCGCCTCCTCGTTGTACGCGGGTACGATCACCGAGACCGGTGGGGCGTAGCTGGAGGCGAAGAGCTCCGAGAAGCCGGAGAAGACCTCCCGCCGGGTGTAATCCGCTATCTCGAAGAACGAGATCACGTACAGAAGCGCGTAGACGCCGTTTATGAGCAGGAAGTAGCCGAGAACGAAGTAGTTGACGACGAGCAG
>JAIMBO010000007.1 GCA_023511405.1 Rubrobacteraceae bacterium
ACAGCAGTAAGGCCGTAGGCGCCGTCGGTTTTGGCGTACGTGACGGAAAGTTTTACGTGGTTCGAGCGAAAGCGGTTTTAATCAGCGCCGGAGGCGCCGCCGGCCTCTGGCGTCCCGCATCGGGCGGTGACGCCCATCACCGGATCTGGTACTACCCCTTTAATACCGGCGCCAGCTATGCCATGTGCAAGAGGGCGGGCTGCGAAATGACCGGTTTTGATATGCGCCTGGTGGCTGTGCGTGTAAAAGACACCTATTCTCCCAGCGGTACCCTTCAAATCGGCATGAACGCCCCCATGGTCAACGCATTGGGACGGGCCTTCATGAAAGAAGATCCGTATTACATTAACTGGGGAGGCCACAACGCTCCCACCCCCATACGAGTATTAGGATTTTGCCGTGAAACCGAAAATCACCGTGGCCCGGTTTATATAGACTCCTCCAAGGGTGACCCTTATAAAGTTGCCGGACTAAAAGGCCAATACCTTGATATGAGTCCCAGCCTTGTGCTGTATTGGGGCTGTAACGATATTGATCCCTCCAAAGAGCCTGTGGAAATTGACGCCGCCGACCCGGCGCTGGTGGGCGCCCACGCGCCGGGGGTCTTTTCCATGGAGCGCGCGCTGCGGCGTCCGGCATGAGGGGAGAGAAGGTTCTCAGGGCGTGCCCGGCCAGCTCCGGGCGACTCCGGCCCGAGCCGCCGGACGGCATCCGCAACGAGTTCCAGCGCGACCGCGACAGGATCATCCACGCCAAGGCGTTCCGGCGCCTGATGCACAAGACCCAGGTCTTCATCGCGCCCGACGGGGACCACTTCCGCACCCGGCTCACCCACACGCTGGAGATGATGCAGATCTCACGCACCGTCGCCCGGGCGCTCGGGCTCAACGAGGACCTCACCGAGGCGATCGCGCTCGGCCACGACCTGGGGCACACCCCGTTCGGGCACACCGGCGAGTACGCGCTCGACGGGATACTCGCCTCCTACGGGCGTTCCTTCAGGCACAACGAGCACTCGTTGCGGGTGGTGGACGTGCTCGAGAAGGACGGCCGGGGGCTCAACCTCACCTTCGAGGTGCGCGACGGGATACTCAACCACACCGCGGAGGGGAACCCCGCGACGCTGGAGGGCAGGATCATCCACTTCGCCGACAGGATCGCCTACGTCAACCACGACGTGGACGACGCGCTGCGGGCCGGGGTCATCCGCGCCGAGGAGCTGCCGCGCCGGCCGCTCGAGGTTCTCGGGGAGAGGATGAGCGTCCGGATAGACACGCTGGTGCGCGATCTGATCCGGACCTCCGAAGAGCGGGGGGAGATAGCGCTCTCCGAGCGGATATACGAGCCCTTCATGCAGCTTCGGGCGTGGCTGTTCGAGAACGTCTACCGCAACCCGCGCTCGCGGGAGAACGAGAAGGCCGGGGGGGTGGTGCGCGCCCTCTTCGAGTACTACCTGGAGCACCCCGAGGAGCGCGCGAAGAGCGACCCGGACCCGATCACCGAGACGACGGACTTCGTCGCGGGGATGACCGACCGCTACGCCCTCTCGCTCTACGAGCGGATCTTCGTGCCGCGCAGCGACCCGGATTTCGGCTGATCAGCCCCCGACCCTGAGCCCGGTCTGGGAGACCATGTACCACCGGCCGCCGAAGCTGCGCTTGCCCGCGCCCTTCGTCTCTCCCGGGGCCCGGTCCGCCGAGTAGTAGTAGAGCGGTTGGCCGGCGTAGGTGACCTGCAGGCTGCCGTCGTGGCGCCGGATCGTCCCGAGCTTGCTCGCCGGGATGCCCGACCCGGCGGAGGGAGCCCCTCGCGTGATGAGCGGGGGCCAGACTTTGGCGCAGCTCCCGTAGCAGGTGGATTTGCCTCCGCGGTCGGCGCCGAAGACGTAGAGGGTGTGACCGTTCGGGCCGGTCAGGATGTCCCCGAACCTGCTCGTGCTCCTCGCCGAGATCGTGACGGATCCGCCGGTGTTCTCCTTGCCGCCGGACGACCCTCCGCAGCCGGCCAGCAGCAGGAGCAGGGCCAGGGCCCCGAGCGTGGCGAGAGTGGCGTGTTTCATCCAAAGCCTCCCGGATCTCGTACCATGGAAGTTATACGGTATTGCGCGCGTCTGCGTCTCCCGCCGTCCCGGCAAGGGGCGGCGGATCAGCCGGTGTTCAGCATCCCGGAGGAGATGCCGGAGATCGTGAAGAGCATCGCCCGCGTCACCTCCTCGCGCTCCTCCGAGCCTTCCGGCAGGGAGCGCAGCCTGCCGAGCAGGTTGATCTGTACCTGCGAGATCGGGTCGACGTAGGGGTTGCGCAGCCGGATGGAGCGCTGCAGCACCGGGTTGTTGTCCAGGAGGTTCTCGTTTCGGGTTATGGCGAGGACCGAGCGCACGCACGCCGCGTGCTCGGCGGCGACGCGCTCCCAGAGCCTCCGGCGCAGCTCCTCGTCGGGAAGTAGCGACGTGTAGCCTTCGGCGATGCGCGGGTCGCTCTTCGCGAGCGTCATCTGCATGAAATCCATGAGGGTTTTGAAGAAGGGCCACCTCTCGTACATCCGGCGCAGCGTGCGCAGCCCGCCGTCCCTTCGCGCGTGCTCCGAGAGGGCCGTTCCCGCCCCGTACCACGAGGGGAGCAGGAGCCGGTTCTGCGTCCAGGCGAACACCCACGGTATGGCGCGCAGGCTCTCGACGTCCGGGCGGGAGGCCCTTCGGGCCGGGCGGCTCCCGATGTTGAAGAGCGAGAGCTCGTTTATGGGGGTGGTCGCGGAGAAGAATTCCAAAAACCCCTCGTCGCCGTAGACTAGCGCCCGGTAGACCTCCCGCGAGCGGGCCGAGATCTCCTCCATCGCCCGCACCCACGCTTCTTCGGGCTCGATGGCGCCCTGCCCGGCGCTCGCCTCCAGCACGGCGGCGAGGGTGGTGTCCAGGTTGCGCCGGGCGAGGCCCCGCATGCCGTACTTGAACGAGATCACCTCGCCCTGCTCGGTGATCCTGATGCTCCCCCCGATGGTGCCGGGGGGCTGGGCTTTTATGGCCTCGTAGCTCGGACCTCCACCGCGGCCCACCGAGCCTCCGCGCCCGTGGAAGAGCCGCAGGACGACCCCGTGCTCGCGGGCGACCTCGACCAGCCGCTGCTGGGCCCGGTAGAGCGCCCAGTTGCTGGTGATGTAACCGGCGTCTTTGCCCGAGTCGCTGTAGCCGAGCATCACCTCCTGCAGGTTGCCGTCCCTCTCCACCGAGGAGCGGTAGAAGGGGTCGGAGAGCAGCGCGTCCAGCACCTCCGGGGCGCGCTCGAGGTCGTCGATCGTCTCGAAGAGGGGGGAGACCCGGATCCTGCTCCTTGCACACCCGCCGTCTGTGGAGACGTCGATGAGCCCGGCGAGCCGGGCGAGGAACTGGACGGCGAGCACGTCGCTCGTGTGATGGGCCATGCTCAGGACGAAGTTCTCGACCGGGCGTCCGGAGAACTCTTCCTGCGCCTTTCTGATGCTCGTGAACGTCTCGAAGACCTCCGAAGCCTCCGGCGAGAGCCCCTCTACCTCCTCCGGAAGCTCGCTGCGGCTTATGAGGGAGCGCAGCAGCGAGCAGCGTTCGTCCTCCCCGAGCGGGAGGAGCTCTCCCACCCCGAGGCGTTGCGTGATCTCCGAGGCGGCCCGCACGAGCCGCGAGCTCTCCTGCCGGACGTCGAGTTTGGCCAGATGGAACCCGAAGACCTCCACCTGACGTACGAGGTCCTCGAGCCTCCCCGAGGCGGTCCTTTCGTCCCCGCCGGAGATCAGGCTACGCCTGATGAGCTCGAGTTCCTCCAGGAGCTCCTCGGCTCCGGCGTAGGCCTGCGGCGAGCCGGGCTCCTCCAGCGTCTTCTTCAGGCGACCGGCCACGAGGAGCAGCTTGCGCCGGTAGAGCTCGTCCGGGTCGGCTTCGCTGGAGCATCCCGCGAGCTCCGGGAAGCGCTCCTCGTCCCGGAGCAGCGACTCCCGGAGCTCCGGCGAAACCCCGGAGAACCTGGCGGACTGGCTCAGATGGTCGGCGAGCGCCAGGATGTCTTCCAGGTGCCTGTTCAGGATGAGCCTCCGCTGCATCTCGAGCGCTTCGAGCAGGGTCTCCGGATGCACCATCGGGTTGCCGTCCTGGTCCCCGCCGACCCAGGATCCGAACTCCAGCACCCGTCCGATCTCGAACCTTTCGCCGGGGTAGCGCCGCGCGAGCTCGTCGTCCAGCTCGCGGTAGACGTCGAGCGCGGCGGAGATCAGGGGTTTCTCGAAGAACTGCAGCGTGCGCTCTATCTCCTGCCGCACCTCGGGTCGCCGGGAGCGGAGCTCGTCCGTCTGCCACAGGAGGGAGACCTCCTCGTGCAGCTTCTCTTCGAGGCGCCGCCGCTCCCGCCAGGTGAGATCCCTGACCTCCAGCTCCTCGAGCACCTCAGCTATGCGCGTGTGCTTGTTGCGTACCGTGCGCCGCATGGCCTCGGTGGGGTGCGCCGTGAGGACCAGCGTGACGTTCGTCCGGGCGAGCAGCTCGCGCAGCCGCCGGGCTTCGAGTCCGTCCTCCCTGAAGCCGAGCATGGCGCTGCCGATCGAAGCCCGCTGCGGCGGGTTCTCGTCGGACGATTCGTACTGCCTCCGGCGCCGGACGCGGTGGTAGCGCTCGGCGATGTTGACGAGCTGGAAATACACCGAGAAGGCCCGCACGAGCTTCTCGAGCTCCACCGCGCTCATCGCGGCTATGCGCCGCCGGAGCTTCTCTTCGAGGGCGGGATCGTAGTCGAAGCGCAACCGCTTGCACAGCAGCCGCACCTCTTCCTCTCTCTCGAAAAACCCTCTTCCCTCCCGCTCGATCAGAACCCGCCCCAGCACGCGCCCGAGCCGGTTGATGTCGCGGCGCAGAGGCTCGTCCTTCGGGGCGAAGCTCACCCCGGGGGGAAGGTCCGCGTATTCTCCTCCGGCTCCGAAACTCACGACGCGTAGGGTAACATTACCCCCGGCGGATATCGATTGCGGGGAGCGGGCTGAAGGGTTTTGAGGATCTCACGCCGCACCATAGACGAGGTTCGACAGGCCGCGGATGTCGTCGAGGCGGCCTCGGAGTTCACCGCCCTGCGCAGACAGGGCGCCCGCTTCGTCGGCCTCTGCCCCTACCCGGACCACCAGGAAAAAACCCCTTCGTTCAGCGTCTCCCCGGACCTCGGCCTCTACTACTGCTTCGGCTGCCAGAGGGGGGGAGACGCGATAAAGCTCGTGCAGGATCTGCGCTCCACGACCTTCGCCGAGGCCGTCCAGTACCTGGCCGAGAAGAACGGCCTGCGCATCGAATACGAATCCTCCTCCCCCGAAGAGGCGGAGAGGGCCCGACGGGCCGAGTCCCGCCGGCGCAGGATCTACCGGGCCCTCGCCGCCGCCGCCGTCTACTACCACAAGTTCCTCACCCACTCCCGCGCCGCAGAGGGCGCGCGGAGGTACCTCGCAGAGCGCGGAATCTCGCAATCTACTATAGGAGAATTCAGGCTGGGCTATGCGCCGGAGGGGGGGAGGGAGGCGTTCGTGCGGGCGATGCGGAAGGTCAGGGTCGGGGAGGAGGAGCTCGGGCTCGCGGGGCTGCTGTCGCGTCGGGGGAGGGAGCGGTTTGCGGGCAGGATCACGTTTCCGATCTCGGATCGTCGGGGGCGGGTGGTGGGTTTCGGGGCGCGGGTCGTCGGGGAGGGGATGCCCAAGTACCTGAACACGCCGGAGACCGAGGTCTTCAACAAGCGGAACCTGCTGTACGGGCTGCCGCAGGCGGCGGGGGCGATGCGAAGGGAGCGGTCGGCGGTGGTCGTGGAGGGGTATACGGACGTGCTGATGCTCCATCAGGGAGGGGTGGAGAACGTGGTGGCGACGCTCGGGACGGCGATGACCGAGGCGCACCTCAGGACCCTGAGCGCCCACGCCGACACCATATACCTCCTGTTCGACCCGGACGCCGCGGGCGAGAAGGCCGTGGAGCGGGTCACCGCGGCCGCGGCCCGGTTCAGGCTCGACGTGCGGGTCATGAAGCTCGAGGAGGACCCGGCCGACTGGGTCCTCTCGCACCCGGCCTCCGAGCTCTCCTCCATGCTCTCCGGCGCCGTGCCGGTCATGGAGTACGGCATCCGGCGCATCGCCGGGCGGTACATGGGGGCCGACGCCGCGAGCCGATCGCGGGCCCTGCCGGAGGTGCGCGCCATGATCCGGGGTCTGCACGATCCCGTACTGCGCCGGGAGGCCGTGCGGATCGCCTCGGAGGCCCTCGGGGTTCCGGCCCGGCTCCTGCAGGAGCGTTCCGTCGGGGACGTGCCGGTGCGGGGGTATGACCGTCCCTCCCCGGACGACCCACACCTGCAGGCCGGGCGCGAGGTCCTGGCTCTCATGCTCACCCGGCCCGATCTCACCGGCCCTCTCCTCCGCCAGGGGGTGGATTCCCCGGTCCTGCCGGAGCCCTTCTTCCTGCGGCAAGAGGACTTCTCGGACCGCGAACAGGCGGAGATCTTCTCCATCCTCGGGGATCACGCCGGGGAGAGCCTCGACGGCGTGCTCACCGACGAGCGGCTCCGGAGCAGGATGGACGCCGTCGGTGAGCTGGCCAGCTACGGAGAGCGGCTCTATCCCACCCGCGAGTCGGTGCGCGAAGCCTGGCTGCGCCTCGGCGTCCTCAGCTGCCGGCGCCGCAAACGCGAGACCACCGACTACGACCTCAAGGCGAAGCTGCACGCCCGTGCCCGCCTGCTGGAGAGGGCGATGCGCGACGTCCCCGCCGTTCCTTGAATACCAGACCCTCCACCCGTATAATTACGCCCCGCAAATATTCCCCTGTAGCTCAATTGGCAGAGCATTCGGCTGTTAACCGAAGGGTTGCTGGTTCGAGTCCAGCCAGGGGAGCCCCCAGCGGGCCCATAGCTCAGTTGGTCAGAGCATCCGACTCATAATCGGACGGTCCCAGGTTCGAGTCCTGGTGGGCCCACACCCCTTACCACCATCTCCCAGAAATCATAGCCCCAATTTCATCTTCTCCGATATGTTGTAGCGCGCGGTATGTACACCCCGACATATTGACATTTCATCCCGCGCGCAGACCCTTCGGCCACCCCGGACATCTTCCACGAAAAATCCTCTGTTAGAGGGGGTCCATACCCCTGGGGAGGGGGGATAAAGGCGTATCGACGACCTCCAGATGGTGTTGGAGGGGTTCTCGCACCACCACCGATTGCGGTTTGGAGATGGATATGCAAGAATCAGCGCAGCCGTGGGTCAAAGTGGAGCGTAGTGGGAGGGAGGTGCCCTGGCTCTTCTTGGCGAGTACGAGCACACGCTGGACGAGAAGGGGCGTCTCACCCTCCCTTCCAAGCTCCGGCCGTACTTCGAGGGTGGCATCGTGATCACCAAGGGTGTGGACCGGTGTCTGTTTGCGTTTCCGCCTGAGGAGTGGGCGGCGTTCAAGGCCAACATAAAGGCCAATGCCGATCTTTCGGCGCGGGGGCGTCAGCTCTCGAGGATGTTCTTTTCGATGGCCTTCGAGGCGACGCTCGACCGGCAGGGGCGTGTTTTGATCCCGGCGAAGCTCGCACGCTATGCCGGGCTGGAGCGGGAGGTGACTCTCGCCGGCGTCGATGACCGGCTGGAGATCTGGGACACCGGGGAGTGGAACCGCTACGTGGAGAGCGCGGACGAGAGCTTCGCTGAGATCGTCGAGGAGTTCGCCGGGAGGGAGCTGTAGGCGTGATGGCGCTCTCGCACACGCCGGTCATGCTCGAGGAGGTGATGGAGGCGCTCGACCTCCGGGGCTCCGAGACGGTGGTCGACGCCACCTTCGGCGGCGGCGGGCACACCCGCAGGATACTGGAGCTGCTCGGGGAGGATGGGAGAGTCGTTGGGGTGGACCGGGACCCGGAGGCGGGGCGGCGGGCCGCGCTGGTGCGCGACGCGCGCTTCGTCTTCCGTCCCGGCCCCTACGACGAGGTCCTGCGGGAGATGGTCGAGGAGGGCTGGCGGGTCGACGCGGTCCTCTTCGACCTCGGGCTCTCGAGCCACCAGGTCGACGACCCCGGCCGGGGCTTCAGCTACGTGCGCGAGGGGCCGCTGGACATGAGGATGGACCCGACCTCTGGCGTCTCCGCGGCGGACTTCCTGAACGGGGCTTCCGAAGAAGAGATCACGGAGGTCCTCGTGCGCCACGGGGACGTCGTGCGGGGCGAGGCCCGCCGCATCGCGCGGGAGGTCGTCGCGCGGCGCCCGCTTTCGACCACGACGGATCTCGCGGAGGCGGTGAGGGCGGCGGTCGGCTGGAGGCGTCGGGGGGGCAATCCTGCCAAGCGCGTCTTTCAGGCGGTGAGGATGCACGTCAACGACGAGCCCGGCGGGCTCCGGCGCGCGCTCGAGGCCACGGAGCGTCTGCTCCGGGAGGGAGGGAGGCTCGTGGTCGTCTCCTTCCACTCCGGGGAGGACCGGATCGTCAAGCGGTTCATAAAGGAGAGGGAGGGCAGGTGCACCTGTCCCCCGGAGCTGCCGGTCTGCGTCTGCGGGGCCCGTCCGACGTTCCGGCGGGCGAAGGTGATGCGTCCCTCGCGGGAAGAGGTGGGGCGCAACCCCCGCAGCGCCTCCGCCCGGCTCAGGAGCGCCGTACGTACCGCCGAGCCTCCGAGGGAGGGTGAGGCTTAGGTGGCCGTCCCGCAGGAGAACCGGGGGCGTGCGTGGTCGCCGGAGATCTGGGAGAGGGGCGACGAGCGGGAGCGTGAGATCCGGCGGCGCGAGATCCGGCGCCGCCGGCAGATGCGCCGGCGTGCCGCCATCCGGCGCCGGAGGTTCCTCGCGCTCGTCGTCGTCCCCGTGCTGCTGATGCTCGGCAACGTCTACGTGCACGCCATCTCGAGCCGGCTGGACGCCCGGGTGCAGGATCTCAGGCAGCAGCAGGCCCGGATGCAGGCTCAGGGGGAGAAGCTCGACGTCCGGGTGGCGCGGCTTTCGCGGCCGCAGAGGATACGCACCCTGGCACGTACGGAGCTCGGGATGAAGGACCCGGGCGGCAACGAGATGAAGGTCTACGTCGTAGGGAGAAAGATCGGGGAGGATGGGGAGAATGCCCAGAAGAAGAGCGCCAAAGGAGGAGGAAGATAGGCGGAGGATGAAAACCGGGCGCGGGAGACGATCCCGCGCGCGTCCCGGATCCGGCCGCTCGCGCCTGCGGGCGGTGGCGGCCGGGGTGGCCGTCGCGGGGATTCTCCTGGGCAGCAGGGCGGCCTATCTGAGCCTGGACGGTACCGGGGCGTACAGGGCTTTGGCCTCCGAGCAGGCGGGGGGAGTGGCCCAGCAGGACGCCGCCGCCGGGCGCGGGAGCATCCTCGGCGCCGGCGGTCAGAAGCTCGCGACCTCCGTCAGGACCGCCGACGTGGTGGCCACGCCCTACCAGATCAAAGACCCGAAGAAGGCCGCCGCGAAGCTCGCGCGCGTCCTCGGGGGGCAGATGAAGCAGAAAGAGATCGAGGGGCTGCTCACCAAACGGGGGTCGAACGGCAGGCTGAGCGGTTACAGCGTCGTGGCCCGGAACGTGGACCTCGACGTCGCTCGCAGGGTGCGCGACCTCGGCATAGAGGGTATATACACCATGCCGGACGCGAAGAGGGTCTATCCGGATGGTGATCTCGCGAGCCAGCTTCTCGGTTACTACAGCGACTACGGCAGGGCCTACGGGGGCGTGGAGGCGACCTACGACAAGAAGCTCTCGAAGGGGCAAGACGTGCGCCTGACCATAAACGCCGCGGTGCAGCAGCAGCTGCAGAAGGCCCTCTCGGACTCCATGCACCGCTTCCACGCGAGGAGCGCCAGGGGGCTCGTCATGAACGTGCGGGACGGGTCCATCGTCGCGCTCGCCAACGTTCCCGGCTACGACGACAACCACTACGACCAGGCGCCGGGCGCACTCCAGCGCGACCGGGTGCTCACCGACCCGTACGAGCCGGGCTCGACCTTCAAGGCCTTCACGGTCGCCGCGGCGTTGCAGGAGGGGGTCATAACGCCCCACACCACCTTCGCGGTGCCGGATCAGATCCAGATCCCCGGTGCCGTGGTGCACGATTCCCTGCCGCACCCGGTGGAGCAGATGACCCCGGCGAAGGTCTTGCAGGTCTCGAGCAACGTGGGGGCGACCAAGATCGCCGAGAGGCTCGGGGGGCGGCGGCTCTACGAGTACATAAAGCGGTTCGGGTTCGGGAAGAAGACCGGGATAGACCTCGCCGGCGAGTCGCCGGGGTACGTGCCTCCGTATCGGCAGTGGAGCGGGACGACGATAGGCAACATCCCGTTCGGGCAGGGGCTCACCGTCACCCCGCTGCAGCTCGCCGCCGGCTACGCGGCGATCGCCAACGGCGGCCGGCTCGTCACCCCGCACGTGGTGCAGGGGCACGACACGAAGCCCGGACCCCGGGTGATAAGCCCCAGAACCTCATCTATAGTAAACGGGATGCTCCAGAGCGTGGTCGACAAGGGGACGGGAGTTTGCGCCAGGATCCCAGGATACCGGGTCGCCGGGAAGACCGGGACGGCCCAGAAGGTCGATCCCGCGACCGGCACCTATTCGAGCACGGACTACGTCGCGTCGTTCATCGGGTTCGCCCCGGCGAACGACCCCAGGTACCTGGTGCTCATGATCGTCGACGACCCGCAGGGGGACATCTACGGCGAGACGGTCGTGGCACCGTACTTCAGGGAGGTCATGGGCTACACATTGAGCTACTACAACGTGCCGCCCGACCCACGGGTCGCGGGCGTGGCCCCCGACAAGAAGGCGGTCTGCCGGACATGAGGAGCACGCCGCTCGAAGAGGTGGCCCGGGTGATCGGGGCCCGGATGGTGGGCGTACGGGCCGGACGGACGGTGCGCGGCGTGTGCATCGATTCCCGCCGGGCGGGGCCGGACGAGCTCTTCTTCGCGCTCAGGGGGCGCGTGGACGGCGCCGAGTACGCCGGGGACGCCCTCGCGCGCGGGGCGGTGGCGGTGGTCGCCGGCCGGCCGGTCGAGGGGCCCACGCTCGTGGTGGGCGACCCGCTCGACGCTCTGCAGCGTCTGGCGCGCTGGAGCATCGAGACCTGGGAGCCCGAGCCCCCGGTCGTCGTCGGGATAACCGGCAGCGTCGGCAAGACCACGACAAAGGACGCGCTCGCCGCCATCCTGAGGACGGCGGGCAGGCACGTTACCGCCACCGGCGGCAACTACAACAACGAGATCGGGCTGCCGCTCACCGTACTCTCGGCGAACGAGAGCTCGGAGGTGATGGTGCTCGAGATGGGGGCGACGCACGAGGGTGACATCGCCCACCTCTGCCGGATCGCCCCCCCGCAGGTGGGTGTTCTCACCGCCATCGCCCCGGTGCACCTGGACACTTTCGGGAGCATCGAGGGCATCGCCCGGGGCAAGGGGGAGCTCGCGCGCTCGCTTCCCGACGACGGCGTGATGGTCGCGCCGGTGGGGGTTCCCCCGGCCGCGATCGCCGAGGGGAGGAACCTCCGCCGCCGGATAACCTTCGGCCGGGGGCGGCAGGAAGGCGTGGACCTCTGGGCCTCGGAGGTCAGGGAAGGGCCGGAAGGGCTCGGTTTCAGGATGCACCTCGGACGGCGGAGCGTGCCGGTGCAAAGCCCCGTCTTCGGGACGCACCTGGTCGAGCCGCTGCTCGCCGCCTCGGGCGGGGCGCTCGCTCTGGGGCTCTCGCTGGAGGAGTGCGCGGCGGGGCTCTCGCGGGTGAAGCGTACCGGGCTGCGCGGGGAGGTCTACCGCCTGCGGGGGGACATAGTGCTCTACGACGACACCTACAACGCCTCTCCGGCGGCGATGCAGGCCGTGCTGCGCTACGCGAGGGCTCAGGCCGGAGAGCAGGGGCGGAGGTGCGTCGCCGTGCTCGGCGGGATGTACGAGCTCGGGCTCTGGGCCCGGGAGTACCACCGGGAGATCGGACGCCTCGCGGACGAGCTCGGCTTCGATCTTCTGGTCTGCGTGGGCGACGAGGCGCGCTGGTACGCCGAGGGTTTCTCCGGCGAGGCCATCCTGTGCGGGGACGTCGAAGAGGCGCACGGGGTGCTGGAGGAGCGCCTGGAGGACGGGGATTACGTGGTCGTCAAGGGGTCGCGCGGCGTCGGGCTCGATGCCCTGACCCGCAGGCTGAGAGAGAACCTGGCCGTTGTTTAGCGTGATTCTGGGAGCCGGGGTCGCTTTCTTCGTGACGGTCAGCCTCGGCTCCAAGTTCATAGCGTTTCTGCAGAGCCGGAAGTTCGGCCAGTTCGTGCGCGAGGAGGGTCCGCAGACGCACCTGATCAAGGCGGGCACCCCGACGATGGGCGGGGTGGTCATGCTGCTGGGGCTCCTGGGGGCGCTGGTGGTCGTGGCGCGGCTCAACTGGACGACGGTGGCGATGCTGATAATCATCGCGGTGGCCGCCGGGATCGGGCTCTACGACGACTGGCAGAAGATCTCCAAGCGGCGCAGCGAGGGGCTGAGCGCCCGCTACAAGTTCCTCTTGCAGGTGGGGGCGGTGGTGGTCGCGGACGTGCTGGCGCTGCACTACGTCGGGATGACGCAGGAGGTCGTGGTGCCGGGGCTCGACCGGAACCTGATGCTCGGTCCCGGATCGCTCGGGGTGGTGTTCTTCTGTTTGTTCTCGCTGCTCGTCATAGCCGGGACGACGAACGCGGTGAACCTCACCGACGGGCTCGACGGGCTCGCGGCCGGGACCGGAACGCTGGCGCTCGCCGCCTACACCGGGATAGCCTTCCTCGAGCGGCAGTACGACGTGGCCGTGATCTGCGGGGCGATGGCCGGGGCGGCGGTCGGCTTCCTGTGGTACAACGCGCACCCCGCGGAGGTGTTCATGGGGGATACCGGGTCCCTGGCCATCGGAGGGGTGCTCTCCGCGGCCGCCATCCTGACCAAGACCGAGCTGATCCTGCCGGTGGTGGGCGGGCTGTTCGTCATAGAGGCCCTCTCGGTGATCATCCAGTACACGGTCTTCAAGATGACCGGCCGGCGGGTGTTCAAGATGGCCCCGATCCACCACCACTTCGAGCTCTCGGGGTGGAAGGAGAACAAGGTCGTGGTGCGTTTCTGGATCGTGCAGGCGGCCTTCGCCGCCTCGGGGTTCATCCTCTACTACTTCACCCTCTACAACCCGGCGTGAGGAGGTCATGAAGTCAGGGAAGACACTGGTTTACGGGCTCGGGGAGTCGGGGCGCGCGGCGTGCCGGGCGCTGCTCGATGAGGGCGGGATGGGGGTCGTCGCCGCGGACCTGGCGGACTCCCCGGAGCTGCGCCGGGTCGTGCGGGAGCTCGGGGTCGAGGGACGGCTCGGGGTCTCCCCGGACGAAGCCCTGGAGGGCGTCGGGCGGGTGGTGGTGAGCCCGGGCGTGCCGCCCTCCGACCCGGTGCTCTCGGCCGCGGAGAAGAGGGGGATGGAGATCGTGCCCGAGGTCGGGGTCGCGCTCGGGATGCTCGGAGGTGGGGTGCGGGTCGCGGCGGTGACGGGCACCAACGGCAAGACCACCGTGGTGGACATGGCGGGCGCGATGCTGCGCGAGGCCGGCTTGGATCACGCCGTGGCGGGCAACTCCTGGCGGGCGCTCAGCGGTTGTGTCGAGGAGGCGCGGCGCGCGGGGGTGCTGCTGCTCGAGCTCTCCTCCTTCCAGCTCCACTACCTCGAAGGGTTCGGTTTCGAGGCCGCGGCCCTCCTCAACGTGCGGCCGGACCACCTCGACTGGCACTCCTCCTTCGAGGAGTACGCCCGGGACAAGCTCAGGATCTTCGCGGGGCAGCGGCCGGAGGATCTCGCCGTCGTGAGCGCCCGTGACCCGGTCGGGAGCGGGGCGGTGTCCTCACTCGCGGCCGAGACGCTCGTGGTCGGGGAGGAGGGAACGGAGGTGCGCGACGGGTGGCTCCTTCTGCGCGGCGAGCGTCTCGTCGAGACCGGGCGGCTCTCTTTCACCGGCCGGCACAACCTGGAGAACGCGCTCTTCGCGGCGGCCCTGGCGCAGAGGCTCGGCGCGGACCGGGCCGGGATCGCCGCGGCCCTCGTCTCCTACCGGCTCAAGCCGCACCGCCTGCAGGTCGTCGCCGAACGGGGGGGCGTGCTCTACGTGGACGACTCGAAGGCGACCAACCCCTCCTCGGTCGCCGCCGCCCTGGAGAGCTTCGACCGGCCGGTGGTGCTCCTGCTCGGAGGCTCGGAGAAGGAGACCGGCTTCGGGGAGCTTCTGCCCGTCCTCGGCCGCTGCCGGGCGGTGGTCTGCTTCGGGAAGGCCGGGCCGGGGATACACGAATATCTGGCGCGGGAGGCGGCGATGGACGGGAGGCTGTTGCTGGTGCCCGACCTCGCCCGGGCGGTGGAGGCGGCGCGTCGGGAGGCCCGGGCCGGGGACGTGGTGCTCCTCTCGCCCGGATGCGCGAGCTTCGACGAGTTCTCCGGATACGCCGAGCGGGGAGAGGCCTTCACCCGGCTCGTGAAGGAGGAGGGATAGATGGGCCACGGTACCTCCCTGCGGTCCAACCTGTTCCTCGCCACGCTCGGGCTCTCGCTGCTCGGGGCGGTGATGGTCTACTCGGCCACCTACCGGGACTACGGGGCGCACTACCTGATCGTGCGCGCGGCGCACATCGTGCTCGGGGTCGTCATCTTCGCGGTAGTCAGGAAGATCCGATACACCACGTGGCGCAGGGTCTACCCGGCCTTCTACCTGGCCGTGCTCGCGGCCCTGCTTCTGGTCCTGGTGCCGGGGATCGGGACCGAAGTCGGGGGGGCGAGGAGGTGGTTCGACCTGGGGTTTTTGAGCCTGCAGCCCTCGGAGTTCGCCAAGCTGGCCGCCATCTTCGTCGCGAGCTTCGCGCTCGCCCGCTACCGGCCCGGCCGGAAGTTCCCGGTCGGCGCGCTCGCGGCGGTCGGGCTGCTCTTCCTGCTGGTGGTCGCCGAGCCGGACTTCGGGACCTCGCTCGTGATCCTCTCCGGGGTCGGCGGGGTGCTCCTCGCCTCCGAGGTGCGAACCCGGAGCCTGCTCTCGCTGGGGGCCGTCTCTACCGTAGGGCTCGTCGGGGTCATGCTGCTCGAGCCCTACCGCAGGCAGCGGTTCCTCGCCTTCCTCGACCCGTGGTCCTCGGCCAGGGGATCGGGGTACCAGATCGTGCAGTCGATGCTGGCGATAAGGAGCGGCAACCTCCTCGGGGCCGGGCCCGGCGCCGGGGAGCGGGTGGCCTACATCCCGGAGATACGGACGGACATGGTCTTCGCGCTCATCGGCGAGGAGCTCGGCCTGATAGGGATGCTCGTCGTCATCGGGGTCTTCGTCTTCGTCGCGCTCGCCGGCTACAGGATCGCGCTCGGCGCGCCCACGACCGCCGCGCGCTGCGTGGCGGCCGGGATCACGACGATGCTCACCGTTCAGGCGGTCTTCAACGTCGGGGCGGCGACCGGTGTGCTGCCGCTGGCCGGGATGACGCTCCCGTTCGTGAGCTACGGCGGATCGAGCCTGATGGTATCTTTTGCAGCCGTCGGTATCCTCTACCGGATATCCGAGGACAGCGAGCGAGTGAGAGAGGTCGATGCGGGTGCGAGCGCCAGCGAGGATACTGATAGCGGGCGGCGGGACGGGCGGGCACGCGATCCCCGCGCTGTGCGTGGCCGGGGAGCTCGCCGGGCGGGGGGCCACGGTTGAGTTCGTGGGCGCCTCTTCGGGGATAGAGGCGGATCTGGTGCCCCGGGCGGGATACCCCTTCCACCCGCTGCCGCTGCGGGGGATGGCGGGCGGCGTCTTCGACCGGGGACGGGCGGCGGCGCTCTTCGCCCGGGCCGTGCTCGCCTGCCGCGGGCTGATGCGCTCTTTCGAGCCCGGTGCGGTGCTCGGGGTCGGGGGGTACGCGAGCGCGCCGGCGGTGGCCGCGGCCCGTTCGCTCGGGATACCGACGTTCCTGCACGAGCAGAACTCGGTGCCCGGCCGGGTGAACCGGCTGGCGAGCCGCGTGGCCTCCGGTACGTTCGTGACCTTCCCCGAGGCGGCCGGGGTGCTGCGCGGGGCGCGGGTGGTGGGGATGCCGACCCGGCGCGAGTTCTTCGCGGCGGACAGGGAGAGGGCGCTCGGAGAGCTCGGCCTCGAGCCGCCGGTCGTCCTCGTCTTCGGCGGGAGTGGGGGGGCGCTCAGGATCAACCTGGCCGCCCAGGAGGCCTTCGGCTCCGGCGAGACCCCGTACACGGTGGTGCAGGTCGCGGGCAGGAGGGACTACGGCCGGCTCTCGACGAAGAACCCGCGGCACCTCATACTGGAGTACGAGCCCGAGCTTTGGCGCTACGTCGCGGCCTGCGAGCTCGCGGTCACGAGGGCCGGCGCCGGCTCGCTCTTCGACCTGGCGGCGGCCGGGAGGGCGGCTATACTCGTCCCCTACCCCTACGCCGCCCAGGACCACCAGCTGCACAACGCCCGCTACTTCACCGAGCGCGGGGCGGCGGAGATGATGCTGGACGGGGAGGTCGACGCCCGGAGGTTGAGGGAGAGGGTCGAGGGGCTGCTCGGCGACGGGGAGCGCCGGGAGCGGCTCGCCGCCCGGATGAAAGAGCTGGCGACGCCGGATGCCGCCTCGGAGGTGGCCGCGGCCCTCGTCGAGGCGGCCCGGCGGAAGGAAGATCAGGGGAGGGTACGGAAGTGAGGATACACATGGTCGGGATCGGGGGAGCCGGGATGAGCGGCATCGCCCAGATCCTCCACGCCAGAGGGCACGAGGTGACCGGCTCCGACCTCAAGGAGTCCAGCTACACGAAGAGGCTGCGCGAGGCGGGGGTTCCGGTGGTGATCGGTCACGACGCCTCCAACGTCGGGGAGGCGGAGGTCGTGGTGGTCTCGACGGCGATCCCGAAGACCAACCCGGAGGTTCTCGAAGCGAGAAGGAGAGACATCCCCGTCATCCCCCGGGCGCAGGCCCTGGCCAAGATACTGGAGGGCAAACGGGGTATCGCGGTCGCCGGGACCCACGGCAAGACGACCACGACGAGCATGATCGCCCACGCCCTCAGGGTTCTCGGGGAGAACCCGACGGCGCTCGTCGGCGGGGAGCTCAACGATATCGGATCCAACGCCCTGGACGGTGCGGGGGAGCTCGTGGTGGCCGAGGCGGACGAGAGCGACCGCTCGCTGCTCTACCTGAGGCCGGAGGCCGCCGTGGTGACCAACGTCGAGTTCGACCACCCGGACTTCTACCACTCGCTCGACGACGTCCTGGAGACCTTCTCCCGCTTCGTCGGGGGGTTGCCGGAGGACGGCCTGCTGGTGACCTGCGCCGAGGACGAGCGCTGCCTGAAGCTCGCCTCCCGGGCTCCGTGCGAGGTGGTCACCTACGGCATCTCCGGCGGGGAGCTCCGGGCGCGCATACTCGGCCCGAACCGTTACGTTCTGCTCGAGGACGGGAAGGAGCTCGGCGAGGTCGAGCTCGGCGTCTTCGGGAGGCACAACGTGCTCAACTCGCTCGCTGCGACCGCGGTGGCGCGCTGGCTCGGCCACGACGCCTACGAGGCGGCCCGCACGCTCGCGACGTTCTCCGGGGTGCGGCGACGCTTCCAGCTCAAGGGGGTGCGCTCGAACATCAGGGTCGTCGACGACTACGCCCACCACCCGACCGAGCTCGCCGCGACCCTCGAGGTGGCGCGGGCGACGCTGGAGCCCGGAGGTAGGGTGATCGCGGTCTTCCAGCCGCACCGCTACTCGCGCACCCGCCGGCTCTACCGGGAGTTCGGCGGGGCGTTCTCGGCGGCGGACGCGGTGCTCGTCACCGAGGTCTACGGCGCGGGGGAGATGCCTCTTCCGGGGGTGAACGGGAAGCTGATCGTCGACGCGATCTGCGACGTGCCGCACCGGCCCGAGGTCTACTACCTCCCGGAGCTCAACGTCATCCCCCGCGTCCTGCGCGAGATCTGCGAGAGCGGGGACACCGTGCTCACCCTCGGCGCCGGGGACGTCTCCAGGGTCGGCGATGAGCTGCTCGCCATACTCTGAGGGGAGGGTCGTGCGCTTCTCGCCGGGCCGCTTCTTGCGTGCGATCTCGGTCTCGGTCGCCGTCGCCGCCCTGACCGCCGCGACCGTCTACATCGTCTCCGGGCTGCTCTTCCCGGTGAAGGGCGTCAGGGTCACGGGCAACAGCGTGGTCCCCGCCCGGGAGGTCCGGGCCCAGATCCCGGACCGCTCGAGCCTCCTCACCCTCAACTCCGGGCTTCTGGTCCGGAGGCTCGAGACCAACCCCTGGATCGAGGACGCGAGGGTGCTGCGGGACTGGAGATCGGGTATAGTCACGGTCCAGGTAGAGGAGCGGCGGGCCGTCCTGGAGGCGAACGTCTCTGGAAAGAAGATCTTCGTCGCGCAGGACGGGACCCGGCTGCCGGGCGCGGGGGGTGCCCGGCTCAGCCCCGTGAACCTCGACCGCTACGAGCTCGAGAGGGTGGTGGACGGTATCAGGGTGCTCGAAAAAAACGGCGTGCGCGTGCAGAGGATAAGCAGCGTGACCCCCGGTGGGGTCTACGCCCGGGCGTCCGGGCGCGAGGTGGTGTTCTACGGAAAGGTGACGACCGCGCAGGCCCGGGCGCTGAAAGAGATCATGCGCCGCAACCCCACCGCGAAGGTCTTCGATCTGCGCTCGCCGGAGCGCGTGGTGGTCGGCAGCTCCGGGGATGCCGGCCGGGGGTAACGAAAGCGCGGGCACCTCACGACGCCCGGTCTACGCGCTGGACGTCGGCACCACGAAGGTGGTCGCGCTCGCCGGTCTGCCCCCCGAAGGGGAGACCCCGGCCGAGGTGGTCTCGGTGGGCGAGGTGCCGAGCCGCGGTCTCAGGAAGGGCGTCGTGGTGGACCGGGACGCCGCCGCCGATACAGTGGCGCGGGCGCTGGAGCGTTGCGGGGTCCCGGCCGGCTCGCGGGTCGTCGTGGGTATCGCGGGCAGCCACGTCGAGTGCGCCCGGGTCGAGGTCACGCTGCTCAACCGCGGGGAGGACCTGACGGTCACGCAGCCCTTCCTGGAGCGGCTCGAGGAAGAGGCCCGCCTGTCGGCCACCCGCGAGGGGAGGCAGGTCATACACGTCGTGCCCCGCGAGTACGTCCTCGACGGCTCGAACGGGGTGCGACATCCGCTCGGGCTGGCGGCCCGGCGGGTGACGCTGCGCGCGAGCGTCGTGAGCGGCGCGGTGACCAGCATCCAGAACCTCCTGTACGCCGTGGAGGACTGCGGGGTCGAGGTGGCCCGCATCGTCCTGGAACCCCTCGCCTCCGCCGAGGTCTGCCTCCCCGAACGGGCCCGTGCCAGGGGCGCGGTACTCCTGGACATAGGCGGCGGGACCACCGACCTCGCGGTCTTCGAGGACGGGGTGATGGTGCACGCCGCGGTCATCCCGATCGGCGGGGAGAGCTTCTCCTCGGACGTGGCCTACGGCATGAAGGTGTCCTTCGAGGTCGCCGAGAGGCTCAAGGTCCGCTACGGTTCGGCCCTCTCCCGGACCATAGACCCCGTCGCCGCCGTCAGGCTCGGCAACCGCTACTACAACGCCCACTTCCTGAGCGAGATCCTCGAGTACCGCGCCAGGGAGGTCTTCGAGTACGCCCGCGACGCCCTGCGCGAGGCCAGCGTGAAGGGCCTCCTGCCCGGCGGCGTCTTCCTCACCGGCGGCGGGTCGCTCCTCGAAGGCATGGACGAGGTGTGCGAGGAGATCCTGGGGATGCGCGCCTCGAAGGCGGCCCCGCGCCGGCTCGAAGGGAACGCTAAAGCTCTACGCAAGCCTCAGTATTCGACCGCGGTCGGGCTGCTGGGTTTCGGACCCCGACACAATGAACCTGTAGCAGAGGGTGAGGGTGCAACGAAATTCAGTTTTGGTAGCATTGTGGCCGCTATCAAGAGTTGGTTTCGGGGCGAGTGAGTAGCAAAGAGGAAACTTCGGGAGAACAGGCGTTGGAGGAAGAGCACGGATGTTAGACGCGGGCACGAACTATCTGGCGGTCATAAAGGTCGTGGGCATCGGCGGGGGCGGGACCAACGCCGTCAACCGCATGATCAACTCCGGTCTGCAGGGGGTCGAGTTCGTCGCGATCAACACCGACGCGCAGGCGCTGCAGATGTGCGATGCGGACCAGAAGATCCACATCGGGGAGAAGATCACGCGGGGCCTCGGCGCCGGGGCGGATCCGAAGATCGGGATGGAGGCCGCCGAGGAGAACAAGCAGGAGATAGAGGAGGCCCTCAGGGGGGCGGACATGGTCTTCATCACCGCCGGGAAGGGCGGGGGCACGGGGACCGGGGCCGCGCCGGTCGTCGCGAAGATAGCGCGCGAGCTCGGGGCGCTGACGGTCGGGGTGGTGACCCGGCCGTTCACCTTCGAGGGGCGGCGGCGCTCGACCTACGCCGAGGAGGGGATAAAGCGCCTCAAAGAGAACGTCGATTCCCTGATCGTCATCCCCAACGACCGTCTGCTGCAGGTCGCCGAGAAGCGCACCAGCATGATGGACGCCTTCAAGATGGCCGACGACGTGCTGCGCAAGGGCGTGCAGGGGATAACGGACCTGATAACCGTGCCCGGCCTCATAAACCTCGACTTCGCCGACGTGCGCACGATCATGCAGAACTCCGGGTCCGCGCTGATGGGCATCGGGGAGTCCAACAGCGAGAACCGCGGCGTGGAGGCGGCTAAGGCGGCCATCTCGAGCCCGCTGCTCGAGGCGAGCATCGAGGGGGCGACCGGGATCATCCTGAACATCACCGGCGGGCCGGACCTCGGGCTCTTCGAGGTCAACGAGGCCGCCGAGATCGTACACGGCGCGGCGCACGAGGATGCGAACCTGATCTTCGGGGCCGTCGTAGACGAGAACTTCGGCGACAAGGTGAGCGTGACGGTCATCGCCACCGGCTTCGACGAGCGTCTCGCCAACCAGCGGCGCGAGCGGCCGGCGTTCGAGCCGCGGGAGAGCGGGACCTCCTCCGAGGCCGACGGCGACGAGGACTCCCTTGACATCCCCGCGTTCCTGCGCCGCCGCTAGCGGCCTCCACACCGCCCCCGGCGGGGCCGTCTACCTCGCCCCCGAGCCTCAGCCCGAGGGCGCGCGGGTGTGGTTCTTCACCCGGCGTGGGGGCGTCTCGGCTCCACCCTACGCGAGCCTGAACGTCTCCAGGGCGGTCGGGGACGACGAGGAGGCCGTCGCGCAGAACCTGCGCCTGGTCTCCCGGGCGCTCGGGGACGCGCCGAGGGCCTGGGCCGCCCAGGTCGCCGGAGACACGGTGGTCGAGGTCTCCGAGGGCGGCTTCGCCGGGGAGGCCGACGCGCTCGTGAGCCGGGAGCGGGGGCTCGCGCTCACCGTCACCGTGGCCGACTGCGTGCCGGTCGTGCTCGTGGGGGAGGAGCAGGTCGCGATCGTCCACTCCGGCTGGCGGGGGACGCTCGCCGGCATCTCCGGGAAGACCGTCCGGAGCATGCGCTCCCGCCCCCGCCTCGCGTACATAGGGCCCTGCATCCGGCGCTGCTGCTACGAGGTCTCGCCCGGGCTCGCCGGGCGCTTCGCGGAGAAGTTCGGGGAGGAGGTCGTCACCGGTCGGATGCTCTCGCTCCCGGAGGCGATACGGCGGGACCTCGAGGATGCCGGGGTGGAGGACGTGTGCGACCTCGGGGTGTGCACGGGGTGCACGCCCGACCTCTTCTTCTCCAACCGCAAGGAGAAGCCGAAGACCGGCAGGAACCTGGCGGCGGTGATGAGGCTCTGATGCGGGTCTCCTCGCGCACCATACGCGAGAACCTAGAGGAGGTCGAGCGAAACGTGGCGCGCGCCCTCGAGCGCGGCGGCCGCACCGGGGAAGAGGTGCGGGTGCTCGTCGCGACGAAATACTTCGAGCCCGAGCAGATGTCCGCGCTCGCCGGGGCCGGGGCGCGCCTGGTCGGGGAGAACCGGCTGCAGGATCTCGTGCGCAAGCAGGAGATCTTCGGCGAGACCTTCGAGTGGCACTTCATCGGGCACCTCCAGCGGCGCAAGGCGAAGGAGGTGGTGCGCAGGGTCAGCCTCATACACTCGGTAGACTCCGTGCGGCTCGTCGAGGAGCTCGCGAAGCGCGCCCCGGAGGGTGGTGGGGTGCCCGTGCTCCTGCAGGTCAACGTCAGCGGGGAGGAGTCCAAATACGGCGTGCCGGAGGGCGAGGTGGAGAGGCTCCTCGAGGCGGCCGCCGCGACCGGGGGGAAGGTCTCCGTGCGCGGGTTCATGACGATGGCCCCGCTGGTTGAAGATGCAGAAGATGTGCGCTATGTTTTCGCGAGGTTAAGAGCCATTCGCGATCGTCTCAGGGAATCCTGGCGCGGATGCTTCGACCTTTCGGAGCTCTCGATGGGCATGAGCAACGATTACACGGTCGCCGTCGAGGAAGGGGCCACCATAGTAAGGATAGGGCGCACGCTGATACGGGAGGGTTGAGCCCTTTGAGGAGGCGAGATGGGAGTTAAGGACAGCTTCGGACGCATGGCGGCGTGGTTCGGCTTCGGGGTGGACGAGGACGACTACTACCTCGAGGAAGAGGAGGAGGGCGTGCGGGCCAGGGGAGAGTCCGCGCGCCAGCGGGAGATAGAACCCGAGCCCACCGTCAGGAGGCTCGGGCGCTCCGAGCGCTCCCAGGCCTCCTACGGGGGCTCCTCGCTCGGGGACCTCTTCGGCGAGAGCCGGGAGCGATCCTCCGGAAGTGCGCCGGCGCGCCTGCGGGCCGTCCCCGACCAGCGCCCGACGCGGGTGAGCGTGGTCGAGCCCACGAGCTTCAACGACGCGCAGGATCTCGCGGACCGCTTCAAGCGCCAGCAGCCGGTGATCCTCAACCTGCAGAACGTGGACTCCGACCTCTCGCGGCGGATGGTCGACTTCTGCTCCGGGCTCACGTACGCGCTGGAGGGTCAGATCCAGACGGTGGCCAGCCGGGTCTTCCTGCTGACGCCGCGCAACGTCGAGGTCTCCGCCGAGGAGCGCAAGCGCCTCGCCGAGCGGGCTTTCTTCAACCAGCTCTGAGCATGGAAGGGACGGGCCGCAAGAGGCGAGTCGGGATAATCGGGGCCGGCAAGATCGGGGGCTCGCTCCTGGTACGGCTCGCCGCATCGGGGGACTACGAGCTTTCGGTGAGCGACACCCACCCCGAGAGGCTCGCCGAGTACGAGAGGTCCTACGGCGTCGGCGCGGCATCCTCCAACGCGGAGCTCGCCGAAGGATGCGAGATAATCATCGTGGCGGTCAAGCCCTGGGACGTCGCCGGGGTGCTGCGCGAGATCTACCCGGCGGTCGAGGACACCGGGAAGGCCGTGACCAGCGTGGCCGCAGGGATCTCCATCGCCGCGATCGAGGAGGGGCTGCCGCCGGGGACGGCGGTGTTGCGGGTGATGCCGAACGTGTGCGCCTCGGTCGGGTTGGGGTCGGCCGTGGTCACGTCGAACGAGCCGGGGAGGCGCCTGTTGCCGGAGGTCATGGCGATCTTCCGGCACGTGGGGGACGTGATCGAGCTGCCCGAGCGCCTCTTCGACGCGGCGACGGCGCTGCACGGATCTGGGCCGGCCTACGTGGCGCTGTTCGCCGACGCCCTGATCCAGGCCGGTGTACGCGAGGGCATCCCGCGCGAGGTGGCCCGTCGGCTGGTGAACGCCACGCTGCAGGGAACGGCGGTCCTGCTCAAGGAGCAGAGCCCGCACCAGGTGCGCGACGAGGTGATGACGCCGGGGGGGACGACCGCCGCGGCGTTCGTCGCGATGGAGAAGGCCGGTTTCGTCGGCGCCGTCTACGACGGGGTCAACGCCGCGGCCGAGCGGGCGCGCGGGCTGGGCGGTAAGTAGCGGTGGCCCTCCTCCTGCAGTCGTTCGGCTTCAGCGTGGCCTCGCTTCTCGCGGGCGTGGTCGTCTACTTCTACTACATCCTGTTCGCCTTCATCCTGATAAACGTGCTCTTGAGCTGGTTCCCGGGGTATCCCTCGAACAGCTTCCTGCAGGCGCTCTACGACATCGTCGGCAGCGTGGTGCGGCCGATCCTCTCCCCCATAAGGCGGGCGATACCCGCGTTGCAGTTCGGTGGGATCGCGCTCGACCTCTCGCCGATCATAGCCTTGATCGGGCTCTCGATAGCGCGTAGTCTACTGCTCTCGATCATCGCGAACTTCATCCGACCTGTGACGGGGTGATGAGCCATGAGCATCAAGCCGCTCGATATCCGAAACAAGGAGTTCGGCCGCAGCTTCCGGGGGTACGACACCGCCCAGGTGGAGGACTTCCTTGAGACGGTCGCCGACGAGTTCGAGCGCATCTACACCGAGAACATCAAGATAAACGAGGAGATCTCGAGCGTAAGGGAGCGCCTGGAGCAGTTCGAGGAGCTCGAGTCTTCGATCCGCGAGGCGCTGGTTCAGGCGGAGAAGGCGGCCGAGGACGTGCGCGAGAGCGCGAAGAGGGAGGCCGAGAGCCTCCGGCTGAACGCCAACCGCGAGGCGGAGCTCATCGTGCGGGAGGCGCGGACGAAGGCCTCCCAGATGCTCTCCGACGCCTCCGCGCGTATCGAGCAGGCACGCTCCTCCTACGAGGCACTCAAGGCGGCGAAGGAACGGTTCGCCTCGGATTTCAGGGAGCTGCTCAGCGGCTACCTGCGGGTGATGGAGGGGGCGGAGGTGGCCTCGGCCAGGGAGATCGAAGCCTCGCTCAGGGAGCGGCTCGACCTGCACGCCGTGCGCGCCCTGCAGGAGGAAGAGCCTCCAGATGAGGAGGCCCGCCCGGCGGAAGAGGAGACGCAGGTGCTGGAGGGGCGGGAGGAAGGAGATCCGCCGCAGGCCGGCGAAGAGGAGGAGGCGGCCTCCGGGCGTGGATGAGGGGTTCCTGGAGGCCGGCGACGGTGGGACGCTGCTGAGGGTGCACGTCTCGCCGGGGAGCGGGCGCAGCCGGATCGCGGGAAGCTACGGCGGGAATGCGCTCAAGGTCCGGGTGGGCGCCCCGCCCACACAGGGCCGGGCCAACGCCGAATTGCGCCGATTCGTCGCCGGTCTGCTCGGGATGAAATCCTCCGACGTGGAGCTGGTGCGCGGTTCTTCGGCTCGTGAGAAGGTGCTCTTCCTGAAGGGTGTGGAGCCGGAGGGCGTCGCCGGGGCCTTCGACGAATACCTGCGCGGCGGGTGAGCACCGGGCGGTTCGAGATCTCCCCCGGGGACGAGGGCGAGCGGCTCGACAGGCTCGCCGCGGAGCGCCTCGGGATCAGCCGCAGCGCCGTGCAGCGTATGATCCGCGACGGAGAGCTCCTGGTGGATGGCGCCCCTTCTACCCCCTCCTACCGGGTGCGCGGCGGTGAGCGCGTGGAGGCCCGCCTACCCGAGACGGTTCCCTCGCCCGAGGAGATCCCGGTTCCCGTCGTCTACGAGGACGAACACCTGCTGGTCGTGGACAAGCCCGCCGGGCTCGTGGTGCATCCGGGCGCGGGCAACCCCTCCGGGACGCTCGTGAACGCGCTCCTGGATCGGGGCATCGCGGGCGGGGACGACCCGCAGAGGCCGGGGATCGTCCACCGGCTGGACCGGGACACCTCGGGGCTCATGATCCTGGCGAAAGGGGAGCCGGCGTACTCGCGGCTCGTGGAGATGATGGCCGCCCGGCGGGTGCGGAGGATCTACCGGGCGCTCGTCGTGGGGGAGGGGCTGCCCGAGACCGGCACGATAGACTCCCCGGTCGGGCGCGACCCGGAGCGCCCGGCGCTGATGGCCGCCGGGGTGGGGAGGCCCGCCGTCACCCACTTCGAGGTGCTGCGGGAGGCCGCCGGGCACACGATGCTCAGGGTGCGCCTGGAGACGGGGAGGACGCACCAGATCCGGGTGCACCTCGCCGCCATAGGCTACCCGGTCTACGCCGACCCGCTCTACGGCAAACCCGTCCCTGGCAGGAGGCTCTGGCTGCACGCCGAGCACCTCGCCTTCGAGCACCCGGTCACCGGGGAGAGGATGGAGTTCCGCTCGCCGATCCCGGAGGATCTGCTGGAGGCGGCCACGGCCCTGGGGCTCCGGTAAGGGAGCTCGTGGAGGAGAGTCCTACCGGAACATGGAGGGTTCGAGCTCCCGGACCACCGAGCACCGGTCGAGCGGCAGGTTGGCCCTCCGGGCGTGCTCGTAGACCAGGTCCACGCTCGGGGCTTCGTATTCGCAGTAGAGCTTGCCTTCCTCGGCGGAGTAGTAGGAGCGGATCCAACGCACCCCCGGCAGCTGATCTATGGCTTCCAGGGACCTCAGGGCCGCGGCTTCCATCTCCTCGTCGGAGACCTGTCCGACCGTCCGAACCAGGATGTACTTGGGCATCTAGCCCCTCCTTTCCTCGATGGTGGTGATGCCCCGGGTTTCTCTGTCCAGCGCCTCTTCCAGTGCCTCTCGGGCGCGGGCGGCGTCTCCCAGGGCTCTGTAGACTTCGGCCAGGTCCCGGAGGGTGCCGACCTCTCCTCCGCCATCCCCTGCCGCGCGGCGCAGGCGCAGCGAGCGCTTCAGGCACGAGAGGGCGCTCGAGTAGTGGCCGAGCCTGCGGTAACTGTCCGCCAGGCTGGTGAGGACGTAGGCTTCGGCTTGGGGGTCTTCCAGGCTCCGGAGCAGTTCGAGCGCCTCCTTGCCAGACCGGATGGATTCTCTCAGGTGGTCCAGGTCGCGGTAGACGACGCTGAGGCTGGCGAGGGCTGCGGACACGTGCTCTGCCTCGCCGTGCTCCCTGGCCAGCTCCAGTGCTTCCTCGTAGGCGCTGGCGGAGCCTTCCAGGTCACCCATCCTCCAGCGCAAACCGGCGAGGTTCATCAGTAGCCTGCGCAGGCGTCCGCGGTCTCCCAGCTTCCGATATATCCCGGCGGCCGCCAGGTAGGCGTCGAGGGCCTCGGCCGGACGGTCGAGCGGGTGGTGGAGCACCGCCCCCAGAAGAGACAGGGCCTCCGCCTTTCCGGAGAGATCCTCCGGCAATCCGGAGTCCTCACAGGCTTTCTCCAGGAGCCCTGCCGCCCGCCGGTAGGTCTCCGCCGCGCCGGGAGCATCCCCGCCGTGCTCCAGGCAGACGCCGATACCCATGAGCGAGTACCCTCCGTCCCGGGCGTAGCCCGTCTCCTCGCTCAGACGGGCGGCGGCCCGGAAGTGCTCCAGCGCCTCTTCCGGAGCCTGGAGGCTCAGGTAGAGCCTTCCGCAGTTGATGTGCTGGGTGGCTTCCAGGTTTTTGATCCCGAGGCGGGTGCACATCGACAGGCTCTTCAGGTGGAGCGAGAGCGCGGTCTCGAGGTCCCCCCGCTCGCGGTAGATGTTGGCCATCGTGTTCATCTTGAAGCTCTCGCTGAGCTCGTCCCCCAGCTCGCGATCGATCCGGATGGCCTCCTCCGTCCACCTCAGCGCGCTGTCGTAGTCGCCCATACGGCGGTAGACCTGGGCGATGTTGCTGGCGTCCCCGCTCTCGGCCTGCCTGTATTCCAGGCCGCGGTGGATCCAGAGCGCCTGCAGGTTCGCCTCCAGGGCGCCGGCGTAGTCCCGGTTAACCCAGCGGACGTAACCCAGCTCCCGGTGGGCCCGGGCCTCGCCCACTCTGTCTTTCAGCTCCTGGAAGATGGCCAGCGCTTCACGCCCGCTCTCCTCTGCTCCTGCAGGATCCGGGACGGACATGAGCACCCCGATGCGCCGGATGCAGACCTCCGCGAGATTGCCCGGGTCCCCCAGGCGCCTCGCCAGCTCGAACATCTCCTCGACCGTCGCGGCCCGCTCTTCCCGCCGGTCGAGGTGCTCGAGGAGGCTCTCCCGGGAGGAGAGCAGCCGGAACCTCTCCTCCTCGGAACCCGGCAGCCTCTCCACGATCTCCAGCGCCCGGTCGTAGTCCTTCAGGGCGGTCTCCCAGGCGTGGCCTTCTTCGGCCTGGCGCGCCGCCCGCGTCAGGTTCTCCAGCGCCGGCCTCCACGCCTCCGCCCGTATGTAGTGGTGGGCGAGCTCCGCAGGTTCGCCGCCCTCCTCTTCGAGGACGGCCGCCACCCGGAGGTGCAACTGCCGGAGCCGGGGACCTCCGGTGCCCTCGTAGAGCGCCTGGCGCAGTTTGTCGTGGGAGAAGTAATACTTCGTTTCCTGTGAGGCCCCGACGATGAGGCCCGAGCCGATGAGAGGTTCCATGGCGTCGAAGACCTCCGTCTCCTCGCGGTCGACGACGCGGCACAGCAGCCCGGCGTCGAAGCTGCGCCCGATGACGGCGGCCGCCCCGAGCAGGTTGCGGGTCTTCTCGCTCAGACCGCCGAAGCGCGCCTGTATCAGGGCCCGTACGCCGGAGGGCAACGCACCTTCCCGCAGCACCTCGCGCTTCAGCCCCGAGATGCGCCGCCGGGGGTCTACCTCCACGGCGCCGGACTCTATGAGCCAGCGCAGGTACTCCACTGCGTAGAACGGGTTGCCCTCCGTCTCCTGGTAGAGGAACCTCGCCAGCAGCGGCAGTTCGTCGAAGGTCCGGCACGACATACGGGCGAGGATCTGGGTGAGATCCTCCGGCGAGAGGCGGTCCAGGCTCACGGTGCCGAGCGCCCGCCGCTCGGCCAGCTTGCCGAGCCAGCCGGAGAGCTCCGGCTTCTGCTCCCGGCGGTAGGTCACGATGAGCAGGAGCCGCTCGCCGGAGGCGCGCTTCGCGAGGTGGGAGAGGAAACCCAGCGTCGCGGGGTCCGCCCACTGCACGTCGTCCACGAAGAGGACCACGCCTTCGGCCCGGGACTTCTGGATGAGCTTTCCGGTGAGCGTACGGTAGATGCGGGTAACGTCGTGGGTGCTGGCCGTCCACGGGTGGTCCGGTTCCTCCCGGGGAGGACCGGCGGTCTCGGGGAAAAGACCCTCCGTCTCCGCCACCCCGGACAGAGCATCCATCACCGGCTCCAGAGGAGGTCCCAGCTCCCGCTCGTAGCAGCGCCCGGAGAGTACCCGCACCCCGCGCGAACGGGCGTAACCGAGGAACTCCTCTACCAGACGCGTCTTTCCTACCCCCGCCTCGCCCTCTACCGCGACGGCGCCCCCGCTGCCTTCCAGCGCCTCTCCCAACCGCGCGGCGAGCATCGCGTACTCCGGGTCCCGGCCCGCGAAGTGCGTGCGGCCCAGCGAGTAGGGGAACCTCATGGGGCGGCGGGGCCTGGGGTAGCGCCGCGCTTCGTCCACGCCGGGGACGTCCCGGGCCTCTATGCGCTCCTTCAGCCGGGCCAGCTCCGGCGAAGGGGCAGTGCCGAGCTCGTCTTCGAGCAGCCCGGCGTAGTCCCTGTACGCCCGCAGAGCCAGCCCCTGCTCCCCGGCGCAGTAGTGGTAGAGCATCAGGCGCCTGCGCAACTCCTCGCCGTAGCGGTCCAGGGTCAGCGCCCGGTTGCAGACCTCTATGGCTTCCGAGTAGCGGCCCCGGAGCGCCAGACACTCCGCGAGCCCCGAGAGGGCAGAGAGGTGGCTGTCCTGCCAGCGCTCCCGGGCTTCTATCGCCCACTCTTCGTAGGGGTCTTCGGCCAGGAGCTCGCCCCGCACCAGACCGAGCGACTTCCCGTACTCCTCGATGGCCTCATCAATCCTGCCGGCCTGCCGGGCCGCCTCCGCCTTCTCCCGGTGCCCCTCGAAATCCCAGATGTCGACCTCGCAGCCGGCCCCGCGGGCGAACGCGTATCCAGGGCGTTTGCTGAGGACGTAGCGGGAGTCGGAGCCGCGCCGCAGGTCCGGCTCCAGCACCCGGCGCAGGAGGCTGACCGTAACCCGCAGGCTGCGCTCCGCGGCTTCGGGAGAGACACCCGGCCACAGGGCCTCGAGGATCTCATCCCGCGAGAAAGGCTGGCCCGGGCGGGTGAGCAGCAGCTTCAGCAGCGACCGGGTCTTCTGCCGGCCCCACTCCTTGTCCCCGACAGGCTCCTCTCCCCGCCACACCCGGAACTCGCCGAGCATGGCAATCTTCAGACCTGTAGCCTGCCTCTTCAGCTCCAACGCCCGATCTTGATCCATTTGCTGCAAATCAGATCATAACATGTAGTGGCATGACGCGCATCCCACGAATGGGTGATTTTGGGGAGGGATCTCTACGCCGGCATGTACTCCCTCTTGCCGGTGCGCGCCGGCTCCGTAACGAAAGCGTACTCGCAGCCATGAAAGATTCGGAGTCGACTCGATACAGAGAAGGGGAGCCTGGTTCTGGCAAGGAGTGCTGAGCGGAGATCGGCTCTTCTCAGAAGAGGCTCTCGAGGTAGAGGCGTTTCACCAGGGCCCGCCGGCCACGTTCTCCTACCTTCTCGAAGACGTTGGAGAGGTGTTCCTGGACGGTGTACTCGGAGATGTAGAGGGTCTTCGAGATCTCTCTGGTGGAGGACCCGCGCACGACGAGGTCCACCACCTCCCGCTCACGCTTTGTAAGGCTGTAGGCAGACATCTTGAGCCAGGCTACCTCGCGAGGTCCGGCTGCCTCTATGACGATCATCGTCTCGCCGCTACGACCGGAGCCCGGCTCCGTCAGTGCGCCGTGCAGTGTCAGCCAGCGTCCCGAACGTGCCCGAACCAGGAGGCGCGGGACGCCGCTCCCTTCCCGGTCCAGCCCTGATCCGAGTGCCTGCCGGAGTACGCCCGCCATCGACACAACCGCTGAAGGTAGACCACCGCCTTCCCGCCAGCCGGGTCCGAGGTCCCCCAGCTCCCCGAGCCAGCGTTCGGCGGCGGCTGTGTGCTGGACCACGCGCCCCGATCGGTCGAGGACCAAAACCCCGGGCGAGACGTCCCCGTCGGGCTCGGCGAGGGCTTCCGAGTGGAGCGCCGCAGCCTTGAGCCCCGCGGCCAGATGTGGTGCTATACGGCGGAAGAACGCAACCTCGCGGGCGTCGAAGTCCGGGCTGTCGGGCTCTCGCATGGCGGTGATGGAGCCCCACAGCTCCCCGTCTTGGGCGAAGACGCCACGCACCTCGTGCTCGACTCCCAGAGGGACCATCACCTCCCGGTAGCGCAGGGCGCGCTCGGGCTTACCGCCGGTCGTCTCCGAAAGGGACAAGGCCGTAACGCGCCTCTTGACCATCCAGCCGAAGGGCGTAACGTCGTCCTCGAACTGGGCCCGCTCCAGCGCGACGCGCGCCACATCTGCGTACCCCGGGTCCGAGAGCACCCCGCCCGTCACGAGGCCGCTTGCGGGGTCGTTGGTGTGCATGCAGTACAGCTCGAGCGGCACCGCCCGCCGCGCCCGTTCGGCCGCCTCCCGGAGCAACGTCTCTTCGTCGAGCCCGGCGTAGCAGAGGCGCCTGACTTCGGAGAAGGTCCGATCCATTACCAGAGGACTCTCGCTCACGACCACAAAACTCCTCTACGAGAGAGGGGCGATTCCAAAAACCCCAGGTTTCTGGGGTAGGCCCTTCTCGTGCCCACCGTTACATTGGAGTCTACCAGAAGACCCACAGAAATGAAGGAGAAGGCGGTGGAGACGAACATACCGGCAACCAACGACCAGGCCGTCGTGATTGGGGGCAGCATGGCCGGGCTGTTTGCGGCCCGCGTGCTCTCCGGGCGCTTCGGGCGGGTGACGATCGTCGAGCGCGACGCCTTCCCCGAAGGACCACAATTCCGCAAGGGGGTACCACAGTCGAGGCACCAGCACATCTTTTTGCCGCGCGGGCGCGAGATCGCCGAACGCTTCTTCCCCGGCATCGAAGAAGAACTCATCTTCTCCGGTGCCGAACCGATGGACATGGCGGAGGACGGCAACTGGCTCACGCCCGCTGGCCCGGCGCCCCGCTTCCGCTCCGGAGTGATCCTCATCGGGTGCACCCGTGTACTCATAGAGTGGATCGTTCGCGAACGCGTCGCCTCCCTGTCTAACGTCCGCTTCCGCCAGCGCACCGACGTGACGCAACTCCTGCCTGGCTCCAGACAGAGGGTCGCGGGTATCAAGCTCTGCTCCCGCGACCGCAGCAGGGCAGGTTCTGGGGAGCTGCTCTACGCCGACCTCGTAGTGGACGCCAGCGGGAGAGGCTCAAAGGCCCCGCGGTGGCTACGGGAGTTGGGCTACACACCTCCCAGGGAGACGGCCATCAACGCCCACCCCGGTTACGCCACCCGGCTCTTCGAGCGTTCCGCTGATCCCGGCCGGGACTGGAAGTTCGTCCTCGTGCAGACGGCCCCACCGGAGCACAACCGCGGCGGCGTGCTCTCGCCGGTGGAGGGGGGGCTGTGGATGTGCTCCCTCATCGGACTGGGAGGCGACCACCCACCTACCGACGAGGAGGGCTTCCTGCGATTCGCCCGTAGCTTACGCGAGCCCACGCTCTACGAGACGATCAAGAGAGCCGAAGCCGTCTCGGCCATCCACGGCTACCGGGAGGTCGAGAACAAGAGATGCCACTACGAGAATCTCTCCCGCCAGCCCGACAACCTCTTCATCATCGGGGACGCGGCCTGCGCCTTCAATCCAGTCTACGGACAGGGCATGACCACCGCGGCTTTAGGCGCCGAGGTTCTGGAAAGGTGCCTGCGAGAACGAAACGTGGCTGGCGGCGACTTCGCCGGCCTCTCGCGACGTTTCCAGAGGAAACTCGCGAAGGTCAATGCCGCGCCCTGGCTCCTGGCGACGGGCGAGGACCTCAGGGTGCACGGCGCCGAGGGCGGTAAGGCGGGTCTCTCGACCCGTCTCACGCACCGCTACATGGACCGGGTGCTCGCGCTCTCGCTACGGGACCTACGGGTACGTCGCACCTTTTTGGAAGTGTTCGGCATGCTCAGGCCGCCGACCGCGCTCTTCGGTCCGGCTGTCGCCGCGAAGGTGCTGCGGGAGGAACTTGCTGTGAACGGCAGCGCAGGCGGTAAACGCTCTCAGAACAATTGAGTCCCGATGCGGTGTGATGAATCCTGACTTGCGGAGGTCCGGCTAACGGAAGTCAGGCTCGAACGGCGTTTCACCACAAGACTTCGAAAGGAGCACACGCATGCAGCAAGTACGGATAGATGGAAGGGAACTGGAGTACGAGCTCCAGGGCGACGGAGAGCCGGCCATGCTGATACACGGCAGCCATTTCGCGGACGCCTTCGCGCCGCTGCTGACTGAGCCGGAGCTTACGGAGCGATACCAGCTGATCATGTACCACCGGCGCGGGTTCGCCGGAAGCACCTACGTGGACGGACCGCTGAGCGTTCGCGAGCAGGCGGCGGACTGCCGCGCCCTCATGCAGCGCCTCGGCGTGGAGCGCGCGCACGTGGCCGGATACTCCTTCGGAGGTGCGGTCGCGTTGCAGCTCGCCCTCGATGCCCCGGAGGTGGTCCATTCCCTCGCGCTGTTGGAGCCTGCACTGTTTGTCGTCCCCAGCGCCCCGCAGCTTATGGAAGCGATGGGGCCGTTGGTGGGGATGTACGAAGCGGGCGACAAGGCGGGGGCGGTAGACGGCTTCCTGAAAGCCGTAATGGGTCCGGAGTACCGCAGCTGGCTGGACCGGGTGCTGCCGGGGGCCTTCGAGCAGGCCGTGACAGACGCCGACACGTTCTTCCAGAGCGAGCTCCCGGCGCTGGGGCAGTGGAGCTTTACACGGGCGGATGCGGAACGTATCACGCAGCCGGTCCTCGCCGTGCTCGGGGCGGAGAGCCACACCCTCTGGCCGGGCTGTGTGGAGGTGTACGAATTGTTGCAAGACTGGTTCGGGGCGGAGGCTTTCGTGCTCGAAGGGGCGACGCACGGGTTGCAGATCATGAACCCACGAGGGATGGCGGCGGGGTTGGCCAGCTTCTTCGCGCGTCACCCGCTTCCCGAACGTCCCATGGCGCGCACATGAAGGGGGTCACCGTCGAGCCCGGCGTAGCAGAGGCGCCTGACTTCGGAGAAGGTCCGATCCATTACCAGAGGACTCTCGCTCACGACCACAAAACTCTTCTACGAGAGAGGGGCGATTCCAAAAACCCCAGGTTTCTGGGGTAGGCCCTTCTCGTGCTCGTAGTCATCCTCGAACAGAAAGGAACCAAACGAATGGTGGAGACGCCCTCCGGAAAAACGATGCGAACAGCAAGAACAGCGACGGTTTCTGCAGTGGCGATGCTGGCCGCGGTAGGTCCAGTGTGGTGCGCTGCGGTAATCGGCCATCTTTACTGCCTGCAACGCGGGTTTGATGTGTGTTGCGTGGATGATTGAGGTGGAAGCGGGACCAACCGTAGCCCCGAGCAAACTATCCCGACACTCCTCATAGTACGTGTGACTCGCTCATGCTCCAAAGGTGGGGGAGGATCGCGGCTGCTCCGTAACAAAAGCGTAACGTTGGATCGCTAGCCTCTTCCTGGAAGCAAGGAGCAACGAAGGAGGTTCATGGAAGCTCAGGTCTTACCGAGGTTAGTCGCAAAAGACCGCCAGGAAAGAAAGGAGATCACACCATGGCTTGGCGACTGGAAGGCACGTACATCGAGAATTGCAACTGCGACGTCGTGTGCCCCTGCGGCGCGAGCGGGTTCTCGGCGCCTGCCGACTACGACCGCTGCTACGCGCTGCTTGCCTGGCATATCGACTCTGGCGAGGTCGATGGTACGGACGTAAGCGACCGCAGCGTCGTGCTGCTCCTCGACTCCCCGAGACAGATGTCGGAAGGTAACTGGCGAATCGGTATGTTTATAGACGAGCGGGCTAGCGAGGATCAGGCCGAGAAGCTTGCGGCCATCTTCTCGGGGCAGGCGGGCGGTCCGATTGCCAACCTCGTTCCGCTCATCGGCGAGAACCTCGGAATGGAGGTCGCCCCGATCGAGCACATCGACGACGGCCGCCGTCACCGGGTCAAGGTCGGAGAGAACGTCGAGGTGGAGATCGAGGACGTGGTGTCCCCGTTCGACCCGGACGGTCCACCGCCCAGGCTCACCGAGACGAAACACCCGGCCAACTCGGACCTGACTCCGGCCCGGACTCTTTCCGCGCGCGTCCAGGGCCTGGGGATCGACTACTCCGCCGACGGGAAGAGCGGCTTCTCCACGCCCTTCTCCTGGACTCCGTGAGCACTACTCTGAGAAGCTCGCGCATGAAGGCTTACGTACCAGGAGATCCTGAGGACATGCCGGGCGGGGTCGCCGAGGCCGTACTGAAGCGAGACCGCACCATCGTGATCTCTGGTCTGGCGGTAATCGCAGCACTCTGCTGGACCTACACGTTCTATCAGGCCCGGGACATGCAGAACATGGGGATGGAGATGGCCATGCCCCGAATGCAGGCCTGGGAGATCGCTGATTTCGTCCTGACGTTCGTCATGTGGGCGGTGATGATGGTGGCCATGATGATGCCCTCCGCGGCCCCGATGGTCCTCATGTTCGCCAAGCTCAACCGCAGACGTCAGGAGCAGCAGCAAGTTCCGTACGTATCTACCGGCGTGTTCCTTCTGGGCTATCTGGTGGTCTGGGCCGGGTTCGCGGCCCTGGCCACCACGGCTCAGTGGGGACTGCATGCCGCCGCGCTGCTCTCCCCGATGATGGCGAGCACCAGCCCCATCCTGGGCGGCGTCCTGCTGCTGGCGGCCGGGGTCTACCAGTGGACGCCCCTCAAGCACGCCTGCCTGCGTCACTGCCGTTCACCTCTGGGATTCGTCCTAAACGAGTGGCGAGAGGGCAGGTGGGGCGCTTTCCTCATGGGGCTCAAGCACGGCGGTTACTGCACCGGCTGCTGCTGGTTTCTGATGGCCCTGCTCTTCGTGGCGGGGGTGATGAACCTGCTCTGGGTCGCTGCTATCTCGGGGTTCGTCTTGCTCGAAAAGGTGGCTCCGGCGGGCCATCGGGTAAGCCGGGTGGCGGGTGTGGTGCTGGTCGGATGGGGAGCTTGGATGGTCGCGGGAGTGCTTTGACCATCGGATGAACAACAAGGAGGAGATTATGGCAGAGAACACGATCCTCGAGGGATCGGCCGTCGCGGGCTTGCAGGCAGGGTTTCAGGGCAGGCTGATCCAGCCCGGCGACGAAACCTACGATGTCGCCCGCAAAGTCTACAACGGCATGATCGACAAACATCCTGCCCTGATCGCCCGCTGCGCCGATGTCGCCGACGTGATCGCGTGCGTCAACTTCGCCCGCGAGAACGGCCTGCTCCTCGCCGTCCGCGGCGGCGGCCACAACGGGGCGGGCCTGGGCATTTGCGACGGCGGGTTCGTCGTAGACCTCTCGCCCATGAGGGGTGTACGGGTGGACCCGGCGGAGCGAACCGTTCGGATCGCGGGCGGCGCGACGTGGGGGGAGGTAGACCTCGCCACCCACGCCTTCGGCCTCGCCATACCCAGCGGGATCATCTCGACCACCGGCGTAGGCGGCCTCACTCTGGGCGGCGGGCACGGCTACCTGACCCGCAGGTACGGCCTGACCATCGACAACCTCATCTCCGCCGACGTGGTTCTGGCCGATGGCAGCTTCGTCACGGCGAGCGAGTCCGAACACGAGGACCTCTTCTGGGCCCTGCGCGGCGGCGGGGGCAACTTCGGTGTGGTGACCTCCTTCGAGTTCAGGGCGCACCCGGTACACACCATCGTCGGGGGGCCGACGCTCTGGCCGCTGGAGCAGGCCGCCGGGGTGATGCGGTGGTACCGCGACTTCATCGCCGGGGCGCCGGAGGATCTCTACGGCTGGTTCGGATTCGTGACCGTGCCGCCGGCGCCACCCTTCCCCGAAGATCTGCATCTGAAGAAGATGTGCGCCGTGGTCTGGTGTTACACGGGATCGGAAGAAGAAGCGGAGGATGCGTTCGCGCCCGTGCGGGAGGCCGGCGACCCGGCGCTCTACGGCGTGCACGCCATGCCTTATCCGGCGCTGCAGAGCGCCTTCGACGCGCTCTACCCGCCGGGGTTGCAATGGTACTGGAAGGGCGACTTCGTAAGAGAGCTCGGCGACGAGGCCATAGCGCGCCACATTGAGCACGGCTCCCGGCTCCCGACCATGCACTCGACGATGCACCTCTACCCGATCAATGGGGCGGTGCACCGGGTCGGCGAGGACGATACCGCGTGGAGCTACCGCGACGTGACGTGGTCCATGGTCATCGCCGGGGTGGATCCCGACCCGGCAAACGGCGAGCGCGTGAGGGCTTGGGCGAGAGAGTACTGGGAGGCGCTGCACCCCTACTCCGCCGGAGGAGCGTACGTCAACTTCATGATGGAGGAGGGGCAGGAGCGGGTCCGCGCCACCTACCGGGGCAACTACGAGCGGCTGGCGGAGGTCAAGCGGAGGTACGACCCGGCCAACCTCTTCCGCGTCAACCAGAACATAAAGCCGGCTGCGTAAGGGGGGCTGATGGACCAGAGCACGGCGTCCCCGGAGTTCACCCGTGAAGAGGTGAGGCTCGCCCTGCGAAACCCGGGGATGCCCCTCGAGGCGCTCCGCCATCCCGTAACCCCGATCGGGATGCACTATCTCCTCACCCACTTCGACATCCCGTCGATCGAGGCAGAAGGCTACGAGCTCGTGGTCTCTGGACTGGTCCGCCACCCGCTCAGGCTGAGCCTCGATGAGATCAAGGCGCGTCCGGCGGTGACGATGCCCGTGATGATGGAGTGCGCCGGGAACGGGCGCGCGCACCTCTCTCCGCGGGCGACCTCCCAACCGTGGCACGAGGAGGCCGTGGGGTGCGCAGAGTGGACGGGGACGCCGCTACGACCTCTGCTCGAGGAAGCCGGTCTGCTGGAGGATGCGGTCGAGATCATCTTCACCGGTCACGACCGGGGCATCCAGGAGGGGGTAGAGCACGACTACGCGCGGAGCCTGCCCCTCGAGGACGCCTTGAGCGGTGATGTTATCCTCGCCTACGAGATGAACGGCCAGCTCCTTCCACCCCAGCACGGTTTTCCCTTGAGGGCGGTCGTGCCGGGGTGGTACGGCATGGCCTCGGTGAAGTGGCTCAAGTCGATCACGGCGATCGGCGAACCATTCGAAGGGTTCCAGCAGGCGGTTTCGTATCGCTACCAGAACTCTGCAGAGGAGCCCGGCACGCCGGTGACCTGCAAGAGGCCGCGCGCGCTGATGGTGCCGCCCGGCATCCCCGATTTCCTCTCCCGCATGAGGTATCTGCGGACGGGACGGACGCTGGTGGAGGGACGCGCCTGGTCGGGCCGGGATCCTGTAGAGCGAATCGAGTTCAGCTCCGACGGCGGGCGTACGTGGGAGGAGGCGGAGCTCGGCGCGCCGCCCGGACGCTACGCCTGGAGACCGTGGCGCTTCGAGTGGGAGGTGCAGGAGCCCGGAGAGTACGAGCTCTGCGTGCGGGCCACGGACGCTGCCGGCAGGACACAGCCGACCGATGGCGATGAGGTATGGAACCACGGTGGCTTCGGCGTCAACGTCTGCCAGCGCGTGGCCGTGATGGTGAGACTGCAGAGCCCGACCGTCCACACGCGTAACAAAAGCGTAACGCCGGACGGTTAGGCTCCCGATGGTCGTAAGCGGCACGGTTTTGAGAGGAGTTGGATCGTAAAGGATCAGGCCTTCACCAGGATCGGAGAGATACACAGCGAATGGAAGAAGGAGGTTGGAAGGTGACTTATCAGCTAGAAGGACGGTTGCTGGAGGTCTGCGACTGCAACGTGCTCTGTCCGTGCTGGATCGGCGAGGACCCCGACAACGGCACCTGCGACGCCGCGCTGGCCTACCACGTGGATAGAGGCACGGTCGATGGCATCGACGTCTCGGGACATACGCTGGCCTTCATGGCCCACATACCAGGCAACGTCTTGCAGGGTAACTGGAGAATAGTTGCCTTCGTGGACGATGAGGCCACCGACGAGCAGCAGGAGGCTCTGCTGAACGTCTTCACCGGCAGGCTCGGCGGACCGCCGGCGGACCTGGCACAGCTCATCGGCGAGGTGGTCGCGGTGGAGAGGGTTCCGATCTCGTTCGATGTCGAGGAGGGCAAGGGGACGCTCAGGATCGGCTCCAGCATGGCCCCGGCCGTTGAGGCGGAGATGGCCTCCTACATGGGGGCCACCGAGAAGCCGACCACGCTGCAGGAGACCGTGTTCTCCACCATCCCCGGCTCTCCCGCCTACGTGAGCAAGGCTACCAGGTTCCGGCGCAACTCCTCCGCCTACGGCCTGCAGGACATAGATATCCAGGACAACAACGCCATCCAGGGTCACTTCCATTTCGAGGCGGCCTGAGAGGGTATCCGGGGCGGAGCTCGAAGGACGGCTCCGCCCCACTCATCGAGAGAGGTGATCTCCTGTTATGTGGACGGCACCGCGCGGCTTACATAACCGGGTCTTTGCCATCCTTGTGGCAGCGCTCATCGTACTGGCCTGGCTCGCGCTATGGCTCTGGAGCGCCTCCCCCTACGCTCCCTACCTGAACCACGAGGAACTGGGCCATCTCGTCCTCGCCGGCATAGGGGGACGATTCGTGCTCGAGTATGCCCTGCTTCTGGCCCTGTTCGTCTCCGGATGGATGTTGATGATAGTCGCCATGATGCTCCCCACCAGCCTGCTGCTGGTGCTGCTCTTCGAGCGCTTTACCCGCCAGCGTTCCGACCATCTACTGCTCATCGCCCTGCTCCTCTGTGGCTACATAAGCGTCTGGACGCTCTTCGGTGGGATAGCTTTCTCAGGCGACCTCTTCATCCACGAAGCGGTCGAGCACACATCCTGGCTCGAAGCCAACTCCTGGGTCATAGGGGCGGGTACCCTGACGCTCGCGGGCATCTACCAGTTCACGCCTCTCAAGCACAAGTGCCTGGATAAGTGCCGCTCTCCTCTAAGCTTCATCGCGGAGCACTGGAGAGGGAAGCATGAGCGTCTGCAGGCGTTCCGGCTTGGGCTTCATCACGGGCTCTTCTGTCTGGGGTGCTGCTGGTCGTTGATGCTGGTTATGTTCGCGGTGGGGGCCGGGAGCCTCCTGTGGATGGTTGTTTTGGGATCCGTCATGGCAACGGAGAAGAACGTGAGTTGGGGCAGGAGGATCAGCGCGCCTCTGGGCATAGCTTTGATCTGCTGGGGTGTGGCGCTGGCCCTCGGTGTCGCTCCTGCCCTGGAGTAACGCGAGCGGGAGGACCGGCGGTGCAGACGAGCAGAAGATCCCCGAGGGTGGAGGAGGCTGCGCCAACCTCCTCGCTCGCAAATGCGGCTGCAAGCCGCTACCGCTGGGCCGTCCTCGGCGTGAGCGTGGTGGCGCAGGCCGCCTTCTTCGGCGCAGTCTTCCAGGGCCTCCCGGCATTGGGACCGGCGCTGAGATCTGCGTACGATCTCGGCCTCGGCCAGCTCGGGCTGGTTCTCTCCAGCATCACCGCAGGGGTGCTCGGCACCCTGCTCCTCTGGGGTGCGGCCACCGACCGCTTCGGAGAGCGACGGACGATGGCGGCGGGTCTCCTGGGCGCGGCGGTGGCGTTGCTGGTGGCTTCCCGGTCGCCGGGTGTATTCGGGCTTGCAGCGGCTCTCTTCGCGGCCGGCGCCTGTGGAGCGAGCGTGAACGTCGCGAGCGGAAGGGCCGTAATGGGCTGGTTTGCGCCCGCCGAACGGGGCTTCGCCATGGGCATCCGCCAGACGGCGCTGCCGCTCGGAGCTGGACTGGCGGCGCTGGTCCTCCCGGCGCTGGCGTCCGCGAGCGACGTCGGCGGCGCGCTCATTTTCCTGGCCGCAAGCTGTGCCCTGGCCGCCGGAGCGGTCGCCGGGTGGGTGCGCGAGCCAGCGGGGTCACCTGCCGGAGGTGCTTCGGAGAATACCGGGCGAAGCCCCGTCCGCGATCGGAGGGTCTGGCGGGTCGCACTCGCAGGTGCCCTTCTCGCGATCCCGCAGTTCGGCGTTATGGCCTTCCTCGTCGTGTTCCTGCACGAAGAGCTGGGCTATGCCACCGGCGTTGCGGCCGGGTTCTTCGCGGTGGTACAGCTGCTCGGCGGCGTAGGGCGCGTCCTCGCCGGCCGGTTCTCCGACGCGTGGCGCCGCCGTATCGGTCCCCTGCGGGGGCTCGGTCTGGGCATGGCGACCGGATTGGCGGCCGCGGCCGCCCTCATCGACGCGCCCGTGTGGGTATTGTTGCCGGTGCTGCTCGCGGCCTCGGTCCTCGCCATGAGCTGGAACGGACTCGCCTTCACCGCCGTGGCCGAATTTGCCGGAAAAGAGCGCAGTGGGACGGCGCTCGGTCTCTACAACACCGTGATGGGACCCGGCGCGATAGCCGCCCCTCCGGCCTTCGCCGCCCTCGTCACCCTCACCTCCTCGTGGGCCATCGGGTTCCTCGCCGTCGCCGCGTGTTCCTTTTTGGCTGTCTTCGTTCTCGCCCCGCTGGCACACGAAGAATTGTAATGATCGAAACTTCCATGGATGACGTAACGCATGATTTCGTCAGCATCGTGCTTGCGTGGTCCGGTCCCAGTGAATCGAGGGCGGAGAGACGCTTCTGCTCAAGGCCGTGAACGCGGTGAGCGCACCACTCTGCTGCAGACGCGGGAGTTGACGGCGAAGGTGCTGCCCGGTATGGACGATATACGCCTTCGGGTACGGTGCCGGGCGCTCACTTCGGCACCCTCGTGTCCCAACGTAATGACTTTCTCGTCGCCGTCTCCGCAGACGTGCTCGACGGGCGGGACCCGGGCGGCCAGGATGTTGACGCCTCGTCCGGGTTCTGGTAGCTTAACCGGCAGTTTGGAGACCATCCTTTAACGGCGTCCCGTGAGGCGCGAAGGAGGTGATCTTTTGGGTGTCTCAGGCACCGACGAAAGGGTGCGCGCGGAGATACTCTCCCCGGACGTCCTCGCCCGCTCTCTGAGGCGCATCTCGCACGAGATCCTGGAGAGAAACGCATCCCGGCTCGACGACCTCGCGCTAGTCGGTATACTCACGCGCGGGGTGCCGCTGGCGCACAGGATCTCGGAGAACATCCGCCGCTTCGAAGGGATCGAGGTCCCGGTGGGATCTCTGGACATCACGCTGCACCGCGACGACCTGACGGATGATGAACCCGAGGTCAGGGGCAGCCGCATCCCGTTCGAGGTCGAGGGCCGGATCGTCATCCTGGTCGATGACGTACTCTTCACCGGCCGGACGGCGCGGGCCGCGATGGACGCTTTGCTCGAGCGGGGCCGCCCGGCGGCGATACAGCTCGCGATCCTTATCGACCGCGGACACCGGGAGCTCCCGATCCGGGCGGACTACGTGGGCAAGAACGTCCCGACCTCGCTCGACGAGCGGGTGCGGGTGAGGCTGGTCGAGACCGACGGGGAGGATGGGGTGATCACCGTTGAGCGCTAGGGACTTCATCTCGCTGGAGAACGTCGGGAGGGAGGAGCTCCTCGAGGTGATGGAGCTCGCGCGAGATCAAGAGGAGGGGCGCCTCGGCCGCCTGCTCGAGGGCAGGACGGTCTGCCTCGCCTTCTTCGAGCCCTCGACGAGGACCGCGGCCTCCTTCGAGCTCGCGGCGCGGCGGGCCGGGGCCGACGTGGTCTCGCTCTCGTCGGGGACCTCCTCGATCTCGAAGGGCGAGTCGCTGGTGGACACGGTGGTGACCCTGGACCGGCTCGGGATGGACGCGCTCATCATCCGGCACCCGGCGGCCGGGGCGGCCTCTCTCGCCTCGAGGCACACCTCCGCCGCGGTGATAAACGCCGGGGACGGCTGCGGGCAGCACCCCACGCAGGCGCTCCTCGACCTCTACGCCCTCGGCAAATCCCTCGGCGGCTTCGAGGAGCTCGCCGGTCGGCGGGCGGCGATCGTCGGGGACATCCTGCACAGCCGGGTGGCGCGCAGCGTGATCCCGGCCTTCGGGACGGCGGGGATCGAGGTCTCGCTCGTGGCTCCGGCGACGCTCCTGCCGCGCGAGGCGGACGTGTGGGGGCTTCCGGTCCTCGGCTCGGTCGACGAGGCGCTCGAGTGGGGGGCGGAGGTGCTCTACATGCTCCGGCTGCAGAAGGAGAGGATGAGCGGCGCGCTCGTACCCTCGGTCGCCGAGTACGCCCGCTACTACGGGGTCGGGCGGCGCCACCTGCGGCCCGGCGTGCGGGTGATGCATCCGGGACCGGTGAACCGGGGCGTCGAGATCGCCTCGGACGTCGTCCTCGACGGTAGCTCGCTCATACCCGATCAGGTATCCGCCGGGATCGCGGTGCGTACCGCCGTGCTCGCGCTCGCGACCGGCTCGGTGGAGAGGGCGGCGGCTTGAGCACGCGCAGCGGAGCGGACCGCGAGCTCGTCATCCGCGGGGCGCACGTCCTCGACCCCTCCTCCGGACTCGACGGGGTGATGGACGTGCGCATCAGCGGTGGGCGCGTGGCCGAGGTGGGGGAGGATCTGCACGGGGTGCGCGAGCTGGACGCCTCCGGGCTGCACCTCTTCCCCGGCTTCGTCGACGTTCACGCCCACTGGCGGACGCCGGGGCGCGAAGAGGAGGAGGACCTCGAGAGCGGTTCGGCGGCGGCCGCGGCGGGCGGGTTCACGGGCGTGGTGATGATGCCGAACACCGACCCGGTGCTGGACAGACCCGCGCTCGTCTCGGGCCTCGTGCGGCGGGCGGAGCGGGAGTCGAGGGTGCGGGCGTACGTCGCCGCGGCGCTGCACGCCGGGCTCGCCGGGAGCGAGCTCACCGAGATGCGCCTGCTGAAGGAAGCGGGGGCGCTGTGCGTCTCGGACGACGGGCCCGGCACGCAGAACGCCGACGTCTTGAGGAGCGGGATGCTCTACGCCCGCTCGGCTGGGCTCGCGGTCCTGCTGCACTGCGAGGACCGCTCGCTCGCGAAAGGCGTGGTGCACGACGGGGTCGCGGCGGCGCTCGCCGGGGTTCCGGCGACGCCCGCGAGCGCCGAGGACGCCGCCACGGCGACGGCGCTCGTCCTCGCCGCCGAGACCGGGGCGAGGGTGCACATAACCCACGTCTCGACCGCGCTCTCGGCCGCGCTCGTCGGTTTCTTCAAGGGGCGCGCCGGCGTCACCGCGGATACCACCCCGCACCACCTGACCCTGACCGACGACCTGGTGCGCACGCTCGAGGGGCTCTACCGGGTCAACCCGCCCCTCAGGCCCGAGGGGGACCGCCGGGAGGTGATCGAAGCGCTGCGCGACGGGACGCTCGATTTCGTCGCGACCGACCACGCCCCGCACGCCGCGCAGAGGAAGGAGCTCCCGCTGCAGGAGGCCGCCCCGGGTTTCCTCGGGCACGAGACGGCCTTCGCCGCCCTCTACACGGAGCTGGTGCTGGGGGAATCTCTCCCGCTCTCCCGCCTCGTCGAAGCGATGAGCTGCGCGCCGGGGCGATGGGTCGGGGGGCTCGGGAGCCTCGCCGTGGGGGCCCCGGCGGACATCGCGCTCGCCGACCTCGAGGAAGAGTGGACCGTGGAGCGGGAGAGCCTCTCGAGCCGCTCGCACAACAGCCCCTACCTGGGGAGGAGGATGAGGGGCAGGATCGTGGGTACCATAGTCGGAGGAGAGCTCGTACACGACAGGATGGGAGCGAAGCTTGGAGTACGGACGTAACAAGGCCCTGGTCGTCCTGGAGGACGGGACGGCCTTCCGGGGATGGAGTTTCGCCGGCGAGGGCGAGACGGCCGGCGAGGTGGTCTTCACGACGAGCATGGTCGGCTACCAGGAGACGATCACCGACCCCTCTTACCGGGGGCAGATCGTGCTGTTCACCTACCCCCTGATCGGCAACTACGGCGTCATCCCCGGCGACGAGGAATCCAGGCGGGTGCAGGCCGCGGGCGTTTTGGTGCGCGAGTACACCCCCTACCACAGCAACTGGGCGAGCGAGCGCTCGCTCGCGGAGATGCTCGATGAGGCCGGGGTGATCGGGGTAGAGGGCATAGACACCCGCGCGCTCACCCGCCACATCCGCACGGCGGGTGCGATGCGCGGCGTGATCTCGACCGAGACCGACGACGTCCAGGCCCTCAGGGAGAAGGCCCGCTCCCACCCGCAGATGGTCGGGCTCGACCTCGCCTCTTCGAGCGCCCAGCTCACCGAGCCCACGCTGTTGCCCGCCATCGGCGAGGAGCGTTGCCGCATCGCCGCTCTCGACTACGGGGTGAAGGGTTCGATCTACCGCGAGCTCAGGAGCCGCGGCGCCTCGGTGCTCGCCCTGCCCGGCGCCACGCCCCCGCAGGAGATCCTCGCCTCCTCTCCCGACGGCCTCTTCCTCTCCAACGGTCCCGGCGACCCGGCGGCGCTCGAAGCGGCGATAGAGCGCCTCAAACCGCTGCTCGGTGAGCTACCGGTCTTCGGAATCTGCCTGGGGCACCAGCTCCTCGGGCTCGCGCTCGGCTGCGAGACGTACAAGATGCCCTTCGGGCACCACGGGGCGAACCACCCGGTGAGGAACCTTTCGACCGGGCGCATCGAGATCACCTCGCAGAACCACGGTTTCGCGATCCGGGAGGAGACGATGCCCGAGGGCGTCGCGCTCACCCACCGCAACCTCTACGACGGCACGGTCGAGGGGCTCCGCTGCGACGCCGCGGGCGCCTGGAGCGTGCAGTACCACCCCGAGTCGAGCCCCGGACCGCGCGACTCGGGCTACCTCTTCGACGAGTTCGTCGCGGCGGCCTCCGGCGGGAAGGTGGTGGCCTAGCATGCCCCGGCGCGAAGACATAGAGAGCATACTCATCATCGGCTCCGGGCCGATCGTGATCGGGCAGGCCGCCGAGTTCGACTACTCGGGCACCCAGGCCTGCCGCGCGCTGCGCGACGAGGGCTACCGGGTCATCCTGGTCAACTCGAACCCGGCGACGATCATGACCGACCCCGAGGTGGCCGATACCACCTACATCGAGCCGCTCGACGCGGAGATGGTCGCGGAGATCCTGCGCCGCGAGCGGCCCGACGCCCTGCTCCCGACCCTGGGCGGCCAGACCGCCCTCAACATCTCCGTCGAGCTCTACGAGGCGGGCGTCCTCGACGAGCTCGGCGTGGAGCTGCTCGGGGCGTCGGTCGATTCGATCCGCAAGGCCGAGGACCGCGAGCTCTTCCACGACGCGATGGAGCGTATCGGCCTCAAGGTCCCCGAGAGCAGGACCGTGAAGAGCGTCGCCGAGGCCGAGGAGCTCGCCGAGAAGATCGGACTGCCCCTCATCATCCGCCCCAGCTTCACCCTGGGCGGCAAGGGCGGCTCGATGGCGACCACCCTCGAGGGGCTCCGGCGCTCGGTCGCCGAAGGGCTCGCCGCAAGCCCCGTCCACAGCGTCCTCGTCGAGCGCAGCATCGCCGGCTGGAAGGAGTTCGAGCTCGAGGTCATGCGCGACCTCGACGACAACGTCGTCATCATCTGCTCCATAGAGAACGTCGACCCCATGGGCGTCCACACCGGCGACTCCATCACCGTCGCCCCCGCCCAGACCCTCTCCGACAGGCAGTACCAGGCCCTCCGTACCGCAGCTATACGCATAATACGGGAGATCGGGGTACAGACGGGGGGATCGAACATCCAGTTCGCAGTCGATCCGGGGAGCGACGACTTCTATGTGATCGAGATGAACCCGCGCGTCTCGCGTTCGAGTGCGCTGGCGAGCAAGGCGACGGGTTTTCCGATCGCGAAGATCGCGGCCAAGCTCGCTTGCGGGCTGAGGCTGGATGAGATCCCGAACGACATCACGGGGGTGACCCCGGCCTCCTTCGAGCCGGCGCTCGATTACGTGGTCACCAAGATCCCGCGCTTCGCGTTCGAGAAGTTCCCTGGGGCGGCGCCGCGGCTGACGACCCGGATGCATTCGGTCGGGGAAGTGATGGCGGTCGGCAGGACGTTCACCGAGAGCCTCCTGAAGGCGATGGCGTCGCTCGAGGTCGAGCCGCAGGACGTAAAAGCCGAGCTCGACGAGCCGAACCCGTACCGCATCTTCGCCATCTTCGAGGCGCTTCGGGCCGGGATGGACATCCCCGAGATATACCGCAGGACCAGGATCGACCCGTTCTTCATCGCCTCGGTCGCCCGGATCGTCGCCGCCGAGGGGGCGGTGCAGCCCGAGATGCAGCCCGAGGAGCTGCTCGAGGCGAAGCGGGTCGGGCTCTCCGATGCGGCGATAGCCGCGGCGGCCGGGACCCGGACCGACGTGATCCGGGGCGTCAGGAGGATGCTCGGCATCCGGCCGACCTACAAGGCGGTCGACACCTGCGCCGCCGAGTTTCCGGCCCGCACGCCGTACTACTACTCCACCTACGAGGAGGAGGACGAGGTCGAGCGGGGGGAGAACCGTTCGATCGTGGTGCTCGGGAGCGGGCCGAACAGGATCGGGCAGGGGGTCGAGTTCGACTACGCCTGCGTGCACGCCAGCTACGCGATAAAGGAGAGCGGCTACGACGCGGTGATGGTCAACTCCAACCCCGAGACCGTCTCGACCGACTACGACACCTCGACCCGGCTCTACTTCGAGCCGCTCGACGCCGAGCACGTGCTCGAGGTCATCCGGAGGGAGAGGCCGGAGGGGGTCATCCTGCAGTTCGGCGGGCAGAGCCCCCTGAAGCTCGCGCGGGAGCTCGAGCGGGAGGGCGTGAGGATCCTCGGCACCCCCTCCGAGGCGATAGACCTCGCCGAGGACCGCTCCCGTTTCGGACGGCTCCTGGAGGAGCTTGGGATGCCGCACCCCCGCTTCGGTGCGGCCCGGAGCGCCGAGGAGGCCCGGGCGGTCGCGCGCGAGGTGGGCTACCCGGTCGTCGTCCGGCCCTCCTACGTGCTCGGGGGGCGCCGGATGGAGATCGTCTACACCGAGGAAGAACTGGACCGCTACCTGGAGTCGGAGGCCGGTGCCACGCCCGAGCACCCGACCCTCATCGACCGCTTCATGGAGGACCACGTCGAGGTGGACGTGGACGCGGTGTGCGACGGGGAGCGGGTCTACATCGGTGGGATCATGGAGCACATCGAGGAGGCCGGCGTCCACTCCGGGGATTCCTCGTGCGTCATACCCCCGATCACGCTGCCGCGTCCGGTCGTGGCGAAGATCGAAGAGTACACCCGGAGCCTGGCGCTCGCGCTCGGCGTTGTCGGCCTGATGAACGTGCAGTACGTCGTGCGGGGCGAGGAGGTGCTCGTCATCGAGTGCAACCCGCGCGCCTCGCGCACGGTCCCGTTCGTCTCCAAGGCGACCGGGGTGCCGCTCGCCAAGATCGCCACCCGCGTCCTGCTCGGCGAGAAGCTCGCGGAGATGCGGCTCGAGGGGAGCCGTCCGGAGCACTTCTCGGTCAAGGCGCCGGTCCTGCCGTTCGAGCGGTTTGCGGACGTGGACCCGCTGCTCGGCCCCGAGATGCGCTCGACCGGGGAGACGATGGGCATAGACGAGACCTTCGGCGGGGCGTTCGCCAAAGCCCTCTCCGCGGCAGGGCAGCCGCTGCCGGTCTCCGGTAGGGTCTACGTCTCGGTCAACGACCGGGACAAGCGGGCCGTGGTCCTGCTGGCGCGGGCGTTCGCCGACCTGGGGTTCGAGATCCTGGCGAGCGAGGGGACCGCGGAGGTATTGCGCAGCAACGGCCTCTCCGTCGGGGTGGTGCCCAAGATCGGGGAGCCGGGGAAGGACGTGCTCGCGCTCATCGAGGCGGGGGAGGTGGACCTGATCGTGAACACCCCCGGCGGGCGGGGGCGTCGGGAGCGCACCGACGGCTACGCGATAAGGCGCGGGGCGCTCATGCACGGGGTGCCGTGCATAACCACGCTCTCGGCGGCCGCCGCGGCGGTGCAGGGGATAGAGTCGAAGATCCGGGGCAAGGCCCGCAGCGTGCGTGCGCTGCAGGGTTTGTATCCCGCCAGAGCGTGAGGCTGCGCGAGGCGGAGATCGTCTCTCGCGAGGACCTGGGCTCCCACCGTCTGCTCCGGTGTCGCTGGCGGGGCGAAGTCCCCTCGCCCGGGCAGTTCCTGATGGTCCGTCCCGGGGGGAGCACCCTTTCTTACGACCCCTTCCTCTCGCGACCCTTCTTCGTCCACGACTTCGAGGGGGACGTTGTCTCTCTTTTGTTCGAGGTCCGCGGCCGGGGCACCGAACTTCTCGCCCGCGAGGAGGGGGATCTGCTCCTCGGTGGGCCGCTCGGGCGCGGCTACCCGCTCCCGGAGGCGGGGCCGGTCGCGCTCGTCGGCGGGGGGGTGTGGGTCTCTCCGCTCGGGTTCCTCGCCCGGCGCCTGGAGGAGCTGGGTGTGGAGCACGAGGTCTTCCTGGAAGTGCCGGCTGGTGCTCCAGAGGCCTACGTGGAGGGGCTGCGCGGCCTGTTCCCGGGGGCGGAGCTCGTACCGACCGGGCCCGATGGTCCCCCGGGAGCCCTGCTCGGGGCCATCGGGGACCTCTCGCGCTACCGCGCGCTCTACGCCAGCGGCCCGGCGGCCACCCTGCGGGCGGTGGCCGGAGCCGGCGTCCCCGCGTACCTCGCCGTGCGCGAGCGGATGGCCTGCGGCACCGGCGCCTGCCGGGGCTGCGCCGTCCCGGTTCGCCGCCCGGGCGGCCTCTCCTACGCCCGGGCCTGTGCGGAGGGGCCGGTCTTCGCCGCAGAGGAGATCGCGTGGTGAGGGAAACCCTCGAGGTCGAGCTGTGCGGCCTCCGGCTGCGCACCCCGCTCGTCCCGGCGGCGGGCACGCTTTCCAGAGAGGAGCTGCCGGAGGTCGCGGGGGCATTCGGGGCCGTGCTGCCGAAGACGGTGACGCTCGAGCCGCGCCCGGGCAACCCTCCTCCCCGGATAGCCGAGGCCCCATCCGGCATGATCAACTCGATCGGGCTCGAGAACCCCGGGCTGGACGCCTTCCTCTCGGAGCTCGACCTCTACGACGTCGGGCTCCCCGTCTTCGTCTCGGTCGCGGGGGAGACGCCCGGGGAGTTCGCCCGGGTGTGCCGGAGGCTCGCGGGTGACGAACGGGTGGCCGCCGTGGAGCTGAACCTCTCCTGCCCCAACACCGAGAGGGGAGAAGAGACTTTCTGCTCGCATCCCCCCTCCGTCGAGGAGGTGGTCTCGGCCTGCCGGGAGGCTATGCCGCAGAAACCCCTCTTCGCCAAGCTCGCGAGCGAGCGGGTCCTGGAGAACTCTTTAGCAGCCGGGCGCGCCGGGGCCGACGCCGTGACGCTCATAAACACCATCCCGGCGCTCGCGGTGGACGCCCGCACGCGGCGGGTCTTCCTCGCGGGCGGCCTCTCCGGACCCGCGATAAAGCCCGTGGCGCTCCGCTGCGTCCACCAGGTCTCCCGCACCGTGGAGGTCCCGGTCATCGGCTGCGGCGGCGTCGTGAGCGGCACCGACGTCGCCGAGTTCATGCTCGCCGGGGCCACGGCCGTCCAGGTGGGCTCCGGGAGCTTCGTCAGGGATGTGCGTGAGATCCTGGAAGGGTTTTTATCCTACCTGGAGGAGAACGGCCTGCGTGCCCGCGACCTTACGGCAGGTTCAGTACCGCTGCGGCGGCCGGTAGGGCCACCTCCCTGACGGTCTGCTCATCAGCTTCGGGGAAGGAGATCACCGCCGAGCGCAGCACCCATAGCGCGCCATCGGCCCGTATCATCTGCTTGAGGTCAGCTCCCTCTCCGGCCACCTGTTCTCGCAGCCGCCGCATCAACTCCACAACCTTCTCGCCTACGCCGGGACGGGTACGCACCGAGAGATCCGTAGCCAGCAAAAGGTGGCCAGGTCCCGCTCTGCGAGCATGATCTCCAGGTACCCTTCCAGCAGTTCCTTCTGTCCGGGACGCCTCTTTAGGAGCTCCTCCACCCTCCCGAAAGAAGGTTCGAAGAGGGCGCAAAGCAGCTCGTCTTTGGACCTGAAGTGGTGATAGAGTCCCGCCTTGCTGATCCCGACATTCTCCGCGATCTCTGACATCGAGGTGCCCTTGAACCCACGCTCTCGGAACGACCTCAACGCGACCCCGAGGATCTGCGCCTCGCGTACCTTCCCGGGTAACCTCGTCCTTCCCACTTCTTACACCTCCGCCGCTGCTCCACTGCCTGCCCATTCGCTCATGTCTTGTCTACTTCAACCATTCTTGTAGTGTAAGGACGAGATCTTAGCAGACGCCCTTGATAGTAATGATGCGATTGAGACATAATCTTACCGGTAGGACGGTAACAAGGATAAGGGTGTCATCGTGGAGATGGCGGAGCTTGGGGCGTACGCCGCGAGGTTCTTCCTGGCTGCGGTGTTCGTTGCGGCTGGACTGTCAAAACTCTTCAGGACTGTTGAGTTCGAGCGTGCGGTATAGAAGGAGAGGAAGCCTTATGCTCAGGAGATGGATCACCCTGGTAATCTCCTGCGGGTTAGCCGTTGCGGTAGCGTTGCCCGTGATGGGTGCTACTCATAAAGCCACCCTCAAGCCGAGCAGTTCTGCGTGCAATTCTTCGTTTGATCCCTACAACGTTTCCCGCCTTTTCCTGCAAGCCTGTGGAATCCGCATCTTTCCACGTCAGGCGGTAAAGACACTTTCCGATGGTGGCAAAGTTTAGTGGCAGATCTGCAAATTGGTACAGGTTAGGTTCAAGCAATTGGTCTGGATTCGAAACCAAAGCCGCCTCGGGCAATCGGTACCGTTCCGCGCTAGGGCGTTGGTACGAGCCTCATTTCTATCACAGCGCCTGCAGATCGAACGCCGAAGTGACCTGGGTTGGCCTTGGTGGCAGTGCCCGGCCGAGAAATGTGCTGGGTCAAGACGGGAAGGCCTGGCATCTGCAAGGAGTTAAGCTGCATCAGAGCTGGACCGAATTACTTCCAAAGCAGAAAACCGCCATTCCCCAGCGGATAAAAGCAACCCCAGGTGGATTGTTCGAAGCATATGTGAAGCGTTGCAATGGCGGCTTTCATTTCCTGCTCTATAACATCTACACCGGTGAGGGAACTACCATCGATGCTCCTTATAGTCGCTACAACGGGAGGACTGCGGAGGCTATCGTCGAACGCCCGACCTACGTCTACTCTAATGGAAGCACCTCGCTTGCAAACCTCAGCAACTTCAGGAAGTTGAGGTTCAAGGGAGCGTGGGTGAATGGATCCAGCGCCTCCAACCGTATCGGACGCTATCCCCACCACAAAATAACTATGAGCAGTAGCCGTCATGTGCTGTCCAAACCCAATAACCTCTACAATGGTGGGAAGAGTTTCTCTGTTGTCCAATATCATTGCCGTTGAGGAAACTGAAGGGGGTTGGTGTGGTAAGATAAGCGAAACTCATGAAACGAAAGATACGAAAATGTCTGTGAAGCAGGATGAGCCGGAGCAGAAGCGCGCTTCCGGTGCCCAGCACGGAGTTGCTGTGAAATGGATGTTACTTGGGGCCATTCTGATCGCCGTATTGGCAACAGGATGCTCGGTGACCCGTGCGAGTTCTCCCCAGGGACATAGCCATCAGAGCAAAGCTCACTCTGGAGCGATCACTTTGACCGCAAACAAGAAGTGCCCGAGTTCGGCACCCACAGCTGTGTCGAATGAGGGTGTGGATCTGTCCGGAAAGCTAGTGCCGTCTGGAGCCAATCGTCTCAAGATTTGCCGCTACAGCGGCCCCATCTCTAAATCTCATGTCCCTCTCATAAGCTCTGCGATGATTAACTCGCCAAAGCGGGTGGAGCGATTTGCGCGATTGCTGGACTCGTTCTCTCCTGCCCCGCACACGCTGACGTGCCCGAATGAAACCCGCAAGAAGTCAGCCGTGGCGGTATTTTCCTACCCAAACCGCTCGCACGACGTGGCTATCGACATTCACCTCGCCGGGTGTGCGGTGGCCTCCAACGGCAAGCATGCCTACGTCCCAACCGGCAGTCAGTGGGATAAGCTCTCAAAAGAGGTAAACAGGCTAGCTTCGGTTTCTGGAGATCATCATAATCCTGGCAGGCACGCCTCAATAGGCAACAAAGGAAGAGTTGTGGATAAGCTGAGATGCAACTCTTCATATGACCCATACGAGGTTCCTCGCTCTTTCCTGAAGAAATGCGGTATCAAGATCTATCCGCTCAAAGCCGTCAAGAAGCTTCCTGATAGGGGTAGGGAATACATCTATCGGGCGGAGGGTGTGAAACAGATTTACAAGATCCCTCCAGAAAGCTTCAACCCGTTGAAGGCAAGTCCCAAACAGCTCGACGAGTACGGCTTCCCTCCCAGGCCCTCTGGTGGACCGGAGCTGAAGCAGTGGAAGCGGATGGCGGAAAACTTTCACTTCGTCAAGCCACCACCGTACCTGGTCAAGGGCGAGTTCTCGGGTGCAGGTTCCTTTTCCGGAGACTCGAGCAAAGGCTCAACAGGAGCCAGCGGCAGGTAAGACAAGAGGAAATATCCAGATCTTGCCAAACAAACAATAGGGAGCAGTGTTAGGGTACCCTAACACTGCTCCAACTTGGTTATATGGAATAGTAACCGCTATAGGAAGCACAAGCACTTCGTTTTGGTAGATGGGGTTCCGAGCGCTTCCAGCAGCACACAACCCATACAGCGGATACGAAGGCATCAAAAAATGGGGCACTTTGAACAGCTTTGAGAGCCCTCAAGGGCAGGGATTCCTGGCGTTGGATTTTTCACGGCGTCCAGGAGCCCGAAAACCTGCATGATCATCCATTAAAATGCAATTCTATTCGCTCGATTTCCGAGAAAGGTGTCGGCAGTACCAAGCCGGGGTTATCCTTGCGGATCGATGACCTTCATTGCTACGCGTTCGTCGGGGAGATCGAATGGTATAATCCCGTATCAATGCTGAGGCGCGCGCCG
>JAIMBO010000091.1 GCA_023511405.1 Rubrobacteraceae bacterium
CCGTAGGGACCGTAGCGCTGGGCGCTCCACTTGTTCTCCTCGATCTCCCGCACCGGGCGGATGGGCCTGATCTCGCCCGAGTCGTACTCGGCGCACAGGCGGTCGCAGAGCGCCGCGGCGAGCGCGACGAGGGCCTCCGAGCGGCGGGGATCGGTCTGGGTGTCGGGGGCGCGGAACTCTATCGTGCCGAGCCTTGGGTGAGGCCGCACGTCCCACCAGATCTCCTGTAGCCCGTTTATCGTGCCGGAACGCTTGAGGAAGTCCACGTAGGAGACGTATTCCTCCCACGAGGAGAGCGGCTCCGGCAACCCGGCCCGGTGCATCGAGCGCGAGAAGATCAGGATGCGGCTGGAGAGCATCTCGCAGTGTTCGCCCTGCCAGAACGGGGAGTTCACCGAGAGGGCGAGAAAGTGGGGGACGTATTCCCTGAGACGGTTGAAGAGGTAGACGACCTTGCCGCGTCCTGAGACGGCGTAGTGGATGTGCAACGCGAAGGTGTTGTTGCGCCGGATCAGCCACCCCAGGAGCCGGTTCAGCCGCTGGTAGTGGGGTTTGTCTATGATCTCCTGCTCCCGCCAGTCGCCGAGGGGGTGCGTCCCGCTCGCTCCGAGCATCCTCCCGAGCCTCTCGGCGTGGTCGAAGAGCTCCTTTCGGCGGGCGACGAGGTCCCGGGCCACCCCGTGAGCCTCGCGGTGCACGCCCGTGTTGCTCTCGATTTCGCAGTCGATGAGCTCGCCCGTGAAGTGGCCTTCTGGGGAGGAGGCGAGTATGTTCTGAGCCCCTCCCGCGAGCTTCGCCGTCTGCGGATCGGCCAGCCAGAGCTCCTCCTCCGCCCCGACCGTTCCTTCGGGTGCCCCGGTCTCGAAGGCGTCCTCCGGGATGAGGGGCGCCTCTTCTCTGTTTTGGTCTCTCATCGTGGACCGTATATTAAGCTATCCGGAGGCTCGAGGGGACCGGGGTTAGAATTAATGGCGTGTGGCTCTCTCGAGGGGAGGTGGCGTTGGCGCAACGGGAGGACGTAAGCCGGGTTCCGGAGGGAGCCGTCGCCGCCGGGGCGATGGTCGCCCTCACCCTCGTCTACAGCGCGCCCATGCCCGGCGTGGGGTCCCGCTACACGGACGCCGGGGTGGCGCACGAGAGCAGAATGCTCTCCGCACCCGCGGTGGGCCAGGCGGTGGCCGGAGCCGGGGCACGGGGCGTGGGACAGACCGTACTGGAGGCCGTCCTCGCCTCGCGGCGGGTGGCGGGGTACGCGGACCCGAGGGCCGGAGGGTTTCTCGCTCCGCTGGCCCGGGCGGCGCTGCGGGCGGAACCGCTGCGCTCGGTGCTGCGCGGTCTCGGGCGGGAGGACCTGCTGGCCTTCGCGCGGGCTCTCTCGGTCTCCGGGTCCGGAGGAGCGCTCGCGGGGGCCGTCCAGATCTCGCTCGAGGCCGGCGAGGAGACCACCCTGCGGGAGGTCGTGCGGTTCGCCGCCGACCGGGATCCCCTCGCCCGGGAGTACGCCCGGAACTTCGAGATCAGCGGTCAGCTCGCCCGGAACGTCCTCCTCTCCGCCCTCTCCCGCGCCGATTCGGCGCGGGCGGCGCTGGTGCACACCTACCTGGAGGTGCTCTCGGAGGTCCCGGACCTCGACGTCGCCGCCCGGGCGAACCGGCGGGAGGCGGAGGAGGTCTCGCGCATGGCCCGCGGGGTCCAGAAGAGCGGGGGGGTCTACTCCCGCAGGGGCCTGCAGGCGGTGAACAACCTCGACGGCGCGCTGCGTGCGGACTCGCGCCTCGCCCCGACGGCCACCGAGTCCCTCGTCGCTGCGGCCGCGTTCATGGTGAGCCTGGAGCACGGTCCGGAGGCGCTGAGCTACCGGCTGCAGCCGGCCCGGCAGCGCTAGGAGACGTTTGCGACCCTGCTTACCCCGCCGTCGCGCTCCTTGGCCTAGAATTTTGGTGCAACCCGGATGGGAGACGTACGGGAAGGACTTGGTAGACGGATGAAGGCGCTTGTCATAGTCGGGCACGGATCTCACCTCAACGGCGACTCGAGCCGCCCGGTGTACGAGCACGCCGAGCGCATCAGGCGAAAGGGGGCCTTCGACGAGGTGGTGGAGTGCTTCTGGAAGGAGGAGCCCTCCATGCGCCACGTCTTCGACCTCGTCGAGAGCGACGAAGTCTACGTCGTGCCCGCGTTCATCTCCGAGGGGTACTTCACCCAGCAGGTCATCCCGAGGGAGCTCGGGTTGGAGGGGCCCGTCACCGAAAGACGCGGCAAGACGATCTACTACGCCGGCCCTCTCGGGACCTTCGAGAGGATGGCCGACGTGATCCTCGAACGGGTGGACGACCTCATGCGCGGCAAAGAGCGGCGCAAGGGACGCACGGCGCTCGTCCTCCTCGGGCACGGCACCGACCTCAACCAGAAGTCTTCGAGCGTCATCTACCTGAACGCCGGGCGCATCCGCGAACGTGGCGCCTACGACCGGGTGGAGGTGGCGTTCCTGGACCAGGAGCCCGAGGTGGGCCGGGTGGTCTCCACCGTGGAGGCGGAGAACGTGATCCTGATCCCGGTCTTCGTCGCCGAGGGCTGGCACACCCGGGAGACGATCCCCGCCGACCTTGAGCTCACCGGGGAGGTGACCCACCGGCCGGATCGGACCATCTTCTACGGGGAGCCGGTCGGCACCCATCCTTCGATGGCGGACCTCATCGTGGCCCGAGCCCGCGAGATGGAGAGCGAGGGAACGATTGCCGGCGTATCCTGAGGAGAACGTCGCGGTCTCCTCCCGCCGGGCCTTCGCCGGGTGGGTGAGGGAGGAGCCGCAGGGAAGGGTCTTCGGGCAGGTCGTCGTGCGGGCCCTGCCGCGGGGAGGGTTCGAGGTGCGCCACGTGGACGACCGGGAGAGCGAGGATCTGAAGGCCTTCTCGGACCCGGGGGATGCACGGGAGATAGCCCGGCTCACCGCCTCCGGGGAGCACCGTCCGCTCAAGAGCGCGCCGAACCTGCGCCGCGGGTGGGTGCTCCGGCTGCGTGACGAACGTCAGCTCGTGCGGGCGATGAACTACCTCTACCCCGCCGGCGTGGCGCACTGGTACCTCCTGCGCGAGGGGAGGCTGAAGACGACCAGCTTCCGCCGGAGTGCCGCGCGGCAGAGCGGGATCTACGAGCGGGTGCGGCACCTCTCGGACGAAGCGGTGCAGAACGCCGCCCGCGCCTGCTGCGGAGACGAGGTCTGCCTCAAGCGCACCCTGTGGGACGTGGACGACGGGGTTCCGCTCGAGATGGACCGCGGCGGGGGAGAGATACCCTGCCCGGAGCCGTGCAGCGTCTTCATCTCGTTCGCCCGCCGCATCCGCTACTTCGAGCGGGAGGAAGAGACCACCGAAGGGACGCTCACGCCGAGCGAGAAGGAGGATCTGGCCACCCTGGTCGAGGCCGGGGCCGAGGGGCGGCTCGCCCTGGCGCGTGAGGCCGAGTTCGAGAAGCCTCTGAACAGACGCCGCCTGCGCTACCGGGCGCTCACCCTGCTCCCGAAGCTGCGCGGGTAGCGTTAGTTTTCGACCCTCCCGCTGCGGGTATCTCCTATCTCGAGGGCATGAAGCGGCTAGAGCGGAGGTGCCGAAGTTGGCGGTCAGGAGCAGGCGCGGCAAGTCCAGAGCCTTAAGGAGAGTGGGGTGGATGCAGGACAGAGCCGCGCGGTTCGCCCCGGGGCCGCGGCGCACGGGGATGGCCCGCCGCCTCTCCAGGGTGGATCTCGGGGTGATCGGGAACCCCGGCGGGAGAGGCGGCCTCGCCGGGAGCGGAGCTCTGCGCTACGGGCTCGCGGCGCTCGTGGGGTTCGCGGCCGGTGTCATGATCTTCCGTTCGAGGAGGAGCAGGCGAGGTCCCGAGGTTTCCTTCGGCGGTGTCCAGAGCCGCGAGGCCGGGACCTCCGGCGCGGAGCGCTGGGGTTCTGGCGTCACCGTCGGGGAGTCCCCCGCGCGGACGGGGGCCGGGCGGAGCTACTCGGAGCCCTCGGAGGGGCCGCTCGTCGGCGAGGAGCGCCGCCCGCGGACGGAGGTGGCGACGGGACGGGACGAGAGCGTCGAGCAGCGCATCCGCACCCAGATAGGAGAGGATCCGCGCACCGCGACGATGGCGCGGGTCAACGTGGAGGTCGATGAGGGCGTGGCCGAGCTGCGCGGCGAGGCACCCTCCGAGAACGCCCGACAGGCTGCGGGTGAGATCGCCGCGTCGACCGAGGGGGTGCGCGAGGTGCGCAACCTCATCACCGTGAACCCGGAGGCCCCCACCCGGCAGAAGGGTGGAGAGGAGTCCGACCGGTCTTCATGAGGCCTCCCGACGGAGGCGGAGAAGGTGAGGGGGGACCGAACCCCCGCCTCAGCCTCCCCGGATCATCTCGAGCAGCCGGTCTCGCTCGCGCTCCATCACCTCGCGGTCCTTCGCCTCGACGTTGAGCCTGAGGAGAGGCTCGGTGTTCGAGGGGCGCAGGTTGAACCACCAGTCTCCGAAGTCCACCGTCAGACCGTCGAGGTGGTCTATGCTGGCGCCCTCGCGGCCGGCGTAGTGTTCCTCCACCCTTTGCAGCACCGCCTGCTGATCCTCGACTTCGGAGTTGATCTCCCCGGAGCGAACGTAGGGGTCTATCGGGGTGAGCAGCTCGGAGATGGGCTTCTCCTGACGGGCGACGAGCTCGGCGACGGTGAGCATCGCGATTATCCCCGAGTCGGCGAAGTAGTTGTCGCGGAAGTAGAAGTGGCCCGAGTGCTCCCCGCCGAAGGCCGCGTTGTGCTTGCGCATCTGCGGTTTGATGATCGAATGGCCGGCCCGGGTTCGGATCGCCCTTCCGCCCTCGCGCTCTATCAGCTCGGGCAGGGCCTTCGAGCAGACCGCGCTGTAGATGATCGTCGCACCGGGCTCCTTCTCCAGGACGTTCTTGGCGACGAGCGCGGCGAGGAGGTCTCCGGAGATCGTGCGGCCCTTCTCGTCCACGATGAAGCAACGGTCGGCGTCGCCGTCGAAGGCGGCCCCGAAGTCCGCCCCCTCGGAGAGGACCCGCTCCTGCAGCTCGCGCATGTTCTCGGGCTCTATGGGGTTCGGCGGGTGGTTGGGGAAGGAGCCGTCGAGCTCGAAGTACATCGGGACCACCTCGAACGGGAGGTGCTCGAAGATGGGGGGGAGCATCTTGCCGGCCATCCCGTTGCCCGCATCCACGACGATCTTGAGCGGCCTCAGGCCCCGGGTGTCGATGAAGCTCAGGCAGTGCCTGGCGTACTCCTGTGTGATGTCGCCGTGCTCGACGGAGCCCCGGACCTCCGAGGGTCCGGGTATCTTGCCGGAGAGTATGAGATCCCTTATCTGGTAGAGACCCTCCTCGCCGGAGAGCGCGATGGCGTTCTCGCGGCACAGCTTGAACCCGTTGTACTCCTTGGGGTTGTGCGAGGCGGTGACCATGGCTCCGGCGGGCTCCTCGTGGTGCCCGACGGCGAAGTAGAGCGCGTCGGTCGAGATCATACCGAGGTCCAGCACGTCGGCTCCGGCCTCGGTCACCCCGTCTATGAACGCTTTCTCCAGCGCCTCGCCCGAGAGCCGCATGTCCCGGGCGGCTATCACCCGCGCCCCGGAGAGCCCCAGATAGTTGACGAAGGCCCGGCCTATGTCGCGGGCGACGTTCTCGTCGAGCGTGTCCGGGTAGATGCCCCGGATGTCGTACGCTTTGAAGATCGATTCGTCCATCTGCCTCTCGTACCTCCGGCTCTCGGCCGCGCTCCGTTTGCCTGCGAGACGTACGATACCCGCTCGTGGGCTCTCCTGCACGAGGCCCGGGGGGCGTTTCGTGAAATACAATGAAAAGATATGTATCCACCCGACGATCGCTTCCCGGCCCGGGATGTCGCGGGGCATGCGGCTCGCTGAGCGCGCCGCGGTCGCCTATGCGGCGCTTTTCGTGGTCGCGCTTTCGTGGCGGGCCTACCGGGGGTACGAGGTCTTCCCCGTCGGGGAGCCCGGCCGGTCGTTGCTGCTCGGGACGCTCTCCGCCGCCGGGACCGTGGGAGCCGCGTTGCTCTGTTACCGGTTCGTCCCGGTCTTCCGCTCGCTGGCGGACGAGCTGGCGCCGGGTCTGATCGACGGCGTGAAGTTGCGCGGTCTGATCGCCACCGCGCTCTTCTCCGGGGTCGGGGAGGAGGCTTTCTTCAGGGGCGCTCTGCAGCCCGAGGTCGGGATCGTCTGGGCTTCCCTGATCTTCGGGTTGATGCACCTCGGTCCGGGATGGCGCTTTCTGCCCTGGGCGCTGTGGGCATCCCTCGCGGGTTTCGTATTCGGCTGGCTCTATCTGGCGACGGGAGGGCTGCTGGCCCCGATGGTCGCGCACGCCCTGCACAACGGGGTGATGCTCTCGCTGTGGAAGCTCGAGCGGACGAGGTGGAACCGGTGAGGGGTTTCCCGCAGACCGGGGTGGGAAGCAGACGGAGGAAGGGGCGCCGATGGCCGGCGCTCGTCTTGGTGGCCCTGCTCGTGCTCGGAGCCTGGTCGTTCGCCGGGCGCCTCTTCGAAGGACAGCTCCCGGCGAAGACGAAGAGCGTTTCGGGTGGGTTCGCGGATATAAGCGTGAGCGAGCAGGACCGGGCCTACCCACCCCCCGATACCGACCTTTTCCGCACCCGGCCGCGCAAAGTCTACGTCTACGTCGTGGTGAGAGACCTTTCGGTCTCCGGGCGCGGCGGGGTCGAGGCCAGCGTCACGCGCAAGACGAGCGGACCGCTCCTCTCGCGCCTCTCGTCCACGGGGCTGCGGGTGCGCGGCCAGCCTTCCAGGCAGCTCTACGCGGCGGGGCGGGGGGTCTCGGGGGTGTTGCGCTTCGTCGTCTCGTCGAACTCCGGGAAGTTGCCGGAGGGCCTGTACGAGGTCAGGGTGCGCTCGGCCGGAGGGGGAGAAGCGCGGAAGAGTTTCCTCGTCCGGTGAGGTGCAACCTGCGCCGCGGAGGGCGCGTATAGGGGTGTGATGCTTGATCGTCCGTCCGCCGCTGGTAAGCTTAGGTGGGCTCCGGTCCATCTTTCTTGAGATCGTCGGGAGGCGAGAGGCAGGGCTTTGCGTATATGGTGGGGTGACAGAGAAGGGCGCGAGCAGGTCCCCGCCGTCCCCAAGGGCCGGATGCAGGTGCGGGTGGTCTCGCTCGCCTTCATCGTGGCGCTCGTCTTCATCGTGCTCGTGGGGAGGCTCTGGTACCTGCAGGTCCTGACCGGGCGGCAGTATTACTCCCGTTCCCAGATGACCTCGACCCGCAAGGTCGAGATCCCCGCCGAGCGTGGCGTCATCTACGACAGGAACGGCCACGTTCTCGCCAACAACAAGCCCGCGCTCAACGTCACGGTCGTCCCGGCCAAGATCTCGCGCGCTCACCTCAAGAAACTCGCCGAGGTTCTGGGTGCCAACACCAAGGACGTGCTCGCCCGGTACGATGCGGCCAAGAAGATCAACGACGTCTACAGCCCGATCCCGGTCAAGCAGGACGTGGGCAAGGACGCCGTCATCTACATCAGCGAGCACTCCAGCGAGTTCCCCGGCGTCTCGGTCACCGACGACTTCATCCGCAACTATCCGAAAGGCAGCCTCGCCGCGCACGTGATCGGGTATGTCGGTTCGATCCCGCCGAACGAGGTCGGAAAGGGGCCGTACAAGGGGCTGCCCAACGACGCGATCGTCGGGCTCTCCGGGGTCGAGGCCCAGTATGACAACTACCTGCGGGGCAAGCCCGGCTACGAGAAGTACAACGTCGACGCGCAGGGACGCATCGTGGGCAAGGGGGACAAGATAGACGCGATGGGACGCGTGGTCCCTAGCGGCTCTTCCTCCTCTTCACCCACCCCGGTCGCGGTGAAGGAACCCAAGCCGGGGGACAACCTCAAGCTGACCATCGACGCCGGGCTGCAACAGGTCGCCGAGAAGGAGCTCGAGGGCGCGATGCAGCGGGCTCGGGCGGCCGGCTACGCCGGGACGGGAGGGGCGGTCATCGCCATGAACCCCGAGAACGGTCAGATCCTCGCGCTGGCGAGCCGTCCAGCCTTCAGCCCTGAGCTCTTCGCCGGCGGGATCACCGGGAGCAAGAAGCTCGCCGAGTACAAGTATCTGATGTCTCCGCAGGCGAACTCGCCCTTCACCGACCGGGCGATAGCCGGAACCTATCCCGCGGCCTCGACGTTCAAGGCGTTCACCGGGCTCGCCGGGCTCTTCTACCACGCCATAACGCCCCAGACCACCTACACCGACACCGGGGCCTGCTGGCGTCCCACGGGCTGGACGAACGGCTGCTGGCAGAGCTGGCGGGAGTTCGACGGGACCGGCACCACCCACGGGACGCAGGACCTCGCGCAGGCACTCGGCGACTCCAACGACAAGTACTTCTACATGGTGGCCGACCGCATCTGGAACCAGACCAACAACGTCAACCTGCTGCCGCACTTCTACCACAGGTTCGGTTTCGGGGAGAGGACCGGCGTCGATCTGCCCGGGGAGTCGGCCGGGCTCGTTCCCACGAGCCAGTGGAAGAAGGAGTATCAGAAGCAGGTGGGGGTGAAGAACCCCGAGGCCTGGACCGAGGCAGACTGGATCAACCTCGCGATAGGACAGGGGGGACTCCAGGTGACGCCGCTGCAGCTGATCAGGGCCTACGCGGCGATCGAGAACGGGGGCACCCTCGTGAGACCCCACGTGGGGCTTGAGATAACCAACCAGGACGGCAGGGTCGTCAAGAGGATAGATCCCAAGCCGGCCGGGAAGGTGGGGGTGAGCCAGCAGGATCTCGCGGCAATAAAGCAGGGGCTGGCGATGGTGACCGCGTCGAACGGGACGGCCGGGCCGCAATTTTCCAACTCCCCACTGAAGGTGCTTGGGAAGACCGGGACCGGACAGACCAGCGGGGACCCGGTCGGGTGGTTCGTCGGGTGGGCCGCCGGGAGGCACGACAAGCCGCCGCTCATCGTGCTGGTGATGGTCGAGCACGGGGGCAACGGCGAGGGGACGGCGGATGTGGCCGTACGCAACATACTCGAGTACTACTACGGTGTCTCTCAGAAGGGCACGTCCAGCCAGCAGTCTTCCCCGGTCCAGACCAGCGTTCCACCGCAGGATTGATGACGAGAGGGGTGATCTCACGCCGATGATGCCGACGATCTTGCTACTGTCCTTCCCCAGTCCTCCCTCTCCGGTCTTCCACATCGGACCGCTCACCCTGCACTACTACGGGTTGTTCATAGCCGTGGGAGTCGCGGTTGCGACTTGGCTCGGCGGCAAGGAGCTGGAGCGGCGCGGATACCCCAGGGAGACTGCGCTCGACGCGCTGCTCTACGTAATCATCCCCGGTCTGGTCGGGGCGAGGCTATACCACGTCGTAACCGACTACGAACTCTACCGGGGCCACCCGTTCCCCGGGGTCTTCGAGATCTGGGACGGAGGGCTCGGAATATACGGGGCGGTCGCCGGAGGGCTTGTGGGCCTGGCTTTCTTCTGCTGGCGGCGCAAGATAGACCTGCTGCGGTTCATGGACGCAGGGGCTCCCGGGCTCGCCTTCGCCCAGTCCATAGGCCGCTGGGGCAACTACTTCAACCAGGAACTCTTCGGGCATCCCTCGAACCTGCCCTGGGCGATCAGGATAG
>JAIMBO010000092.1 GCA_023511405.1 Rubrobacteraceae bacterium
GCCTTGCGGATCAACGCCGAGCGCGAGTTCGAGCGCAACCGCGAGCGCTACGAGTTTTTGAAGTGGGGCCAGCAGGCCTTCGACAACTTCAGCGTGGTCCCGCCGGCCACCGGTATCATCCACCAGGTCAACCTGGAGTACCTCTCGAAGGTGGTGCAGGTGCGCGACGGGGTGGCCTTTCCGGATACCTTGCTCGGCACCGACAGCCACACCACGATGATCAACGGCCTCGGGGTGCTCGGCTGGGGCGTGGGCGGCATCGAGGCCGAGGCGGTGATGCTCGGCCAGCCCTACTACATGCTCTCCCCCGAGGTGATCGGGTTCAAGCTCACCGGGGCTCTGGGCGACGGGGTGACGGCGACCGACCTGGTCCTCACGGTGACCGAGATGCTGCGGGCGCACGGGGTCGTCGGCAAGTTCGTCGAGTTCTACGGCGAGGGGCTCTCGAAGCTGCCGCTGCCCGACCGGGCGACGATAGCGAACATGGCGCCCGAGTACGGGGCGACCTGCTCGTTCTTCCCGGTGGACGAGGAGACGTTGAAGTACCTGCGGGGCACCGGGCGCGAGGATCTGGTGGACCTCGTCGAGCGCTACACCAAGGAGCAGGGGCTCTTCCGCACCGACGAGACGCCGGAGCCGCGCTTCTCGGAGACGCTCGAGCTGGATATGGCGACCGTCGAGCCGAGCCTGGCCGGACCCAGGAGGCCGCAGGACAGGATCCGGCTCTCCGAAGTCAAGTCGAACTTCCGGCGGGCGCTGGCCGAGATCACCGGCGCGACGAACGGGCACGCGAACGGGAGTGGCACCCCGAAGGACGCCCCGATCGAGGAGCAGTCCGCCGAGTCGTTCCCGGCGAGCGACGCCCCGGCCGACGCGGCAGGCGTTACCGGGGAGGGCGAGCCGGAGGTGCGCTCCTCTTCGGGCGGTGAGGAGGCCGATCCCGGCGGGACGGTCACCGTCACGCTCGATGGCAAGGAAGACAGGATCGGGCACGGTTCGGCGGTCATCGCCGCGATAACGAGCTGCACCAACACCTCGAACCCCTCGGTGATGGTCGGGGCGGGGCTCCTGGCGAAGAAGGCGGTCGAGAAGGGTCTCTCGGTCGCGCCGCACGTGAAGACGAGCCTCGCGCCGGGCTCGAAGGTCGTCACCGAGTACCTGGAGACCTCGGGGCTCCTGGACTACCTGGAGAAGCTGCGCTTCGACGTGGTCGGCTACGGGTGCACCACATGCATCGGCAACTCCGGGCCGCTCCCCGACCCCATCCACGAGGCGATCGAGGAGAACGACCTGGTCGTCGCGGCGGTCCTCTCGGGCAACCGCAACTTCGAGGGCCGGATCAACCCGGACGTGAAGGCCAACTACCTGGCCTCCCCGCCGCTCGTGGTCGCCTACGCGCTCGCCGGGCGGGTGGACATAGACCTGGAGCACGAGCCCCTTGGCGAAGACAGCGACGGCAACCCGGTCTACCTCAGGGACATCTGGCCCTCGCAGGAGGAGATCGCCCGCGAGATCGCCGGTGCCCTCGACCCCGAGCTCTACAAGGAGCAGTACGCCGACGTCTACACCGGCAACGAGCAGTGGAACGCGGTCGAGGTGCCCTCGGGCGAGCTCTACGAGTGGGATCCGGACTCCACCTACATCCAGGAGCCCGCGTTCTTCAAGGACCTCAGCCCCGAGCCCGAACCCCTGAGGGACATAGAGGGGGCGCGGGTTCTGGTGAAGGTCGGCGACTCGGTCACCACCGACCACATCTCCCCCGCCGGGGCGATCCCCTCCAAGAGCCCGGCCGGGCAGTACCTGATCTCCAAGGGCGTCGAGCCGCGCAACTTCAACTCCTACGGCTCCCGCCGCGGCAACCACGAGGTGATGGTGCGGGGGACCTTCGGCAACATCCGCCTGAAGAACCAGCTCGCCGGCGGCAAGGAGGGCGGTTACACCGTCCACCTGCCCGACGGGGAGGAGACCACGATCTACGAGGCCTCCGTGCGCTACCAGGAGGAGGGCGTGCCGCTCCTGGTCATCGCGGGCAAAGAATACGGCACCGGCTCGAGCCGCGACTGGGCGGCCAAGGGAACCTTCCTGCTCGGGATAAAGGCCGTCATCGCCGAGAGCTTCGAGCGCATCCACCGCTCCAACCTGATCGGGATGGGCGTCCTCCCGCTGCAGTTCACGGACGGGGAGAGCGCCGACTCGCTCGGGCTCACCGGCCGCGAGACCTACGACATCCTGGGGCTCGAGGATCTCTCGCCAGGCAAGGAGCTCACCGTGCGCGCCACCACCGAGGAGGGCGAGACCAGGGAGTTCCGGGTGAAGGCCAGGGTCGACTCGCCCGTCGAGGTCGAGTACGTGAGAAACGGCGGCATCCTGCAGACCGTCCTGCGCCAGCTCCTGAAGGAGGATGGCTGAGCTGCCGCGGAAGGTCCTGGTAGCCCGCAGGATCCCCGAGGTCGGGCTGGACCTCCTCTCCGGCCTTGACGTGGAGGTTCTCTCGGAGGAAGAACCCCCGCCGCGGACGGCGCTCCTCCGCGCCGTCCGCGGCGCCTCGGGGATTCTCACCACGCTGACCGAGCGGGTCGATGCGGAGGTGCTCGACGCCGCGGGACCCTCGCTCGAGGTCGTCGCGAACATGGCCGTCGGCTACGACAACATCGACGTCGCCGCGGCGGAGAAGCGCGGCGTGATCGTCACCAACACCCCAGGCGTGCTCGACGAGACCACCGCCGACACCGCGTTCATGCTCATGCTGGCCGCCGCGAGGCGGCTCGGGGAGGCCGAGCGGATGGTCCGAGCCGGGAGGTGGCGCCACTGGGGTCCGGAGCTCCTCGTCGGCCCCGACGTGTGGGGCAAGACGCTCGGCATAGTCGGGATGGGGCGCATCGGACAGGCCGTCGCCCGGCGCGCCCGGGGCTTCGGGATGGGCGTCCTCTACACCGCCCGCAGCAGCAAGGCGGAGGCCGAGCGCGAGCTCGGGGCCCGACGGGTGCACCTGGAGGAGCTTCTGGCAGAGAGCGACTTCGTCTCGTTGCACGTCCCGCTCACCCCGCAGACGCATCGTCTGATCGGCTCTAAGGAGCTCCGGAAGATGAAGCCCACCTCCGTGCTCGTCAACACCGCCCGCGGTCCCGTGGTGGACGAAGAGGCGCTCGCGGAGGCTCTTGCAGAGGGCCGCATCTTCGCCGCCGGTCTCGACGTCTACGAGAACGAGCCCGAGGTGCACCCGAAGCTCCTGGAACTGGAGAACGTGGTGCTCGCCCCGCACATCGGCAGCGCCTCGATCGAGACGAGGAACAGGATGGCCGAGATGGCGGCCCGCAACCTCCTCGCCGTCCTGCGCGGCGAGGAGCCACCGAACCCCGTCGTCACCCGGCGATGAGGGCTCTGCGGCGGGTTTTGTAGTAAGATCTTGCGATCCTGTTCGTGACCGGGAGGGATGATGCTCACCCTGGCCGAAGAACTCTTGCTCCTCGCACTCGACGACGAGAGCGGTGCGGTCGAGCCTGCGGTCTCGGGGTCGCTGCAGTACGGGCTCGCCGGGGCTCTCCTGATGGAGCTCGTGCTCGCGGGGAGGCTCGGGATGCAGGATGGCCGGCTCGTGCCGTTGGACGAAACCCCTACGGGCGACGGTCTGCTGGACGAGGTCGCCGGGATGATACGCTCCGGGGAGCCGCGCGAGCCCGGGTTCTGGGTCGAGCGTCTCGGCCGGAGGGATCCGAAGGACGCTCTGCTCTCTCGTCTGGTCGAGAAGGGGATACTCCGGCGCGACCGGCGGCGGGTGCTCTGGCTCATCCCGAGCGTTCGCTACCCGACGCTCGACGGCCGGCCGGAACGTGACGTCAGGGAGAGGGTGCGGGAGGTCGTCTTCGGCGGGGCGGAGCCGCTGCCGCGCGACGCGGCGCTCCTCGGCCTCATCAAGGCCTGTGACCTCGTGGACGTGGTCTTCCACGCGGGCGAGCGTGGGAGGGCCCATGAGCGGCTCGATTCTCTGACGGACGGTGAGCTGATCGGCCGGGCGGTGAGCGGAGCGGTGAGACGTGCGCAAGAGGAGGATTTCCTGGCCGCCCAGGCTGCTGCGGCGGGGGCGGTGATCTCGGCTTCCTCTGCAGGGGGGCGCTGATGCCTGCCGGGGGGCCCGTCGCCGTCGTAACCGGCTCGGGGCGCGGGATAGGCCGGGCCACGGCGATCGAGCTGGCCCGGCGCGGCTACCGGGTGGCGGCGAACGACGTGCGCGAGCCGGAGGCGACGCTGGACGAGCTGCGCAGCCTCGGGGCCGGGGCCATGGCACTCCCGGGTGACGTATCCGAGGAGAGCGACGTCCGGAGGATGGCCGCGAGCGTCCTGGAGCGTTTCGGGCGGGTGGACGTGCTGGTGAACAACGCCGGGATCAGCAAGATCGTCCCCGCCGAGGAGACGACGCTGGCCGACTGGAGCCGGACGCTCGCGGTGAACCTGACCGGTCCTTTCCTGATGTGCCGGGAGTTCGGCCGGGTTATGCTGGAGCGGGGCTCGGGCAGCATCGTCAACGTGAGCTCCGTGGCCGGGCTTCTGGGGGTGGCGGACCGGGCGGCGTACAACGCGAGCAAGCACGGCCTCGTCGGCCTCACCCGCACCCTCGCCGCGGAGTGGGGCGGGCGCGGCGTACGGGTGAACGCGGTCTGCCCCGGATGGGTGAAGACGGAGATGGACGCCGAGGATCAGGCCGGGGGCGGCTACACCGACGCGGACATCGAGGGAAGGGTGCCGATGGGGCGCTTCGCCTCGCCCGCGGACGTCGCGCGGGCCGTCGCGTTCCTCGCCGACCCGCGCGAGAGCGGCTTCGTCAACGGCCACACCCTCTCGGTCGACGGCGGCTGGTACGCCGACGGGAGCTGGGAGAGCCTGCGCCGCCGCAAGCAGGGCCGCTAGTCGCCGCGCGGAGGTCGCTTCCATACGGGAGGATCTCTGTCCGGGTCGGCTTTCCAGACACGGTAGGAGTAGACGAGGGGCACCGCGACGCAGACGAGGACTGTCGGCCCGATCGCGACCGCACCCGCCGCGGGGTACACCAGGCCCATCCCCATCAGCGCCAGCCCGGCGAGCACGAAGAGCCATCCCCCGAGGCGGTGGGTCCTGACCCACGAGCGCCTGCTCGAGAGCGTCCACGGCGTTCTGATGCCGACGAACCAGTTGGGCCTCACCTTGCCCAGGAAGTTGCCCAGCACCACGAACAGCATCCCGAGCACGACCGTGATCGCCCGGGAGAGGGAGAGTTCGTAGCCCAGATCCCACGCGAGCATGAACCCGTAGACGAGGGTGAGCAGGATCACGACCGCGTAGCGGAAGACGAGGTAGACCCCCCCGAAGGCTTCGTAGCTCTCCCGCAGGGGGTCGACCCGCGGCAGGAACCTCATCAACACATAGACGCCCAGCGTGATCAGCGGGAGCAGGAAGAGCCCCTCGAACCTGCCGCCGTACCCGTCCGGCCTCCCGGAGAGATCCCAGTGCACCGCTACCCGGCCCGGTACCAGCCGCCACGCCCAGGCCCCGGCCGCGAACATCGCCACAACCAGGACCAAAAGCGGCAGCTCAGTCCGCCAGCCCGTACGCATCCCGTACCTTCCTCGTGCCCTCTTTCCCCACCCCGAAGAGCTCCATCACCGCCCCCACGATCTCCTCGCAGACGGAGACGTTCAGGCTGTAGACGATCGTCGTCCCGTGACGCTCGGCCACGACCAGGTTCGCCTCCCTGAGCACCCTCAGATGCCCCGACATCGTCGAGGGCGCCACCCCCACCCGCTCCGCAAGCTCCCCCGCGCTCAGATCCCCCTCCCCGAGCAGCCGCAGAACCTCCCGCCTTCTCGGATCCCCCAGCGCCCTGAATGTGCTGTCCACCTCGCTCCTTTTTCGTTGTTTCGCCAAACGGCGAAATAATGTTACCATGTCGGGGTGTTGATCTTCGGAAGAGGAGGCTACCGTGGCTGGGAAGAGGCGTTGGGGGGAGCTGAGCCGGGGGCAGCGGGCGGCGATTGTTCTGGCGGGTACGGTCGAGCTCGGGCTGAAGGTGGCGGCGCTCGTGGATCTTTACCGGCGCGAGGGGAGCGAGGTGAGGGGGCCGAAGGCCGCCTGGGTGGTCGCGCAGGCGGTGAACTTCTTCGGGCCGGTGGCGTACTTCGCTTTCGGGCGCCGGAGCAGTTTTGACCGGTAGGGTGTGGGCGGGTAGAATGCCGGCCATGATCGCCGGTCACGGGATGAACGTGCGCTTCTATTACTTTATCCGGCGGGCCCTCCGGAGGGACGGGCCGGCCGGCGGGGTTCACCCGGCTTAACCGCGGTCGGTTCGGCGGAAGATTCGGAGGGCGGAGGCTCCAGGAGCCTCCGCCTTTCGTTTGGGAGAAGACGGAGGGAGAAGAGGAGATGGTGATGAGGGAGATGCTCGTCCTGATGCGGCCCGGGAGTTCGCGGGCGCAGGCGGAGGCCGTGCGGGCGCAGGTCAGGGAGGCGGGGCTCGAGGCCGGCATGTTCCCGGGGACGGGGAGGATCGCGGTGTGGGTGGAGGGAGAACCCCCGGACGGGCTCGAGAGGACGCTCGAGTTGCTGCCCGGGGTGGAGGAGGTACTCCGCGCCGACGGATCCGCGGGCACCAGCGACCTGCGCGTCACGGGCATCCGGCCGCTCTTGCCCCCGGCGATCCTCTCCGAGCAGCTCCCGCTCTCGGAGGGGCAGGCCCGGAGCGTCGGCCGGGCGCGGGAGGAGATCGTGCGGGTGCTCGACGGCTCGGACGACAGGCTCATCGTCGTGGTCGGGCCCTGCTCGATACACGACCCGGAGGCGGCCCTCGACTACGCCCGGAGGCTCCGGGAGATCGCCGACGAGTTGCGGGAGGAGCTCCTCGTCGTCATGCGGGTCTACTTCGAGAAGCCCCGGACGACGGTGGGCTGGAAGGGCCTCGTCAACGACCCGCACCTCGACGGGAGCTTCGCGATCAACGAGGGGTTGCATCTGGCGCGCAGATTGCTGCTGGAGATCGCGGAGCTCGGGCTCCCGGCCGGGTGCGAGTTCCTCGACCCCATCTCCCCGCAGTTCTTCGCCGACGCCGTCGCGTGGGGTGCGATCGGGGCGCGCACGACCGAGAGCCAGGTGCACCGCCAGCTCGCCTCGGGGCTCTCGATGCCGGTCGGCTTCAAGAACGGGACCGGTGGGAGCGTCAGGATCGCCGTGGACGCCGTCCGGGCCGCCGCCCACCCGCACAGCTTCCTCGGGGTGACCCGTCAGGGGCTCGCCGGGATCGTCACCACCCGCGGCAACCCGGACTGTCACGTGATCCTGCGCGGCGGCAAGAACGGGCCCAACTACGACGCGAAGAGCGTGGAGGGCGCGCTCGGGGAGTTGCGCGACGCGGGCCTGCCGCCGCGGGTGATGGTCGATGCGAGCCATGACAACAGCGGCAAGGATTACCGGCGCCAGCCGCAGGTGGCCAGCGCGCTGGCGGAGCAGGTCTCCGGCGGGCAGCGGGGCATCGTCGGTGTGATGCTCGAGAGCTTCCTCGTCGACGGCCGGCAGGATCTCGACGCCGGGAAACCTCTCGTCTACGGCCAGTCCGTCACCGACTCCTGCATGGGGTGGGAGACGACCGTGCCGGTTCTGCGCGAGCTCGCGCAGGCCGTCCGCGCCCGGCGGAAGAAACCGGATGCGCCGGCCGCCGGGGCCTGGGCCACGACGTGATGTAGACTCACCGGGGGCCCAGAGCGAGAGGAGTTTGCGGTTTTCGTGAAGGGATGGAGCGCGGTGCTCCTGGTTTTGCTCCTCGCGGCCGTCGCGTGCGGCGGGGAGCAGGGAGGCGGGACGCGGACGAAGGCGGCGCCGGACCTCGCCTCGACCCTGCCCGCCGCGGAGAAGGTCGACTGGGTGCGCTTCGGCTTCAGCCCCGATCGCAACGGGGTCAACCCGCACGAGAAGCTCATAGACCGCAAGAGCGTGGGGAGGCTGCGCAGGATCTGGCGGGCGAAGCTCCCCGACGTCGCCGACTCCTCCCCGGTGCTGCTGCACGGCGTCAGGGCGTCGGGGAAGGAGCGCGACGTGCTCTACGCGACGCTCGAGAACGGTTCGCTCGTCGCGCTCGACGCCGCGAGCGGCAGGAGGCTCTGGCTCCGCAGGACTTCTGGACCGAAGATCACCACCTCCTCGCCCGTCGCCGATCCCGCCCGCTCTCTCGTCTTCTCCTACGGGCTCGACGGCAGAATCCACCGGTACAGGGCCGCGAGCGGCAAGGAGATCGAAGGCAACGGCTGGCCGGCTCCGGTCACCAGGATGCCCGAGACCGAGAAGGGTTCCTCGGCGCTCAACGTAGCGGACGGGTGGGTGTACGCGACCACAAGCGGCTACCTCGGCGACGCCCCGCCCTACCAGGGGCACGTCGTCGCGGTGAGCGAGAGGACGGGAGAGGAGCACGTCTACAACAGCCTCTGCGCAGGCCTCCGGCATCTGCTCTCGAACGGGGAGTGCGACTCGCAGCGCTCCGGCATCTGGGGCCGGGGCGGTGCCGTCGTGGATCCGACGGACGGAAGCCTCTACGCGACGAGTGGCAACGGCCCATACGCCCCCTCCCGCGGCGACTACGCGGACAGCGTGCTGAGGCTCGCGGCTCCCGGTCTGCGCCTCGTCGATTCCTACACCCCGGAGAACTACCGGAAGCTCGAGGCGCAAGACCTCGACCTCGCGAGCGCCTCCCCCGCGGTCCTGCCCCGGATACCCCGGAGCAGGACCCCGTATCTGCTGGTGCAGGGCGGCAAGGACGGGAAGCTGCGTCTGATCTCCCGCGGGAACATGAGCGGTGGGGGCGGCCCCGGTCACGTCGGCGGAGCGCTTCAGACCATACGCTCCGCTGGATGCGCCACCTTCACCCAGCCCGTGGTCTGGAGGAACGGAGGCAGGCTGCGCGTCATCGTCGCCGGCACCTGTGGGATGGCGTCCTACCGGGTGGCGACCGATGCGGGCGGCCGCACCCGCCTGCGTCTGGAGTGGAAGAAGGACTACAGGACGACCACGCCGGTCGTCGCGGGTGGGGTGCTGTTCGCGGCCTCGGACGGAGACCTGCTCGCGCTCGACCCCACCAGCGGACACCTCCTGTGGTCGAGCGAACGGAAGGGTGCGGGCGGGACCATCGGGGACATCCACTGGGAGAGCCCCATCGTGGCGAACGGGAGAGTCTACGTCTCCGACGAGTCCGGCGCGATGAGCGCCTACGGACTGCCCCGCGGGAAGTAGGGCACCTTCAGCTGTCGGCGCGCACGAAGATCGAACGCGTGAGCGGCTCACCCAGGGTGTGTACGGATCCGTCCTCCCCCTCGACCGTCACCACCCCGTCCACCCCGCGTACCTCCAGCACCCTGATCGCCGTGCCGGGTACCAGCCCTTGCTCCCCGAGATAGGCGAGCACGGCTTCGTCGCGCTGGTC
>JAIMBO010000008.1 GCA_023511405.1 Rubrobacteraceae bacterium
GGCTCCATCCGCGTGACGGAGACGGCGAAGAGCTCCCTCAAGACCAGAGCGGCCGCCCCTATTGCCCCGGCATCCTCCCCCAGCGTCCCCCTCACAACTCGCACCCTGTTCGCCGCATGCTCCAGGGCATGCTTGCTGACCATCTCCCGGGCTGGCTCGAGCAGCAGTTCCCCGGCTTCCGCCGTAGAGCCTCCGACGACGACCAGCTCCGGGTCGAAGGCGTTCACCGCGTTTGCTATCCCCACACCCAGATACCGTCCGCTCTCCCGGATCACTTCCTGTGCCAGGGCATCTCCTTCGAGCGCCGCCCTCACCACGTCCTGGGCTTTGATCTCTTCGGGGGGCTTCCCCCCAAGCTCCTCCCTCCCGGAGAGCTTCATGAGCTTTCTCGCCCTCCTGGCTATCGCAGCCCGCCCCACGAACGCCTCGAGACACCCGTACCTGCCACACCCACACCTCGGACCATCGGGGTCTATCATGGTGTGGCCTATCTCCCCGGCTCCTCCGCGCGCCCCCCTCCTCATGTCTCCATCCATGATGATCGCCCCGCCAACACCCCTGTGGCAGATCACGTAGAGCATCTCACCGATCCCCTGCCCCACCCCGAAAAGATGCTCGCCTATGGCCCGGGCGTTGGCGTCGTTGTCCACCAGCACCGGCAGCCCATACTCCTTCTCGAGTCGCCCCCCCACATCGAGCTCACCCCACCCGGGAAAACTCGGTGGGCTGAAGCGTGCCCCGGAGGAACCCACGACAGGAGCAGGCACCGCAACTCCTATCCCCAGGATGAGCCCCCGTTTTGCCAGCGACCCCTCGTTCATCTCCTCCAGAGCCAGCCGCAGCTGCTCATAAGTAGCCTCAGGCCCCTCCGCCATCCTCGAAGGAACCAGAACCCGATGCTTCACCCGCGCCCTCAGGTCGGTGAGAACGGCGCTGAGCGTCCTGGTGCCCACCTCCACCCCGAGCGCATACCTCGCATCGTCGACCAGCTCCAGAAGCCTCGGAGGCCTCCCCCCCGTGGAGGGACCTTGTCCACCCTCCCGGATCAAACCCTCCTCGCAAAGCCTGCCGGTGATCTCCATGATCGCAGCAGCACTCAAGCCCGTCCTTCTCGCCAGCTCAGCCCGCGAGATGGGACCTTCCGTCCTGATCAACTCCAGAACAACCGCCCGGTTGTGCCGCCTCACATCCCCGGACGCTCTTCCTACCGAATTGTTCGCTGCTCGGATCTCCACCTTTACCCCATTACTTAAAACAGTAAATTAAGTAACCGACCAATGTGTACCAGATCTTGCCGGATGATGCAATATTTGCACGGTGTGTTCGCCGACTTTTTTAAGCGAAAGTATTTAGTTTCGCGTAAAACTCATCGATTGACAGTCAGTCAGTAAGCGGGGTATCATTGGTTCGGAGTTCGTTGGATACGAAGGAGGGGAGATGGCCGGTTACTCGTCGGCGCGGGAGTACTTCGAGCGGATGCGGGACGAGATCACCGAGGAGCAGGCCAGGCAGCTCGCTGGCGTCTACGAGTTCGACATCAGGGACGCGGGCAGGTTCCGTGTGCGGTTCAACGAGGACGGGACGCTCGACGTTCTGGACGAGAACGACGAGACGAAGCCCGAGTGCACCCTGATGGCGAACGAGAAGGACTGGCTCTCGATAGTCTCCGGTGAGACGAAGCCGATGAGTGCCTTCATGCGGGGCAAGCTCAAGGTGAAGGGGAGCACCGGGAAGGCGATGAAGCTGCAGAAGGTGCTCCTTTAGGCGCGTCGTCTTCTGCGCGGGCCGCCCCGCTTTTCCTGCGGGGCGGCCTCTTTGTCAGGCGTAGATCTTCTGGACGAGGTCCTGGTTCTTCGAGAGGATCGCCTTACGCTTGAGCTTGAGGCTCGGGGTGAGCTCTCCGCTCTCTTCGGTCCACTCGTGCGGCACGAGCTCGAATTTCTTCGGGTGCTCGTGCTCCTGGAAGTCGCGGCAGGCTTCTTCGATCTCGGAGGAGATCAGGTCCCTCGCGCGCCGGTCGGAGCAGAGCTTCTCATCCGGGAGGTCTTCACCGAGCGTCCTGCGTAGGGCGTCGAAGTCCGGGACGAGGAGGGCGGAGACGAACTTTTTCCCCTCGCCGACGAGCATCGCCTGGGAGATGTGGGCGGTGTTGGCGAGGGCGGTTTCTATCGGCTGGGGGGCGACGTTCTTGCCGGTGTCGAGGACCATGATGTCCTTGGCGCGGTCGGTTATCTTCAGCCTCCCGCCCTCGTCGAACTCTCCGACGTCTCCGGTGTGGAACCAGCCGTCCTCGAAGGCGGCCTCGTTCTCGTCCGGGAGGTTGTGGTAACCGCGGGTGACGCTGGGGCCCCGCACCAGGATCTCACCATCCTCCGCCAGACGCACCTCGACGTTGGGCAGCGGCGGTCCGACGGTGCCGAACTTCAGATCCTCGAAGCGGTTCACGGCGATGACCGGGGAGGTCTCGGTGAGGCCGTAGCCCTCGGCGACCGGGATGCCGGCTCCGTAGAAGAACTCACCGAGCCAGGGCTCCAGGCGTGCGCCGCCGCTGACGCAGAACTTTATCCTCCCGCCGAGTCCCTGGCGCACCTTGCTGTAGACGAGCAGATCGTAGAGGCGGAACATCGCCTGCTCTCTTGGTCCCATCTGGCGTTCTCCGGCGTCGGCGAGATACCTTTTCCGGGCGGTGCGTACGGCGCTCTCGAAGATCCTGGCCCGCACCGGGTTCGCGGTGCCCTGGGCGCGTATGACGCCGAAGATGCGCTCGAAGACCCGGGGGACGGCGAGCAGGACGGTGGGTCTGACCTCCTGCAGGTTCTGCTGCACCCTGTCCACCGACTCGGCGATGTAGTTGGTCCCGCCGCCGACGAGGTTCAGAAACTGACTGCAGGTCCTCTCGAGCACGTGCGAGAGGGGGAGGATCGAGAGCCCCACGTCGTCGTCCGAGATCGGGACGACCTCTATTATCGCTTCGAGGTTGGAGAGGATGTTGCCGTGGGTCAGGATCGCCCCCTTCTGCCTGCCGGATGTCCCGGAGGTGTAGATGATGGTCGCTACCTGATCCCGCCCGAGACCGCGCCAGGCCTCCTCCCACCCGGCATACTTCTCCCGCTTCCCACGCTCCTCGACCTCGGAGAATCGCAGCGTACCCTTCCCGGCCGCACCCTCGTCCAGGACTATCGTGTGAGCCACCCCGACCCCGGAACCCCACACCGCCTCGAGCTGCTTCTCGCCTTCCACGATGACGGTGCGTGCCCCACAGTCTCGCAGTATGTGTTCCACCTGCCTGGGGCCCAGCGTGGGGAAGATCGGCACCGTTGCGGCCCCGAGGCTCATGATCGCGAGGTCCGCTACCGTCCAGCCCACCCGGTTGGTCGACATGATCGCAACCCGTTCCCCCTCCCGAACCCCGAGCCCCCGCAGACCCGCCGCGAAATCCTCCACCCTCCGGTAGAGCTCCCGGAACGAGTACTCCCTCCACCGGCCACCATCCTTCTCGGCGAGAGCCGTCTTGTCCTCCTTGTCCTCGACCGTGAGCCAGAACGCCTCCAGGAGGTTGTGAGACTCCTTTACCCTCTGCACCACATCTCTCGCCCGCTCCTCGTCACGCCGGATGCTCAACAAGGCTCATCACCCCCGCTCTCTTCCCCCAGCTTTCGTGTTGCGATTTCAACCTCTCAATATAGCATCAGATGATAATCAAGCAAGCCATCTGCTTGACACCAACCAACCATATCCATACACTTTATGACTGATCATCAGTCAATTGTAAGCTCTATGCGGGAAGGGAGACTGATGTCTGGGTTGGGAGGCGGGGTGATGTCGAGATCGCCGGTGATCGTCGCGGGTTTGGGCGTGGCGGCTTCGCTCTATGCCGGGCGGCGGTGGCTCGGGCTGGTGGACATACCGGCCGGGGAGCTGGAGGGCAGGTATGGGGGGGAGAGGTCCCGCTTCGCGCTGGTTCGGGGGGCGAGGGTTCACTACCGGGACGAGGGGAGGAGGGACGGGCCGGCGCTTCTGATGTTGCACGGAGTATTCTCGTCGCTGCATACCTGGGAGGGGTGGGTGGAGCGGTTGCGGGACAGGTACCGGCTGGTGCGGCTCGACCTGCCGGGGTTCGGGCTGACGGGGCCGGTGGACGACCTGGTGGGGATGGTGAGGGATCTGGCGGGTGTGCTGGACGAGTTCGCCGACGAGGTCGGGATCGGGAGTTTCAGCCTGGCGGGGAACTCGCTCGGGGGGTACTTCGCCTGGAGGTACGCTCTCGCGCGTCCGGAGAGGGTGGAGCGGATGATCCTCGTGGACTCCGCCGGGTATCCTTTCGGGTTGCCGCCGGTGCTCAGGCTGGCGTCGACGCCGGGGGTGGGGAATGTTTTCAGGTTCTTCACGCCGCGGGTGATGGTGGCGATGAGCCTGCGCGAGGTCTATGGGGATGCCGGCAGGATCCGGCCCGGCACCCTCAGGCGTTATCACGAGCTGATGCTCCGTCCCGGCAACCGCCGCACGCTGCTTCTGGCCGGGCGCGAGATGGAGCGGCAGTTCAGGCGGTACAGCGGGGAGATCCGACACGTCTCGACCCCCACGCTCGTGATGTGGGGGGAGGAGGACCGCTGGATCCCTCCCGACCACGCCCGCAGGTTCGCGCGCGACCTGCAGGACGCCCGGCTCATCACCTATCCTGGCGTCGGACACGTGCCGATGGAGGAGATCCCCGAGCAGAGCGCCGCCGACGCCGACGCGTTCCTCTCGGGGGTGTAGTTTCGGGGTGAGGTTTTGGTCTTCGATCTCTGGGAGAGGAGGAGGGTTTGACCAGGATATCCGGGAAGACGGCGCTCGTCACGGGTGGAGCCAGCGGGATGGGCCGGCTCATGGCCATGAAGCTCGCCCGACGCGGAGCGCGGGTCGTCATCTACGACCTCGACGAGGCTGCCATAGAGGAGGCCGTACGGGAGGCCGGGGCGTACAACGGGGGCCGGGCCTACGGTTACGTCTGCGACGTCTCGGATCGGGAGATGGTCTACGAGGTCGCTGACAGGGTGCGCCGGGAGGTCGGGGACGTCGAGATCCTGATAAACAACGCCGGCGTCGTCACCGGCAAGACGCTCATGGAGGCGCCGGACGAGCAGATAGAGCGGGTCTTCAAGGTCAACGCGCTCGCGCTCTACTGGGTGACCAAATCTTTCCTCGGACCCATGATGGAGAAGAACGAGGGGCACATCGTCACGATCGCCTCCGCCGCCGGGATAATCGGGGTGAGCAAGCAGACCGACTACTCGGCGAGCAAGCATGCGGCGGTCGGTTTCACGGAGTCGCTCAGGGTGGAGCTGAAGCGCTACGGGTACCGGGGGATAAGGACGACGATCGTCAGCCCCTACTACGTGGACACCGGGATGTTCCGCGGGGTGAAGACCCGCTTCCCGAGGGTGCTCCCCATCCTCGATCCCGATCGGGTCGCGGAGAAGGTGATGCGCATGATCGAGAGGAACCGCCAGGAGATAAAGATGCCGTTCATCGTGACCACGGTCCCGGCGCTGCACGTGCTGCCGGCGAACCTGCTCGATCGGATAATGGACTTCTTCGGCGTAAACCACTCGATGGACGAGTTCGTCGGGCGCGAGGGGGAGCCGGAGAGACCCGTCCCCGTGAAGGAGCGGGCATGAGAACCGGAGAACGCCTCATCGCCTCCGACGGCGACCTCCAGCGCGCCTCCGGGACCCACTCGCTCATGGCCTCCACCGGGAGGCTCGACCCCGACGGCTTCCTTGACCTCGCGCGGGAGGCGACCGCGAGCGGGGAACCGCTCGACGTGGAGTGCCCGTTCACCGGGGAGGTGTTCGCCCGCGTGCCCCGATCGACCCCGGAGGACGTCAGGGAGGCCTTCCGGCGGGCGCGACGGGCGCAGCCGGGTTGGGCGGCGCTCTCCTTCCGGGAGCGCGGGGAGGTGTTCCTGCGCTTCCACGACAGGCTGCTCGAGCGACGCGAGGAGCTCCTCGACCTGGTGCAGCTCGAGGCCGGGAAGGCCCGCCTGCACGTCTTCGAGGAGCTTCTGGATGCGGCGATCGTCGCCCGCTACTACGCCCACACCGCCGGACGCCACCTGAAGAGCCGCCGCCGGCAGGGGGCGATCCCCCTCCTCACGTCCACGGTGCAACACCGCCATCCGGTCGGTGCGGTCGGCTTCATCGTGCCGTGGAACTACCCGCTCACCCTGGCGATCACCGACGCGATCCCGGCGATGATGGCCGGAAACGCCGCCGTTATAAAACCCGACCACAAGACGCCCCTCACCGCGCTCTGGCTCGCCCGGCTCCTGCGCGGGTGCGGCCTGCCTCGTGACCTCGTCCAGATCGTCCCCGGCGAGGGCGGGACGGTCGGTGAGAGGCTCGTGGAGGAGGCGGACTTCGTCATGTTCACCGGCAGCACCGAGACCGGCCGCCGGGTCGCCGCGAAGGCCGCCGGGCGGCTGGTCGGCTCCTCGATGGAGCTCGGCGGCAAGAACCCCATGATCGTCTTCGAGGACGCCGACCTGGACCGCACGGTGGAGGGCGCGATCCGGGCCTGCTTCGCGAGCGCCGGACAGCTGTGCATCTCTGCCGAGCGGCTCTACGTGCACGCCGCGGTCTACGATCGGTTCCTCCCCCGGTTCGTGGACCGCACGCGGAACCTGCGCCTGGGCCCAGGCCTCGACTACTCCTCCGAGATGGGCTCCCTCGTCTCCGCCGCCCAGCTCGAGCGGGTCCGCTCCCACGTCGAGGAGGCCGTGGAGGGCGGCGCGCGCGTCCTCGCCGGGGGACGCCCCCGGCCGGACCTCGGACCGTACTTCTACGAGCCGACGATCCTCACCGGCGTCAGAGAGGGGATGGCTCCCTTCTCCGAAGAGACCTTCGGCCCGGTGGTCTCCGTCTACCGTTTCCATACGCCGGAGGAGGCGGTCTCGCTCGCCAACGCCACCCGCTACGGCCTGAACGCGAGCCTCTGGACCCGCAGCACCCGCTGGGCCGAGCAGGAGATCGCCCCACGCATCCAGGCCGGTACCGTGAACATAAACGAGGCCTACGCCGCCTCCTGGGCCTCGACCGACTCCCCGATGGGCGGCTTCAAAGACTCCGGCCTCGGTCGCCGTCACGGCGAGGAGGGAATAACCAAGTACACCGAATCCCAGACCGTCACCACCCAGCGCCTCATCCCCCTCGTCGCCCCCTTCGCCGGGATCGAAGGCAGAGCCTACGAGCACCTGATGGTCTTTTCCATACGCCTCCTGCGCCACCTCCCGGGGATCAAATAGGGGCAGGCGGCTTGACTTGTCCGCCTCAGCCCGTAAAATCCTCCTCGAGTGATGACTGAGTGTCAGTCAGAAGGGGTGGGATCGTAAGTGGGGCTCGAAGAGCGGGTCGGGGTGGTGATAGCGGGGAGTGGGTTCGCCGGGATCGGGATGGCGATCCGGCTGAGGCGGGAGGGGATCGAGGACTTCGTGGTGCTCGAGCGTGGGGGGGACGTGGCGGGACAACACCTATCCCGGAGCGGCTTGTGACGTACCCTCGCACCTGTATTCCTTTTCGTTCGCGCCGAACCCTGACTGGGAGCACAACTTCTCGCGGCAGCGGGAGATCCGGGAATATCTGCGGAGGTGTGCGCGGGAGTTTGGGATCATGGCCCACCTGCGCTGCGGGGTGGAGGTGCTGGAGGCGCGCTGGGACGAGGAGCCTGCGGAGTGGGAGGTCGAGACGAACCGCGGGGTTATACGGGCGCGGGTGTTCGTGAGCGCGATGGGGGCGCTGAGCGAGCCGAAGATCCCCGGGATTCCCGGGCTCGAGGGGTTTCCGGGGAGGGTGTTCCACTCGGCGCGGTGGGATCACGGCTACGAGCTGCGCGGCAGGAGGGTCGCGGTCGTGGGCACCGGGGCTTCTGCGGTGCAGTTCGTCCCGGAGATACAGCCGGAGGTTGAGAGGCTCTACCTCTTCCAGCGGACGCCCCCGTGGGTCATCCCGCGCAGGGACAGGCGATACAGGGACTTCGAGCGGAGGCTCTTCCGTCGCGTGCCGGGGTATCAGCGGATGCTCCGGGGGCTCATCTACTGGGGGCGGGAGCTCTACGTCCTCGGGTTCGTCTACGACCGCAGGATCATGAAGGGCCTCGAGCTGCTGGCCAGGCGACATCTCGAGCGGCAGGTGAAGGATCCGGTATTGCGGCGCAAGCTCACGCCGGACTACACGATAGGGTGCAAGAGGATCCTGCTCTCCAACGACTACTATCCCGCGCTCTGCCGGCCGAACGTCGAGGTGATCTGCTCGGGGCTCTCCCGGGTGAGGGGGAGCGAGGTCGTCGCGTCCGACGGTACGGCGCGGGAGGTGGACGCCATCATCTTCGCCACCGGCTTCCACGTGACCGACATGCCGGCCGCGGGGTTCATCCGGGGCCGCGGCGGGGTAACGCTCGCCGGGAGCTGGGAGGGCGGGATGCAGGCCTACCGGGGGACGACCGTCGCCGGGTTCCCCAACTTCTTTCTGCTGCTCGGGCCCAACACCGGGCTCGGGCACAACTCGCAGGTATTCATGATCGAGGTGCAGATAGAGCACGCGGTGGACTGCATCCGGCACCTGCGACGCTCCGGGGCCGCGACCGTGGAGGTGCGTCCCGAGGCGCAGCGAGCGTACAACGAGCGGGTGCAGCGGGCATTCCGGGGCACCGTGTGGACCGAGGGCGGGTGCAGGAGCTGGTACCTGGACGAGCAGGGGCGCAACACCACGCTGTGGCCCGGCTTCACCTGGCGTTTCTGGCTGCGCTCGCGCCGGATGGACCCCGCGGATTACCTGCTGGGAGAGAGGGAGAGGCTCGTAAGAGCGTAAGGAAAAGAAAGGAGAAAGATGACCGCCGACATAGGAAAAGCGCTCGGGACCGACTACTACAAGGTCGAAGAGTGGATGAGCGAGGAAGACCGCAGGATCCGGGACAGGGTCAGGGACTTCTGCGACCGGGAGGTCATCCCGGTGATGGGCAGATACTGGAACAGGGAGGAGTTTCCCTTCGAGCTCGTGCCCAGGCTCGCGGAGCTGAACATCGCCGGGCACGTCATACCCAGGGAGTACGGCTGTCCCGAGATGAGCAACCTGGCCGCAGGTCTCGTCATGATGGAGCTCTCGCGCGGCGACGGATCCCTGAGCACCTTCTTAGGGGTGCACTCCGGGCTCGCGATGACCTCCATCGCCCTCTGCGGGAGCGAGGAGCAGCGGCAGAGGTGGCTGCCGCAGATGGCGCGGCTCGAGAAGATCGGGGCCTTCGCCCTCACCGAGCCCGACCACGGATCGGACGTGGTCATGCTCGAGACCACCGCCGAGAAGGACGGCGACGGGTGGGTCCTGAACGGCAGCAAGCGCTGGATCGGCAACGCCACCTTCGCCGACGTCGTCGTGGTCTGGGCGCGCGACATGGAGGACGGCGAGATCAAAGGCTTCCTGGTGGAGAAGGGCACCGAGGGCTTCGAGACGGAGCGGATAGAGGGCAAGATCGGCAACCGCTCCTCCTGGCAGGCGAACATCACCCTGGAGAACGTCCGGGTGCCCGAGGAGAACCGGCTGGAGAACGCCAATTCCTTCGCCGACACCTCCACCGTGCTCACCAACACCCGCTACGGGGTCGCCTGGCAGGCGCTCGGGCATGCTCTCGCCTGCTACGAGGCCGCGGTGAGCTACGTCAAGGAGCGTGAGATCTTCGGGATGCCCGAGGCGACCTTCCAGCTCACCCAGTACCGCCTGGCGGGGATGCTCGCCGACCTCACCCAGATGCAGCTCGTCTGCTTCCGGCTCGCCCAGCTCATGGACCAGGGGGAGCTCACCCACGGCCGGGCCTCGCTCGCCAAGCTCATCACCGCCAGGAAGGGGCGTCAGATCTGCGCGGAGGCCCGCGATCTTCTCGGGGGCAACGGTGTCCTCGTCGATTACCTCGTCGGCAAGCACCTGGCGGACATGGAGATCATCTACACCTACGAGGGGACAGACGCCGTACAGTCTTTGATCGTGGGACGCTCCATCACCGGCGAGCAGGCGTTCGTCCCCGCCGGCTGAGCCACGGAGGAGATATCCGATATGGCAGAGCAGCGCAACGTCGTTCTGGTCGACGGTGCGAGGACCCCGTTCATGCGGTCCGGCACCGCCTACCTGAGCCAGACATCCTACGATCTGGCCCGCACCGTGCTCCGGGGTCTCCTGGAGCGCACCGCGATCCCGCCGGGGGACGTGGGCTACGTGGTGATGGGCACCGTCATCCAGAACATCCGCACCTCGAACGTCGCCCGCGACGCGTCTCTCGCGGCCGGGATCCCGAACTCCGTCCCGGCGCACACCGTCACGATGGCCTGTATCTCCTCCAACCAGGCCATAACGAGCGCGCTCGAGACTATCCGGGCCGGAAACGCCGCCGCCGCGATCGCCGGTGGGGTGGAGGTCATGTCCGACACCCCGCCCCAGTTCGAGAAGAAGGTGCGCGAGCGGCTCTTCGAGGCGCAGAGCTTCAAATCCCCGCTGGAGTTCCGGAAGCTGCTCGCGGGGATGAGCCCGAGCGACTTCCTCCCCCGCGCCCCCACCATCTCCGAGTACTCCACCGGGGAGCTGATGGGCGAGAGCGCCGACAGGCTCGCCGCCGCCTTCGGGGTCGGCCGAAGGGAGCAGGACGAGTACGCCCTGCGCACCCACACCCTGGCGGCCAAGGCCACCGACAGCGGACGGCTCTCGGAGGAGATACTGCCGATCGCCGTCCCGCCGGACTTCGAGCTCCTCACCGAGGACAACACCATCCGCCGGGACACCAGCCTGGAGAAGCTCGCGAAGCTACCCCCGGCCTTCGTGAAGCCCTTCGGCACCGTGACGGCGGGCAACTCCTCCCCGCTCACCGACGGTGCCTCTGCGGTGCTCCTGATGGAGGAGGAGGACGCGCGCGCCTCCGGCTACGAGCCGAAGGCGCGCCTTTTGGACTATCTGTACGTGGCGCAGGATCCGGGCGAGGAGCTCCTTCTCGGCCCGGCCTACGCCGTCCCCAGGCTGCTCGAGCGCAACGGACTCTCGCTCTCCGACATAGACGTCATCGAGATCCACGAGGCCTTCGCCGGGCAGGTGCTCGCGGTGTTGAAGGCGCTGGGGTCCGCGCAGTTCGCCTGCGAGAGGCTCGGGCGCAGCCGGCCGGTCGGGGAGGTGGAGATGGAGAAGGTCAACGCCTGGGGCGGCTCGGTCTCCCTCGGGCACCCCTTCGGGGCCACGGGGGCGCGGCTCGTGACCACCGCCGCCCACCGCCTCGAGGATGAGGATGGGGCCCTTGCCATCGTCACCGCCTGCGCGGCGGGCGGGCTGGGTCACGCCATGCTGATCGAACGCACCGGGGAGGAGTGAAAGGTGGGTTACCTCGACGTCTACACCGAGGACGGGATCGCGCTCGTCTATCTGGACCAGCTCGACAGCAAGGTGAACACGCTCACCACCGATGCCCTCGGCGAGTTCGAGTCCACCCTCGACGAGCTCGAGCGCGACGACGACATCCTGGGGGCCGTCCTGATCAGCGCGAAGAAGGACTCCTTCGTCGTGGGGGCGGACATAAAGGAGTTCTCCGAACTCGAGAGCCCCGAGGAGGTCAAAGGGATCATACGCAAGGGACACGAACTGCTCGGGAGGCTCGAATCCTCCCCGAAACCCGTCGTCGCCGCCGTCCACGGCCCGGCGCTCGGCGGAGGGCTCGAGCTCGCCCTCGCCTGCCACTACCGCATCGCCACCGACCACCCGGCCACCAAGTTCGGCTTCCCGGAGGTGATGCTCGGGCTGCTGCCCGCCCTCGGCGGGACCCAGCGCTTCACCCGGCTCGTCGGGGTGCAGAAAGCACTCGAGATCATAACCACCGGCAGGAACGTTTATCCCTCCCAGGCGAAGAAGATAGGACTCGTCGACGCCTTGATCCACCCGGAGGGCCTCCTCGAGGCGTCCAAGCGCGCCGCCCGCGGCCTGGCCGAGGGTTCCCTGAAGCCCTCCCGCAGAAAGCCCTCCCTGCGCGAGAGGCTCCTGGAGGAGACCCCCTTGAGCAGGGTCGTCTACGACCGGGCGCACCAGATGGCCGAGAAGCAGGCCCGCGGCAACTACCCGGCGATCCCGAAGATAATAGAGTGCATCCGCGTCGGGCAGAAGGAGGGGATCGAGGCCGGCTTCGAGGCCGAGCGGGAGGCCTTCGCCTCGCTGCTCTTCACCCCGGAGTCGAGGGCCTTGAGGAACCTGTTCTTCCTCAAGACCGCCGCCGAGAAGAACCCTTGCGCGGGGCGGGAGAAGGACGTCCGGACCGTCGGGGTGCTCGGGGCCGGGCTCATGGGCGGCGGGATCGCGCAGGTGAGCGCGGTCCAGGCCGGGAGGAAGGTGCTGCTGAAGGACGCCCGCCTGGAGCTCGCGGCGAAAGGGCGCGGCGAGATCTACAAGAACCTCAGCCGCCGCATCGGAAAGGGGATGAGCGCCTTCGAGCGCGACCGGGCCATCGAGAGGATCATACCCATCGAGGACTACGCCCCGCTCGCCGGGGCCGACATCGTCATAGAGGCCGTCCCGGAGGACCTCGAGCTCAAGCGGGAGACGATCCGCGAGCTCGAGGCGGTGGGCAAAGAAGACCTCGTCATCGCATCGAACACCTCGGCGATCCCGATCACCGAGATCTCCGCCGGGGCCAGGCGCCCCGAGCGCATCGTCGGGATGCACTACTTCTCACCGGTGCCCCGGATGCCGCTGCTCGAGGTGGTGCGCAAGGAGGACACCCCGGAGTGGGTGCTCGCCACCTGCATTAACGAGGGGCTCGCGCAGGGGAAGACCGTGATCACGGTGAACGACGGCCCGGGCTTCTACACCACCCGCATCCTCGCCTTCTACATAAACGAGGCGCTCCTGCTGCTGGAGGAGGGAGCGGCCGTCGACGCCATCGACGAGGCGATGATGGACTTCGGCTTCCCCGTGGGGCCGCTGAAGCTCCTCGACGAGGTGGGCATAGACACCGGCGTGAAGATAAACGAGGTGCTCCACCCGCTCTTCGAGGCCCGTGCGCTGCGCACGAGCGATCGGGGCGGCGAGGTGGTCGCCGCCGGCTACAAGGGCCGCAAGAGCGGCCGCGGCTTCTATCTCTACGAGGGCAGGGACAAAGGGAAGGTGAATCCCGAGGTCTACGAGTACCTCGGTACCCGGCGCAGGCAGATCCCCGCCCGCGCCATCCAGGACCGCCTCTCGATGATGATGGTCTCCGAGGCGGTGCGCTGCCTGGAGGAGGGGATCCTCACCTCCCACCGGGACGGAGACGTGGGCGCGGTCTTCGGGCTCGGGTTCGCCCCGTTCCGCGGCGGCCCGTTCTGGCACCTGGACAATATGGGCCTCGACAGGGCCCTCGTGAAGCTCAACAACCTCCGCTCGGCCTACGGCGAGCGCTTCGCCCCTCCGGCCCTGCTCGAGGAGCGGGCCTCCGCGGACAGGGGCTTCTACTCCTGAAAGGAGCCGCCGTGCGCCGGAACATCCTCATCACCGGCGCGAGCTCCGGCCTCGGGCGGGGGATGGCGCGCGAGTTCGCCGCCCGGGGCCGCAACCTCGCCCTCTGCGCCCGCAGGCTGGAGCTCCTGGAGGAGCTTAGAGAGGAACTCGCGGCGCGGCACCCCGGTATCCGCATCGGCGTCCGCCGCCTCGACGTGAACGACCACGAGGCGGTCTTCCGCGTCTTCCGGGAGCTCGACGCCGAACTCGGCGGCCTCGACCGCGTCGTCGTGAACGCCGGGATCGGCAAGGGCCAGCCCGTCGGAACCGGCTACTTCCACGCCAACCGCGAGACGGCCGAGACCGACTTCGTCGCCGCCCTCGCCCAGTGCGAGGCGGCGATGGAGCTCTTCCGCGAGAGAGGCGCGGGGCACCTCGTCGTGATCTCCTCGGTCGCCGCCGTCCGGGGACTTCCGGGGAGCATGACCGCCTACTCGGCCTCGAAGGCCGCGCTGGCCGCGCTGGCGGAGGGCCTCCGGGCCGACGTGTCCGGTACTCCCATAAAGGTCAGCACCCTCTATCCGGGCTACATCCGCACGCAGATGAACGAGCGGGCGGGGAAGATGCCGTTCATGATCGGCGTGGAGGAAGGCTCGCGCCTGCTCACAGAGGCGATGGAGCGCGAGCCCGCCGGGGCCTATGTTCCCTCCTGGCCCTGGCGACCGCTCGCCTTTGCGCTGCGCCGCCTGCCCACAAGCGTTCTGGCCAGGATGCTTCAGAGGTTTCCTTAGCGCTCCTCGAGCACCATCGGCGGCAGTCCCCGCTTCCTGCCGCCGCGGTGGGCGGGGCGCAGCGTCACCGTCGGCCGCAGCGTGACCTCCTCGTGCGGGTCCAGGTAGCGCAGCCGGTACCGGCGGGCGATGGAGGCCAGGATGAGAGGCCCCTCCGTCTCCGCGAAGGGTTTGCCGATGCACTGGCGGGGACCCCCGCCGAACGGGAAATATGCGTAGCGGGGGATCCCATCGGTGGATCCGTCGAGCCATCGCCCGGGACGGAAAGCGAGTGGATCTTCGAAGAACTCGGGGTCGCGGTGGTTCACCCACTGGCTCACGAGCACCTCGGTCCCCTCGGGCAGGGTGTAGCCGCAGACCTCCACGTCCTCCACCGCCTCGCGGCTGAAGGCGTAGATCGGCGGGTAGATGCGCATCGCCTCCCTGAAGACCGCCGAGGTATGGCGCAGCTCCGCCACGTCTTCGGCCCCGGGTTCTCTGTCTCCCAGGGCGTCCCTCGCCTCCGCGGCCAGCCTCTCGTCCACCTCCGGATGGTGCGCGAGCAGGTGGAAGCACCACCCGAGCGCGACCGCCGTCGTCTCGTGCCCGGCGGCGAAGATCGTTATGACCTCGTCTCTCACCTGCCGGTCGTTCATCCCCTCGCCGCTTCGCTCGTCTCTCGCCTCGAGCAGCATGTCCAGCAGGTCGCCCTCCTGCCGCTCCTCCCTCCTCTGGGCGATGATCCGGTGGATGATCTCATCCAGCACCTTCATCGACCGCCGGTAGCGCAGGTTGGCCGGCGTCGGGATCGTCTCGGGCACCGGATAGAAGTTCCTTCCCGGACCTTCGAGCCTCTCCCCGATCGGCACCAGCGCCCGCGCCACCTCCCCGGAAACCTCACGCACGTCCGCCCCGAACATCACGATGTTGACTATCCTCAGCGTCAGCGCGGACATCTCCCGCTGGACGTCTACCACGTCCCCATCGCGCCACCCGTCGAGCATCTCCCGCGTACACCGGGACATCGTGCGCACGTACTCCGCGATCCTCGCACGGTGGAAGGCCGGTTGCTCGAGCCTGCGCTGCCGCCTCCAGAAGTCCCCCTCGCTCAACAGGAGACCGTTCCCCATGAACCCCAGGCTGTTCCTCTCCACTATGCCCTTGCGGAAACTGCGGCTCTTCGCCGCGAGTACCTGACCCACCCCCTCCGGGTCGAAGACGAGCCATACGTGAGCCGGAACCCACGTCCGGACGATCCTCCCCCGCCCCCTCGCCTCCTCCAGCGCCCCAAGCGGATCTCGTGACGCCCTCACCGGAAACTCCCGGAAGACCGGCGGTGGATTTCCCAGCATCTTCGCCCCTCTCTATATGACTGACGATCAGTCGGAAATATTATATAGTAGCGGGGTGAGTGTTTTCGGGATTTTCTCTGGGGTAGAATCGGGAGGATGGATGAGGTGGTGTCGAAGGTAGCTGACCGCAGGGAGCAGCTTCTGGCTGCGGCGCGGGCGGTGCTCGCCGAGAAGGGTTTGGAGGGGGCGAGGGTCTCTGAGATCGTGAAGCGTGCCGGGGTTTCGCAGGGTACGTTCTATCTGTACTTTCCGTCGAAGGTCTCTTTGGTGGAGGAGTTCAACCGCCAGATGCACCGGGACGTGCAGAGGGCCGTATTCGAGGCCGTGGAGCGGGCGGGGAGCATAGGGGAGGCGATAGAGTCTTCCGTCAAGGTTGCGCTCGAGGAGATGGGCCGCTACCGGGACATACTCGGGGTCGTCATCAGCCGGCTGGGTTTCTACGAGGACTCGGCGCGGCTGGAGGATCTCGAGCTTCCCTACCGTCAGATGGTCTCGCGTCTGATCGAGAAGGGACAGGAGATGGGGGAGGTGGATCTTTCGCTCGACCCCCAGATGACCGCGAGGATCATAGTCGGCCTCATAGAGCGGGCCGGCGCCGACTGTTACGTCTACGAGCCCAGCCTGCCGGCCGATCGGTTCGTCGCCGAGGTCGCCCGTTTCATACGCGGCGCTTTGGGCGTTCGCTGAACGCTTTCACCGCCCGTCCTTGCCGCCAACCACCGCCGCTAGTATAGTCTGCGGAGAAGACCGTACGGCCCGTCTCGGGCGACGCGAGATGCGGAGGTGATATATGGTGCGCGGGAGATCCCCGGACGGTGGTGGTAATCAACGGATGAAATCTTCCGGACGGATGACCGGGGAGCAGCGGCGCAGCATGGTGATAGACGCGGCCATCGCCGAGTTTGCGGTGTATGGTCTGTACGGTGTCTCGACGGACACCATAGCCGACCGGGTGGGGGTTTCGCAGCCTTATGTGATCCGATTGTTTGGCTCCAAGAAGAACCTGTTCCTGGAGGCGGGGAGGCGAGTCTTCGAGCGCATTCTGGCCGCCTTCGAGGAAGAGGTGGAGAAGGATCCGGAGGATACCCTCAGCGCGGTGCAGCGGGCGTATGTGGGGCTTCTGGCGCGGCGGGAGGAGCTTCTCATGCTGCTGCAGTTCTTCGCGGCCTGCGAGGACGACGAGGTGCGGCGAGCCGTGCACGAGGGGATGGAGAAGCTCTACACTTACATAAAGGAGCGGTCGGAGGCGGACAGCGAGACGATCAGGGAGCTGTTCACGCTGGCGATCATGCGCACCGTCTCGGTGGGTGCCGGATTCTCCGAAGCAGCACGAGAGAGCGAGTGGGCGCGGGTGCTGCTCGGGCTCGAGGCCGAGAGCGCCGAGAGGGACGTGAGGTCTTCCTGAGCGTCGGTGTGTCCGCGCTCAGGGGTTCTCCGTACGAGAGAGGAGGCGTCTGATGCGCCCCTTCTTCCTGCGGTTGTGGGTGCTGCCCTCGGGTCTCGGGCCCCAGGCAATGCACAGGCATCCCCCGGTTATCCCGAGGAGCATCCCGATGATCAGACCGCCGAAGGCGCCCATGAGCGAGAGGATCGAGAAGACAAGTCCCACCGCTCCGAAGACCTGAACCCTGGACGGGTAGATCCAGCCGAGCACCGCGCTCCCCAGTACGACCAGGCCGATCACCACGCCCCCAAAGGCCATGCTGAAGTGCGCGAACTCCTTCAGGTAGAGGACGAGCGGCATCCAGATTATGAACAGACCGCCCAGCCCCAGCAGCGCAAGCCCGAGCCTCGGCCTCCGGCGTCGCGCCGGTCTATCCAGCGATCTGGTCTTCTCCTCTTCTGCCACTCTGGCGGAAACCCCTTCTCCTAGAGTCATGTCTTACAGGAACCTGGCCGAGACCTTGAGACCCGGCAGCGTTATCGTGTTGGCGAACTGGTAGTCGTCCTTGCTCCTGAAGTTGTTGAGCGTGACGCTCGGCGCAAGCTGGTAGAAGGACTGCTCCCAGCTGCTCCGCTTCGACGGGGGCGCCTCGTCTATCTCGAGCTGGTTGAACGAAGCGGAACTCGCCGATTGCTGCGTGATGTCCTGGATGAGCCCGTTTATCTTCACCGTGCCGCTCGCCGTGATCTCGACCCTGAGCGTCTTGTACGGCGTCGGGATGTCCTTGTAGAGGACCAGCCCGTCGACCTCCGCATGCTGCGCCTGCACCCTCGTCTCCGGCGAGACGTTGCTCGAAGAATTGTCGCCTATGCGCGGCGTCAGCACGAACCCCTGCAGCCGTACCTGATCCGCGTTGACATGGAAATCACCTATCCCCGCGATGGGAACCGCAACCGCCACCCCACCCAGGTAGATCGCAACCCCGATGGCCGCAAGCGCCGCCACCGCCGCCCCAAACGCAGCCGCGAGCCGCCGACGCCTGTAATACATCTCCATGCCTCATCACCCCCTGCTCTCCTCTCCCACCTGGTCCACGATCGGGTTGTTGTCAGCAGTTGATAATCACCCGGAATCTAGCAACCAGCCTCCTCTCTGTCAACTTCTCCGAGCTCTTCCCGCAGAATAGGTTATCAGTTATTGCCTGATAACTTCAAGGCTGATATATTGCGCTGGAGCGGTTGCACGGGGCCCTGATCGGAGAGAGTCGGGGGTGATGGATGTTGGGTTGCCGCGAGGTTTTTTCGAGGGTGATTCGATCTGCGAGTATGGCACTGCTGTTCGCGGCCGTTCTGGGGGCTTCCCTGGCGGCGTGCGCCACAGAGGCGCACGCCCAGAACGGGTCCGGGTTGCTCGGTCCGCAGCAGCCCTCCGAGCGTGGTGCGATTCCGGGTGTCGGAGGACAGCAACCCTCCGAGCGCGGTGCGATCCCGGGTATCGGCGGTCAGCAGCCATCGGAGCGTGGAGCCATCCCCAATCCAGGAGGGGATCAGCCCTCCCAGCGCGGAGCGATCCCGGGTGTCGGTGGGAGTCAGCCCTCCGAGCGTGGTGCGGTGCCCTCAGCGGGTGGGAAGCAACCTTCCGAACGCGGTGCGGTGCCCGGAACCGGACGGACCCCGAATACGAAACCGTCGAACGTTCAGGGGTCCGGCTATGTCCCTCCGGCGGGGGTGCACGGCGGCAGCTTCTCGGCCGGATCGGTGAAAGGCGCAGGATCGGGAGTTGAGGGTGTTTCACCCGGCGGGGCCGCGCCGGGCGGAGGCGTATCTTCCGGAGCGTCCATCGGGGGTGCCTCCGTCTCCTCGACCGCTTCTCCGGGTGCCACCCCGTCCAGCACCTCCCCCGGGCCCGGAGTACCGCTGCCCAACACCGGCGGACCCATGATCGTCGAGGGCGCCATAATCCTCGCCGCCCTCGCCGGGCTCGGCTTGGTCCTGCGGTACATGATCCGGGATGCCTGAGCCCATCCAGGGCCGCGTTGACATCCCGCACGTTCTCGTATTCAATGATAGTTAGCATCTGATGCCAACAAAACGTCTGGGGAAAGGAGGAGGGCTGTTCTGGGCGTTGCCTGACGAGTACTGTAGAGCTGGGTGGTCTTTGGCCGCTCCTGCGGGGGTGTAGGGGGCGGTTTGTCCGGCAGGGAGGGGGCCACGGGAGTTGCGCTGGGGCTACGTCTCTTCGCCGTCGTGCGAGTACGCGGTGGCGAGGGGGTTCGGGTTTTGCGGGGGGAGGCTCCGCGTGGAGAACGGCGCGGGAGGCGGGGGTGGAGGTTTGGGCGTTTCGCGCGGCTCGTGGGGATTCTGGTGCTCGTCGGGCTGACGCTTGCCGTGCGCTCAGATGCCTCGGTGGCGCAGAACTACTCTTTTTCCGGCCGCTTCTTTCTCGAAGCCAGGAAGATAGTCGGGCACGGTCTTACGATCTCGCTCTCCCACCGAGGGGGGAGAGTTCAGCTCGAGTTCGGTTTCGACCGCGCCGAGGTGTACGGGTTGAAGCTCTCCGGAGTCTCCAGGGCTCCCGGTTTTCAGCGGCTGCAGGCGGTGGCGAACGAGAGGGCGGGTGTCGTCGAGCTTCAGGACATGAAGGTCGATGTCTCTTCGTTTCGTTTCGCGGTTTCGGGAGGGTGTTTGCGGGTAAGCAGGCATCCGCTGGATGTGACGCTGAGCAACGCGGCCCTGGAGGCCACCAGGATGAGCGCCGCGGGGGTGAGCTTCCCCGGTGGGGCAGGAGGGGGACCGGCGCTCTCCGTGAGCGCCGGCTTCGAGCCCATCGCGGGGCAGATGCCGCTCATCGGGGTCGGGCAGACCCTGAAGGACGTGAACTCGACGCTCGAAGGGCTCGCCGCTGGAGGGATCTGCGGTGATGGTGGGCAGGACATCTCCGCGCCTCAGGGGCCCGTTCCGAAGGTCACGCGCGGTGAGATCCCACCGGATTATCTGGCTGCCTACCGGGATGCGGCGAAGCGGTATGGACTCGACTGGTCCATCCTCGCCGCGATAGGACGGATAGAGAGCAACCACGGTGAAGGCGGCAAGAAGCATATCTGCGTGCTGGGGCCCTACACGGCGTACGGGAGCGCGGTCGGGCCCATGCAGTTTTTGCCCTCCACCTGGCGGAGGGTGAAGGTCGACGCGGACGGTGACGGGGTAGCCGATCCCTGCGACTACAGGGATGCCATCTTCGGAGCCGCGAAGTACTTGAGGGAGAACGGGGCGCCGCAGGACTACGTGCGGGCCATCTTCGCCTACAACCACTCCTGGCAGTATGTGCGGGAGGTCCTTGCTCTCGCCGCGGCCTACCGCAGGGGGGTGCCGGTGCAGAAGGCGCCGCCGGCCGTGGGCGGCTCCTACAACTGCGATCCGACGCGGGAGCTCCTGGTGGGGGCGGATGAACCACGCCTCACCAGGATCTCCGGCAACGGCCGGGCGGTGTTCCCGCTCCCCAGACGCTACTTCGACTCGTACACGGACTCCTGGGGTGCCCCCCGGCTGCAGAATGCCTCGGTTGGGGCGTCTAGCATGCACGAGGGTATAGACCTCATGGCGCCGAAGGAAACCCCGATCTACTCGGTGACCAGCGGAACGGTAGAGCCCGTGGCGGGCGGCAACAGGGATGGGTGGAACTACCTCGGTGGATGGGCGATCATGATACGCGCCGACCACGACGTCGGTCCCATCCATCGCGGGGACGAGCTGTACTACGCCCACATGGAGCGGCCTTCGGCCCTGAGGCCGGGAGATCACGTACGGGCCGGCGAGCTCATAGGGCACGTGGGTGATAGCGGACAGGGACCGGAGGGTACCGCGGGGCTGTTCCCCCCGCACCTGCACTTCGGGTGGTATGACCCGACGGGGCGCAGGGCGCAGGTTCCTTCGGGCGCGATGAACCCGTACCCGCTGCTCAACTGGCTGCGGCAGAACGGCGGTGTCGCCCGGGGCGGCAGGCTGGGGACCGCCTACGAGGGGATCGCACCTGCCGGCACCTCCTGTCCCGGGCGCTTCCCGGCCGGGGGTTACCCGACCAGCCCGCTCCCCGTCCTCACGAGCGGAGGGGGAGAGGTGCCTGCGTCTGCCCCGGCCTACGGTGGTGCTAAGGTGGCGGCCCCGGTTCATCATGCTGTGCCGGGGGTGATCCACACCTCGTCCGAGCCCGGAGGGCACCGGGTGGTTCACCACCGGGTGGTGCACCACCGGAGCAGCGTCGCGAGCGGTGGCTCCGGCGGGAGCGAAGTGCACCAGAAGGCGGTGGTGAAGGTCACGGGTGGTGGGGGGAACGTCAGCATCCGGCAGAGCGCGCACCAGAGCAGTGGTGGCGGGGCAAACACGGGCTCAAGCTCGCCTTCGAGCAGAGCGAAACCGGCTCCCGGTTCAAGCCCCGCAGAGGGTGGTTCTGCGGGCGAGAGCCCCGCCAGCAGCGCATCGTCGTCGGGGCACGCTTCTCCGGCTTCCTCTTCTCCTGCTTCCAGCGCATCCCCGTCGGCTGGGAGAACCTCCAGGGCCGGTGGTGGCTCATCCGCCTCCAGTTCCTCCTCGGGGAATTCCGGATCGGGAAGCACGACCTCGTCGTCACCTTCTTCCGGTTCCCGTGCGTCTTCGAGTCCGGCCTCCTCGTCGGGAGCTTCGGATTCCTCTTCCTGCTCCTCTTCCCCGCTCGATCTGCGAAAGGTCGTCGACGAAGACGGAGCCGGAAGATGCCATCGGAAAGGCATCCTGCAAGAGCTTCTCGGGCGCTGAGTGCTTTGCGACCAGTTTCTCTAGTATCGCTCCCGGGGGCGCCGCGGGGCACCTTTCGGAGGAGGCCCGGAGTCCCTTTTTGCAGAATCCTCCGTCCAGCTCGCACGCCGGGCATCGGCGATGGCGAGTTCGATCTTCTCCAGCGCCTGCCGGGTTCCCTCGAGGAGGACTTCCCCCGCTTCGGTAAGCTCGGTCCGACGTCCCCTGCGCCGGAAGAGTTCGATTCCCAGCTCACCTTCGAGCTTGCTGATTTGCTGGCTCACCGCGGAGCAGGTCAGGTAGAGCCGTCTGGCGGCGCCGGCGCGGCTGCCCTCTTCGGCGACCGCGACGAAATATTTCAGGCGTTCCAGTTCGACCTCGGGGAGGATGCTGCCTGACCGGTCCCCCGACCAAACGCCACCGTCTCTGGAGGGCAGGTTCATCTCGTCCGGATCGCACGCTGCAGAGGATGGAGCCCATCCGCACCCTCGGAAGCTGGTATCCACTCGCCGTCCGGTCCCAGGTAGCGCACGGATATCTCCCGACTTTCCTCGGGGAAGAAGTAGCGGAACCAGTAGGGACCAGACGTGGAGCCATCTGGATGCTTCAAGAGCTCTCGGCTCAGGACCGCCCCCGGAATCCTCCTGGTCTCTATGACCTCCCTGTCCCGGAACCTGCGGTGTTCGCGCAGCTCGCGCTCTATCAGCAGCGCATCGATCTGCCGCCGGAGGTACAGGAGCTCGTCGCTGTCCATGCTCTGCAGGTCTTCGACGTCCATGAGGGGACCTCCAGGTATCTTCCCGTGCGTCCCCCCTCCCGAGATCCAGAGTTTACCCCATTCGGTGCGAGCGGGTAGCCTTTATGGGGATTTGCCGTCACACAATGGCCCGATTTGCAGTATGAACGCAGCCGACTCCGCCGGCGGCGCGCTGGACGCGGTCACTGTCCGCGATGCCCGGGGATTCTTCGGGCGCTGCGGCTGCCGCGCTCCGGTGCAGCAGATGACGTCCGCCTGGAGTCCGGCGAACAGCGGCTCCGGGACCGGTGGCATGGAGAGCGTCCCGGCGTCTTGCCTGTCGCCTCACCCTCCCGCGATCTCCAGGAAAGGGTTCTCGATGGTGAGGCTTTCGATCCTCTGCCCGTGCTGGAGATCCTCGGTCAGAATGCGGTCCGCCCCTCCACGGAGCGCGGCCTCCACGATCAGAGCGTCCCAGAAGGAGAGCGCCAGCTCCCGACTGCGATGGGCCGCTCCGACCACCATCCGGGCATCCTCGGCTATCGGTGAGAACCTGGCCAGATAGCCGACCGCCTCTACGGCCTTCCCGATCGGGAGCGGGTGCGCCAGTTTTCGGGTTGCAGAGTAGAACTCCCGCAGGACCTGCACCGAGAGCATCCCGTCGCCCTCGATGAGATGCTCGCTCACAAGCCTGCGAGCCACCTCGCGTTTCTCCGGCTCCCCTTCGTCGAAGGCGTAGACCAGTACGTTTGTATCCAGGAACGCAGGCACGTCGCTCACCTAGAGCGGACCCGCGGATCAGCCGCGCGCGATTTTGCGGTCATACAGGTCTTCCCGCCCGGGCAACCCCTTGCCTTCGCTGCTCATGCCGGAGTCTTCGGCAAGCTCCAGCAGCCTGCGGCCAGCCTCCCGCCTCTCCCGCCTCCTGCCGGCGTACTCCTCGAGGTAGTCTCGCAGTACCGCGTTCACGGACGTGTCCTCCTCCAGGGCACGCATCCTCGCCTTCTTCAGCGTCTCGTCGTCTACCGTGATGGTCAGGTTCGCCATGCCACCTCCTTGCTACACGGAATCAGTGTAGCACGAGAATCGTGGACCCGGGGTGCGCCGGGAGATCGGATCGCGAAGGAGGGCATGTTCTTCATCGGCGCAACCCGCGCCACCGCAGCGTTCCCGGAACCGCCTTTGCTTCTCCGTTCTCGATGAAGCCAGCTTAGCGGGGCGCTCCTCGCGGCAGAAGGAGTCGACGAAGACCTTGAGCAGCCGCGATCCGCGCAGGATGTCCGGGTCTTCGGGGAGGTGGTCGAGACCTCCCGCGAGACGAAGACGATGAGCTTCGCCCGCGGCCGGGAGGCCATGACGTTGAAGCGGTTTGCGCTCATGAGGAACTCGTCTTCGTCGGCTATCGCGTCGGGGTCGCCGAGGGCGTAGGAGGCGATGATGAGGTCCCGCTCCTGGCCCTGGAAGCGCTCGACGGTGTCCACGGCGTCCCGGATGAGGTTGGGGTCTTCGTCCGGGAAAGCACGCTGGAGCCGGCCTGCGATGAGCCCCTGCTGCGCCCGGTGGGGGGTGACGACCCCGACCGCCTTCTTCCAGAACTCCGGTGGAGAGTAAGGTTTATCCTGGCGGGGCAGCATATCCCCGGTTGCGGGATCCCGCTCGCCCGAGAGCCCCGCCGCCCTTCCGCGGAGCAGCGCGATGATGGCGGCGACGGCGTCGGCCTCGAACCGGTTCCACTGGCTGCTTCGGCCCTCGGGGTAGACGAAGCAGAGGGCCGGGAGGTTGGGATCCAGCAGCGACGCCCACTCCGGGGTCCAGTAGAGCTCCTCGGGCCATCCATCGGGGCGCTCCTGCGGCAGGGGATCGAAGAGGTTGAGCCTGAGTTCGGGGGAGAAGCTTTTGAGCGTGCGCCGGTAGCCGGCCTCGAGCGAGAAGCCGACCAGCATGGAGCTTGAGCGGTAGTTTGTATCCAGCATGATGGGCTCGACGCCGTGGACGTCCTCGCAGAAGGCGAAGACCGATCCGACCATCGACTCGAGGCCGAGCGGGGGATCGGCCTGCCGGATGGGGGGCAGTTGCCTGGGGTCGCCGGCCAGGACGACGCTTCCGCCCTTCGCCAGCGAGCAGAGGGCGAGGATGGAGAGAGCCACGTCCATCTGCGAGGCCTCGTCGATGAGGATGAGGTCGAAGAGCTCCTCGCGGGCCTCGCCGGAGTGAGCCCGGAGCAGGTGGTAGACCTGCCCCGGGGTCGTACCCACCACCGTGATCCCCGTGCGATTCCCCAGCCTCTCCAGCAGCTCCTCGACGCGCTCCGAGGGCCGAGAGCGGTCCAGCGCCGCGTCTATCCCGGCGGGGACGTCGGCGTCCGGAAGCCGGGTGTGGCTCCGCACCCGGTAGAGCCGGAAGGCGTTCTCGGGGAGGAGCTTCCCGAGTCCCTCGTGTACGCCGAGGAGCACGACGTCCATGGCGTTGTAGTTCTGCGCGCAGACGAGGATCCTGATGGGCTTTCTCTGCTGGTGAGCCTCCAGGGCGGCGCCGAGGATCACGGCGCGCGCCGTGCGGCTCTTGCCGGTCCCCGGCGGACCCCAGATGAGGGAGAGGCGGCGGGTGAGAGCCTCCTCCCACGCCCTCCACTGGGTCGGGTTGAGGCCGAGGCCGTTCTCTTCGAGCGCCCGGCGAACGGGTTTCAGCTCCCTCCCGAGGCGGCTCTCGTGCATCCCCTTCGCCCCCCAGAGAAAGTCCGCCGGAGGGGTGTGGGCGGTGGGGCGGGAGCCGCGGGCGGTGATCTGACCGAGGGCTCGCCGGATGATGGGGTCGTCGCGCGCGGCGGGCGGGTTGCCGATGGCCTGCAGGGCGGCGAGCAGCTTGCCGGTGAAGTAGTCGGTGTAGACCCTGTCGAGGACCACCTTCGAGGCGAAGCTGGCTATCCCGGCCGCCTCGAGGTCTTCAAGGCTCGGGTAGCCGGAGAGGGTGCGGGGGTCCAGCGCGACGAGACAACGGTCCCGGTCGATGGCCGCGACGGTGACCCGCGTGATCTCTCCCATGCGCCGCTGGTATTCCGAGGCGTAGTTGTCTTCGAGGGAGGTCCCTGCGGTCACGCTCTTCAGGCTGCGATCCAGGAAGTCCGGCCAGCCCTCGGGGGCCAGGGCCAGCTCGAAGTCCCCCTCCTTGAACTTTACCTCCCGGCTGCCCGGCGCGAGCCGGTAGACCCTGCGTCCGGGGCGGGGTTTGAGCCCGAGGGTCTCGAGCGCCCGTGCCGCTGCATCCCCGGAGAGGCGTTCGGGGAGGCGGGCGCACTCGAACTTCGCCTCCCGGGCGTGCGGGGACAGGGCGTGCAGCTGCTGCACCTCCAGCTGCTGCATGCCGGCGTCGAGCCGGGCGAAGGCGTACCAGAGCTGGCCGTCGAGGCTGAGGCGGGGCTTGCGCTCCGGTGGCCTTACCGCCTGTATGCGCGGTGCGGCCTGGTTGGGGAGGCGGGGGCGCAGGTCGCTCTCCAGACGGCGGACGACGGCCTCGAGCGCGGTTAGCCGCTGCGCGACCGTGCGGCGCAGGGTTTCGAGCTGCTCCGTCCAGTGACGCGGGCTCGTGGAGCGCGACCAGATCTCGTGCGCCCGCTCGGAGGGGATCTGATCGCTCAGGGCGTCCTCGAAGAGCGGGTGGACGTTGAAGCTCCTGAGGCCCTCCGGGAGGTTCTTCGGGTGGTAGCAGCGGGCCGTCTCGAGCAGGCTGTAGTAGTGCGGGACGGGGACGGCGAGAACGGAGCGGACGACGTCCCGCACCGTGGTGATCGGCGACTGACGGGTCGAGAGCCGGGGGTTCTGCAAGAGCTCTTCCGGCGGGAAGAGCCAGGCCAGCCGCCAGAGGCTCTCCTGGTCGAGGATCTCACCCAGATGCCGCCCCACCACCCGGCAGAGGTGCTCGAACTGGAGCGTATCCCAGAGGTAGAACTGCACCGTGGAGCGGCCATCCAGCTCGTGGGCCTCCTCGAGGATGACCGAGATCCTGTCCAGGAACGCCAGAAGCTCCCGCCGCTCGGCGTCGAGATCCCTCAGGTCCACGACGAACGACTCGGCCTCCCACCTCTTGTGCCTGCGGGGGGTGCTGTTGCCTGAGCCGAACGGGCGAGGCTCCATCCAGAAGGCCTTGATGCCGAAGGCGAGGGTGATGGCGCTTCCCACGTCGAAGTCCGCCGAGAGAAAGACCCTCAGATCGGCCCACCTCGGCATCACCGCCGAGGTGCCGCTGTCCTTCGGGATCGCCGCCCGGCCGGTCTTGAGCGCCGCAGCCCGTCCCGGGACCACCGTGCGGGTCGCCTTGAGCACGTGGTGCGCGTCGAAGATGGGATCTTCCGGCCGGCGCCCGGCGAGAACCTCCACGTCTTCCACGCCCCTCTCCTGCAGCGCGGCGCTCGCCCCCCGGGAGATGAAGGCGACCCGGCTGAGATGCCCCCTCCTCCCGGCTTCGGGCATGCAGTGGTCGGGGTGGTCGGTCCTCTCTCCTCCGCTCTTCCACGGGTACCCGAGGTAGTCGCAGCCCTTGCAGCGGTTGTCCACGTGCCAGGGCAGCTCCCTCCACGACACCGAGAGAACCTCCGGTAGCTCCTCCCGGAAGAAGTGCCGGAGGCGGTAGGCGAAGACCTCGAAGGGAACCGGCTCCAGGTCCTGCTCCAGCGCCTCGCGCAACCGATCTTCGGCCGGATCCTCGCCCGCTCTGGTCAGGTGCCGGTGGGTCGTGATGAGCTCGGATGCCTCGTGGGAACCGGGCCACACGGCGCCGTCGGGGACGGCCACGAAGCGGTGATCCAGGCCCCCGTCCACGAGCCATCCGGCGAGCACCATCGTGTAGTAGGCCACCTCGGCGAAGTAGCCGGGCGAGGGCTCCGCGGTGAGCTTGATGTCTACGACGCGCAGCTGAAGGCGCGGGTCCTCCGCTTCGAGGGGGCGCGTCTCGCCGGAGGGGTCCACACACCGGGAGAAGTGCCCCGGCGGGAGCACCTCGATGATGTCCGGCCGCACCCCGGCGTACTCCAGGCCGTACTCCTCGCGCAGATGCGCGATGCCCAGCGCCTCCTCGAAGGCCGGCCCCACCCCGTACCCGGCCTCGACCAGAAACTGTCCCGGGCGGGCGCCGGAGAGGGCCTCTTCCAGCGGCACGTTCCGGTAACGCAACCGCCCCGGGGAGGTCGTATAGTCCTCGCCCACCACGGACTCCTCACCGAAGGTCTCCACCAGGTCGTGCAGCTTCTCGGCCTGCCACTCTTCGCCGAGCCGGGCGATCTGCTCGAGCCCGGGCCGGGGCCGCTGGCGGGGCGGCATGCCCTGCTCTTCCCTCTCGGTGCGGAACCTCTGGGTATCCGGCGAGAGGTTCAGGCGCAGCTGGCGCCTGCACCCGGTCCGGAAGTACAGGGAGAGTGCCCTCTTAGAGAACAGGGGCACCCGGAGCCTCCTTCGCGACGTCGATCAGCGCGGGCACCCGCTCCAGCGCCGCCTCGAGCGGCAGGCCGCGCCCGCCCTCCGGGGCCGGGAAGCACCCGAGCGCGGCGGCCACCAGGCAGGCCCGCAAGAGGTTGCGCCGGTCGGCCTCGCGGAACCCATCCACCCCGGAGAGCCTCTTCGTCCAGTAGAGGCAGTGCGCGCGGGCGCGCCCCAGCTGTGCCCCGGAGAGACGCAGGGACTCTGTCGGAGGGTCGCCTTCTCCCTCGACGGCCACGAAGACCGCATCCCACCTGATCGTCCCCTCGTGATTGTGGGGGCCGCGGTCCCCGTTCCCGAGCAGCGGGAAGACCTGCACGGGACGCAGCCGCGCGCAGGCCATGGCACGGGCGAGGGCGCACCAGGCTCCGGCGGTGCGGTGCTGGTAGGTGAAGACGAACCTCCCTGCGGGCTTCAGCACGCGGGAGACCTCGCGGAAGCACCGCGCGAGCGCGCGCCGGTATCCCTCGACCGCCGCGCGGTTCCGCCCCCTTGCGGCCAGGTTCCGCTCGAAACCCGAGACGCCTTCGCCATCCGCCGGGGCGAGCGAGAGAAGCTGCATCCAGGGCAGGAAAAAGTCCGAGAGCTCCGAGTAGGCCACGTTGTCCAGGTAGGGTGGGTCGGTGAGCACGAGGTCGACGCTTCTGTTCTCGATGCAGCCGAGGTTGCGGGAGTCGGCGTGCACGATCCTCGCCGGAGAGGAGACGGTGCCGTCGCGGACCGGGCGGAACCCGCCCTCGAGCAGGGGCTCCCTGGGGTGGCGGGCAGACTCGATGGCCCGCTGCACCTGTCGTACGGCGTTCGGGAAGGTCCCACGGCCTGTACCGTCGAGCCACGGGTTGATCTCCACGGGCCGCGTTATGTGCCGGAAGGCGCGAACGGAGAACAGCGGTGCCAGGCGCCGCCACCCGAACGCGTAGTGGGCCATCATGCAGTTGGCCGTCAGGTGGTCGCTCAGGGCCAGGGCGAGAGCCTCACGCTTAGGCCCCCGCAGCCCGTCGATGGCCTCGGCCAAAAGCGAGAGGTGCAGGAGCTGGCGGGCGTTGAAGAGCTCCGCGTACCTCTCGTAGCCGTAGGCAGGCAGGCGGCCGTCCGCCCGCCCCTCGCGCGGGATGCGCCGCCCGGGCACCCACCGGAGGGAGCCGTCGTCCCCCGTGCGCTCCATCAGGGCGCTCTCCGCTGCCTCGAAGATACGGACGTCCTCCTGCGTGGCGCTCCGGAAACGCCGCCCGGAGAGTGGCACGGGCTTTCCAGGTTCGGGTTCGATATCCAGGAACTCCAGAGCGAACAGCCGCCACCGCGGGGGGCCGCCGGTGCGTGAGGCGACGTCGATGAGGCGTTCGCGGTGCCCGCAGGACGGGCACGTAAGGCATCCGCGCCGTACCGGGCCGGTCTCTATGGAGGTGGCGATGCCGCATCCGCCACAGCGCAGCACTCTCTCCCCGCGGGACAGCTCGTGTACACCGTGGCAGCCCGGGCAGAAAACCCACTGCCTTTTACCCTCGGCCTCGTACGCGAGCCGGTGGTGAGGGTGGGCCTCTATCTCCTCCCCGCAAGAGGCGCAGGCGACGACCTGCACCCAGAAGTAGTGGAGTACGGTCTTCTGGCCCTCCGGCGTGCGGGTGCGGTAGTAGGGGGCGAGCCTGCCTCCGACCTCCCGCTTCAGGCTTTCCAGCGCCTCCCCCAGGTCGGGGGCCTCTGCGGCCCGCGTCTCGAAGCGCGTGATCGCGCAGGCCACCGCGTCGACGTCGACCCCAACCACCTCTGCACCCAACCGCCGGGCCTCCAGGACGGAGGTGCCGCCGCCGACGAACGGGTCGAGCACGACCCCGCCCCGCCAGAGGTCCGCACCCTCGTAGTACGCACCCCAGAAATCCCCGTCCTCAGGCAGCGCCGCAGCCACGAGCAGGGCGCGGAAGGCCGATCCGAACCGGCGGGCGAACCAGCGGTGGGCCCCGTAGACCGGCCGGGGACGCCGGCCCTCGCGCGCGGCGATCTGCGCCAGATCCTCCACCGGCAGCGTCCCCGCGTCCAGCATCGACGGGCCGTGTAAGATCCGCCCGTTGCGCCGTTCGGGCTCAGCGTCTGCCATCGATGGAGACCTTTTTATCCTTCCGTACGCCCCTTCTTCTGACCGGCCTCGGTTCCTCCCCACCCAGTCTCATGTGTCGTTTATGATAGCGAAAGTCCCGGCGTGGTTTTTTGATACTTGGGTTGCATCGCTACCATACTGCGTCCCAGACCAGATCGTCGTCGCGGATGCAGGAATACCCCTGCTTCTCGAGCAGCGAGACGACCTGTTTTTCGTTCTCGTGTGCGATCACCGGATACGAAGTATCCAGGATAGTTTCTACTAAGAAGCCGTATCTCTCGATGATTTCGTGGCCCAACCAGTCGCTCATCATGTCCGGAGCCCATTCCGGCCAGTAAGAGTCCGCGTATGCGGAGATCTCATCGGGGTCGAACGCGTCGTCCGGCTTTGGAGGATCGACCTCGATCCCTTCTTCGTCTTCAAGATCGTTCTCGGACATGATATTGTCTATCTTCGATTCTATCCACTTATCCACGGTTTCTTCGTAGCGTTCAGCGCTCACCATGCTCCTGAGTTCGCCCCAGGTGCGGGCCTCAGAGAGAGCCCTGCGGAAGGTCGCGATGTCTCTGGCGTAGTTCTTCTCGAGAAACACCAGACCGTCGTTTATGCTCCCTTAGACCAGTTGGGTTCGGGGCTCCTCGGGAGTTTCCCTGGCTTCCTGGATCGCCCTGCTCGCCCGCTCGACGCTCTCCACCGCAGCCCCGATCTCTTCCAGGTTTTTCATGATGACGATCTTGTAACGATCCGAGAGAGCTCTTATGAGCTTCCGAAGGGCCCTCTGGGACATCGGAGCGAGCCTTGGAGTGGGTGCACCACCCTCCTTTCTCAGCATCACCCCTTCTATCCCGAGTTCGGCTGCCTCACGCCAGAAGGTCCGACTGGCCTGTGGGGACTGCCATAAACTCTTCCTGCGTGGGGAAAGTATCCGGCTCGTCCCAACCGCGCCCGTCCGGATCGGAGACCGCGCGCTGCTCATCCGTATAGAGTGGGGCGAGCACCTCCCTGTACGGCTCCAGCACCTTGCGGGCCTCGGCGGGTTTGAGCCTGCCTCCTTCGACCTCTCCAGCGGCGGCGAGCATCATCACGTCTGCCTCATGCAGGAACAGAAAGTAGAAGCCATACCCGCGGTAATCTGTCCCGTCTACGCAGAAGATTATCTCCCTCGCATCTGGCGGAGTTTCGCCCCACTCATTTCTGGTACCGTTCACCGGTTCTCCTCTCTACGTCTTTCTCTGGGCCGCTTTTCCCCACCCCACGTGGAGCCTTACCCCTCTTGCTGGCTCGTTCCGTGAAGCCTGCAGCGATATTATCGGCTCGGGGCCGCCGGAGCTTGAGCCAGAGCCGATCTTTACCAAAGCCCCGGGGATCGCTACCCGGTGTAGATGCATGGTGTACGATGTTCTCCGCCCGTTCCTAACCTGGGCATAGCGGGAAGAGGGAAAAGCATGCGCCGGAACCTGGCTCAAACGCCTCGAACCCTCTTGCAGACGGTTGAGGTGTATGCTACGATAAACTATAGACAAAGATTGTGAGCTGTGTAGCGGGTAAACCCATACCGCTGCGCGAAGACTCGCACGCGGGTGCTGTACACAGTGCGGGCTGAGGGTTTCCCGCCGGTACAAAGTCATCCGCTATGGAAAGCGACGGCGTACCGGGCATATGCCTGGCCAGCGGCTTGCCCAGAGTTGCGCCGGCCATAGTCAGCACCCGGAGTGGTGCCCGACCGACCTTGCCCGTGATGGTATTGTGTCGGCGTGCATCCAGGGTGGCTGGCGAGGCAACGACGTTGCCGCCACCTCCGCAGGTACCCACGTTCCGCCGTGGGGAGGGGGGAACATAACCGGGTTGCCCCCGGTGCCGGACGAACCCAGCCGGGAGAGACCGGTGGGGGAGGTGCTGGGGGAGAAGCTCTCGCCGAACATACCCGGGTGGAGTCGTGGAACCGGAGTCTCGGGGGCCTGTCCTCCCGAGCTGGCGAAGCGATGAACCCCGGCACATCGGGAGGCGGGAGTGAGCCAGGGGACAGGAGTCCCAGAGTACCTGGCGGTGCCGCGAAAGTCCCCGCGGTGCAATAGGTGGGCCGTCCGTGGAGGACGCCGTGGGAAGCTGGTCCCATTCCCGGCACCCATGGTCCACGGGTGGTAGAGAATGGGGGCGTACCCGCCTGAGGCTTGGAAGTTCGTCGCCGGGGCGGGCAGCGGGATGGACCGATGGGCCACCTCGCAGGCGGGTATTCCTTAGCAGGCAGTGAGGAACGTTGTAAGGGTTGAGGCGCCGTCCCTGTCGGGACAGGCAATAACCTGACCAACCCGGCAGCAGAACTACCCGGATAACGGCTCCGGATCCACCGTACACGGAGGGTGGTTCCCCTGAAGGAGACGGCCGGGAGCTTTTCGTAAGACTTACTCTTTACGAACACAAAACTGTAAGAAGCCTGAGGGAAGGAGAAAACATGCATCATAGGAAAGTGGAACTCCGGGCGATTGAAGAGGGACTCTCCAGATGAAGGAGGCAGGCGTGACTGTATGGCTTTTCGAGTGGGACCCGGCCGAGGTGGAGCTCGACTCCTCCACCGTTGAGGAGCTGCGCAGTGAAGGCAGGGTGCTCGCGCAGGATATCGACTGGATACTGCTGGATACAGACTACGAAACCGTGCGGAGGATAGGGAAGGAGATGCCAGACGGCATCCCCGGCGTGCCGGCTTCCGGCGCGTGGGTCGATGAGGGTGGAGACATCGTGTACATAGACGACCGCGGAAGGCTGGTTGACTCCGCTGCGGCGGTGGTCGAGACCATAGAGGAGATAGCCGATAGGATAGCGTTTATTGCCGACGACGAAGAGCGGGAGTACCAGGCTCAGTCGCTGCTTGGGGAGACTGACCGGGTCTTCTAGCGAGACACCACATACCGTACGCGAGAAGAGGCGCCTGCATTCAAAAAGCAGGCGTCCTTCCCTTCTGGAAAGGAGAGAGGATGAGAGAGGTTGCCAGCTTCGTCCCGTCATCGACCACCGCCTTCCAGCGGGCGATGACGGAGCTCATGCTGCCGACGTACACCTCCAACTCCGGGGTGTACCTTAAAAGCGGGGACGAGGGCTACGGGGATTTGCACGTTGCCTTCTACCCGCACCTGGAGGCCATCTCGTTTTTGCGCGGCCCGCTGTTCGTACTCACGCCGGTCAGGTTTGAAGGGAGGGCGCAGGCCTGCCGCTTTACGCTTGAGGGCGAAGACGCGCGGGACTTCCTGCGCCATCTGCGCTGGGACGGCATCGCCGTCTATGCCAGAAAACACGAGGCGCAGGTGCTGAGCCTCTACGGTCTCTCCCGCCCGCTGGAGATGTTTCGGGAGGCGAGAAGGCACCCGAAGAGCGTGAGCGCGGTGATGGGACCCGATGCGACACCCTACAGGCCGGAGATGGAGGAGATTGGCGAGCTTACGGCCATCCCGGAGGATGCCGGCCCAGATGCGGCGGTGATCCGCACGATAGACGACACACAGATGGGCTTCTACTGCGGCGACCTGCGGAACGTCTACAGGCTCGCCCTGCTGAGCCACGACAACCTGCGAGCTTACATCCAGGACGAGTACGTCGTCTTCCAGTACAACCCGGACGAGGGGCTGGTGCTGCTGCTGACGACCGTCCGGCTGGACCCGGAAGACCAGGAGATAAGCTGGCTGGAACACGACCAGACGAAAGGACAGTAAACATGGACGACATCCGCGAACAGCTGATAGATCGGCTCGACGCCATAGTGATAACCGCCGAGTGGGGCAGCCTTGCGTTGGAAACCGGTGATATCGACCTTTCAGATACTGAAGAGGTTCGGAACCTGTTGACGGAACTCTCTGACAGGTACAGAGAAGCTGCGGTGCTGTTGGAAACGCAGGTTGAAGGCTGACAAAAAAAGAGAGGAGGGCGGTAATGGATAACTCCGTCGAAAGCGTAGTGGATAAGCTCAACGCCTTCTGCCTCAGCTGCTACATAAAAGCCGAACGGCTCAGGGCGGGGCAGATAGACACCGAAGACCTGGAGGAGCTGGAAGACCTCCGCAGGCAACTGCAGCAGCGCTACCGCAGCGTGGAGCAGGCGCTTGAAAAGTACACCAGGAGATAGAGGGAGGAGTACGCCTGAGGAACCGATTCTAAAGATATTCATCGTATTCATCGCTGCATCGGCGGTTTGCGGATTCTTAGTGCGAGCACTCGAGTACTGGTTTGTTTACACGCTAAGAAAAAAAAAGAGAAAACAGCAAGAAGAAGACACGGATGGCGAAGATAGACGAGCTGGCCGAGGCGCTGTAATAGGGCATGGCGCAGTCTGGAGGGGACAGTCCGTCTCCTCCAGCCGTTTCGTCGGCAAGACCTTCTGTTAGGGTACCGTTTGACTTGCGTCTGTGCCTTCTTTGCGTCGTCCGAACCTTTCCTTCACTGGGTGTTCGCTTGTGCCTGCAAAAGAATCGCCGACGAGTCGTGCTCGGCCACCACGCTGCGCCGCAGGTGAGGCGAGTAGATCGAGGCAGATATTATGGAGAAGTTGCGGGAGGTGGCGCTCACAACCTACGACCGGCTTATTGGTCCCGAACTACTGACTGCTGCATCACCAAGACTCCTTGCGGTGGCTAGAAGGCGGGCAAGAGCCCGGTGAATAGGGAGCTTCCCAAGCGCCCGGCAACCGTCACAGAGGGCTGGGGCTTTCGGAACCGGTGGCACCTTGACCGGATACAGCGGGGTAGAGCAAAATGAACTCTAGCAAGTGTATGCGTATGCGCACACATTCAGGAAATTTGTGTACGCAGGAGCTCATCTCCTGCCTGGAGGTCCGAACCGGGTACAGCTCGTCCGCGTAGAAGCAACGCTCAATTCAAAGGAGAATGCTGAGGCTCGGAGCGGGGCGCGGGGTGGTGACCAGTCGGTCTCTGGCGTGATCGGGTACCGACCCTACGCTGAGAGGATGCTCCAGGCTGAGGTTCGCTGCCACATTCGGGAGGACGGCACGGTCGAGAGCAGAAGCTTTACCGGCACTTCCGCTACCACGAAGGCGACGGACAGCAAAAGAGCTCTGTCCGGGTGAGACAGGGGAGACGGGGGTAAAAGCGGAGGGAGGGACGGGGCAGAGGTCGTAGTCTAGGAGCCTGGGGCTGAAGTTTCTTCGGTGCCTGGCCGAAAACACAGGGTAGAAGCGTGGACATTCTTTTCCCCTTTAGAGGGCATGAGGTTTTGATAGTTGTCGAAACGAAGTTTCTTCATAGGGGTAACGTAGCATGACACGCCTTGAAGACATCACGAGCGGGGTCTCGGTGTATGGGATCTCTCCGCAGGGCCTTGTCAGGGTCGTCGGCGTCGAGTGGCACGGCGATTCGGCGATCACGGTCTACTACCAGGATGGCGACGGTGGAACGGGCAGCCGGCTACTTTATAGGAGCGAAGAAACCTCACTGGAGGTGGTCGACTCCGAAAGCCCCTGGTCGTTCGACGGAGATGGAGCGCTGCTGCGGCTCGTCTCCGAGGCGAACAGGATCCGGCTCGCCCACCTCTTCGATCCCTATCTTGCCGTACACACCTCTCGCATAGAGCCACTGCCGCACCAGATCACGGCCGTCTACGGTGAGATGCTCCCGCGACAGCCGTTGCGCTTCCTGCTCGCCGACGACCCCGGCGCCGGCAAGACCATCATGGCGGGGTTGCTAATTAAAGAGCTCATGGTTCGCGGTGACCTGGAAAGGTGCCTCGTCGTCGCCCCGGGTAACCTGGTCGAGCAGTGGCAGGATGAGCTTTCTCAGAAGTTTGGCCTGCTTTTCACCATCCTCACCCGCGAACACGTCGAGACCTCGACGGGCAACCCCTTCGAGGAGCACCCGCTCATGATCGCCCGCCTCGACATGCTGAGCAGAAACGAGGATCTGAAAGCGAAGCTGACCGACGCGCCGGAATACGACCTCATCGTCGTGGACGAGGCGCACAAGATGAGCGCCACCTACATCGGCGGTAAGGTCGAGTACACCAAACGCTACCATCTGGGAGAATCTCTGCGCGACCACTGCCGCCACTTCCTCCTGCTCTCCGCCACACCCCACAACGGCAAACAGGAAGACTTCGAGCTGTTCATGGCCCTCCTCGACGAGGACCGTTTCGAAGGCAAACCGCGGGCCGGTGCCCGCAGGTCCAACCCCGACGACCTCATGCGCCGGCTCGTAAAGGAGGAAATCTACACCTTCGATGGCAAACGCCTCTTTCCGGAGCGGCACGCATACACGGTCAATTACGAGCTCTCGCCGGACGAACAGAGACTCTATGAGGAGGTCACCGCCTACGTCCGGGAAGAGATGAACCGGGCCGAGCGCTTCGTCGGTGATGACCAGCGCCGGGTCAACGTTGGGTTTGCCCTCACCACTCTCCAGCGCCGCCTGGCCTCCTCGCCCGAGGCCATCTATCGCTCCCTTATCCGCCGCCGCGAGCGTCTGGAGACCCGTCTGGCCGAAGAGCGGATGTCTTTCGAAGATCCTGAGCGGCTACCTGATGAGGAGGGGCTTTCCCCTGACGATCTCGAAGAGCTCGAGGACGCGCCCGAGGGAGAGGTGGAAGAGGCGGAGGAGAAGATCCTGGACCGGGCCACGGCTGCGGCCACGGTCGCGGAGCTCGAGGCCGAGATCGAGACCCTCAAACGTCTCGAAGAACACGCACGCAGGGTGCGTTACTCCGGCACGGACACCAAGTGGACCCAGCTCTCCACCATCCTCGACGACCCCCTGATGACCGACGAGAGCGGCAATCGGCGTAAGCTGATCATCTTCACCGAAGCGAGGGATACCCTCGAATACCTGGCCGAGAAGATCCGGACCCTCCGCGGCAGACACGAGGAGGTCGTCGTGATCCACGGCGGGCTCCGGCGGGAAGAGCGCCGCCGGTTGGCCGAGGCCTTCGTTCAGGACCCAAACGTTCTGTTCCTGGTGGCAAACGATGCCGCCGGAGAAGGGATCAACCTGCAACGGGCGAACTTGATGGTCAACTACGACCTGCCCTGGAACCCGAACCGCCTCGAGCAGCGCTTCGGACGCATCCACCGCATTGGACAGCGGGAGGTCTGCCACCTCTGGAACCTCGTCGCCGCCGGAACACGCGAGGGGTACGTTTACGACCGGCTCTTGAAGAAGCTGGAGCAGGAACGCAAGGACCTCGGGGGGCAGGTTTACGACGTCTTGGGCCGGCTCTTCGAGGCCCGCCCCCTGCGCGAACTGCTCCTGGAGGCTATCCGTTACGGTGAGCGCCCCGAGGTGAAAGCGCGGCTCGAAGAGATCGTGGACAGCGCCGTTGACCGGCGCCACCTGGAGAGGCTGCTCGAAGAGCGGGCGCTGGTGCAGGAGGCGATGGACCCATCGAAGGTGGAAGAGGTCCGGGAGCGCATGGAACGTGCCGAGGCCCGCAGGCTCCAGCCCCACTTCATCCGCTCGTTTTTCCTGGAAGCGTTTGAGCATCTCGGCGGGAAGGTTTACAGGCGAGAGCCGGGGAGGTACGAGATAAAGCACGTCCCCGGCGTCATCCGCGAACGCGCCCGGCGCTTCGGCCATGGTATGCCCGTCCACCACAGCTACGAGCGGATCTACTTCGAGAAGGATCGGGGTAGGGGCCTGCCGCCTACCTCGTTCATCTGTCCCGGACACCCGCTGCTCGATGCCACCATAGAGCTCATCCTGGAGCGGTACCGCGACGTCCTCGAACGTGGCGCCGTGCTCGTGGACGAGACCGGCGAGGTTCACGACGGTGAGCCACGCCTCCTGGTCTACCTGGAGCACGCCGTGCAGGACGGGCGCACGGACCGTGAGGGCCGGGGACAGGTCGTCTCCCGGCGGATGCAGTTCGTCGAGATCGATGGTGGCGGCAATATCCGTAATCCCGGTCCGGCGCCCTACCTGGACTACAGGCCGCTACGCGATGACGAGCTGCACCTTCTGAGAGAGATCCTGGATGCATCGCGGCTGCAAAAGAACATGGAAAAGGTCGTGAAGAGCTACGCCATCCAGAACCTCGTCCCGCGGCACGTGGAGGAGGTCCGCAGTCAGCGGCTGCCCATGATCGACAGGGTCGAACGCGAGGTCGAGGCGCGGCTGAAGACCCAGATCAACTACTGGGATCGCCGGGCGCAGGAGCTGAAGGCCCAGGAGCGCGCCGGCAAGAGGACGCGACTCAGCTCCCAGAACGCCGCGGCCACCGCAGAGGAGCTCGCCGACCGCCTCAGGCGCCGCCGCGAACTGCTGGCCCGGGAACGCCAGATCAGCGCTCTCCCCCCGGTCGTCCGGGGTGCGGCGGTCGTGGTCTCCGCGAGCTTCCTGAACCGCCTGCGCGGCGAGGCAGCTCCCGCCGAAGACCCCGATATCCTTCGTCGCCGGGAGATAGAGCGTCTCGCCATGCAGGCGGTCGAGGAGGCTGAGAAGAAGCTCGGGCGCATCCCGCGCGACGTCTCAGCCGAACGTAGCCTCGGCTACGACATCGAATCCAGAGACCCGGAAACCGGCTCGCTGTACTTCATCGAGGTCAAGGGCAAGTGGGAGGGCAAAGACGACCTCACGCTGACCAGAAACGAGATCCTGACTTCCCGCAACGAGCCAGAGAGGTTCCGCCTCGCAATCGTCATCGTCGGCGAGGACGGTCCCAGGCCGCCTCGCTATCTCAAAGGCTACGATTTCGGCGAGCCCGTATTCGCCCAGACGGCGACTACCTTCAGCCTGAAAAAACTGCTGAAAGCTTCGGGGGATCCATTATGAGAGATCTATTCCTCTTGGCGGTTGGCTGTGGGAGGGGATAAATGACCAGGCTGGAAGCACTCTGCGAGGGAGCGGTCGTCGAGGGCATCGAGTACGGTGGGCCCGTGACCGTGGTGGGCGTAGAGTGGATGGACGACGATGTGCTGGAGCTTGTTTACAGGGATGCTTCCGGCAGCCTGGATAAAATCCTTCTATACAGGTACAACGAACCTCGTATCAAGCTGCTATCCAGCACGGACGGTTGGGTGTTTCGGGGGGACGGCGATCTGTTTCGCCTGACGAACGAGGCCTACCGCCTCGGCATGGCTTATCTCTTCGACCCTTACCAGGCCGTCCATGATTCGGTTATCGAAGCCCTCCCACACCAGATCTCTGCTGTCTACGAGAGGATGCTCCCACAACAGCCGTTGCGCTTCCTGCTGGCAGACGATCCCGGCGCCGGGAAGACCATCATGGCGGGGCTGCTCATGAAAGAACTGCTCGCGCGCAGCAGCCTGGAGCGCTGTCTGGTTTGCTGTCCCGGGAACCTCGCGGGGCAGTGGCAGGATGAACTACGTCAGAAATTCGGGCTCCACTTCGAGATAGTTGCCCGCCAGCAGATCGAACAATCTCCAGGCGGCAACCCTTACGCCGATAGAGACTTCGTTATCGGGCGTCTCGACCACATGAGCCGCAACGAGAGCGTGCAGAAGTTGCTCAGAGGGACGAGGTGGGACCTGATCGTCGTGGACGAAGCCCACAAGATGAGCGCTACTTACTCTGGGGGAGAGGTAAGCAAGACGAAGCGCTACCGGCTCGGGGAGCTATTGTCGGGGCTGTCGCAGAATTTCCTGCTCCTCACCGCTACGCCGCACAACGGCAAGGAGGAGGATTTTCAACTGTTCCTCAGGTTGCTGGATCGCGACCGGTTCGAGGGATACCACGTGAATCGACGTCCTGATGTCGAGGACTTGATGCGGCGGGTGATCAAAGAGGAGCTTCGGCGTTTCGACGGCAGCCGCCTCTTTCCTCCTAGAGAGGCCCTCACGGTTACCTACCGGTTGTCCGCTGCCGAAGAGAGGCTCTACGAAGAGGTTACGGAATACGTAAGGGAAGAGTTCAACCGCGCGGAAGCTTTGAAGAGGGGCCGGGCGCGTACCGTCGGTTTCGCCCTCACGGTGTTGCAGCGGCGTCTGGCCTCCTCTCCCGAGGCTATATACCAGTCCCTCGTCCGCCGGCGCGAGCGACTCGAAGCCAAGCTGGAGGAGGAAAGGAAGAAGGCCCGGCGTGTGACGGAGGTGGAACAGGAGCCAGGGCTGAACGAGCTGGCCAGCAAGCTTCGAGAGGAAAGCGATGAGACCACCGGTGAGGAGACAGAAGAAGCTGAGGAACAGCTACTCGACCTCGCGACCGCGGCTCTGACCCTCGCAGAACTCGAGGAGGAGATAGAGACCCTCAGGTACCTGGAGCGCATAGCCTACAGGGTTCGCCAGGGGAACCTGGATCGAAAGTGGGAAGAGCTCTCGAAGCTCCTGCGTGACGAACCACAGATGTTCGACGAGTGCGGGAACCGGCGCAAGATCATCATCTTCACCGAACACCGCGATACCTTGAAATATCTGGAAAGTCGCATCCGAACTTTGCTAGGAGAGTCCGGCGGTGTTGTTAGCGTAACAGGGGGTATGACCCCTCAGGCACGCAAGGCTGCACAGACTCGCTTTCTCGAAGACCCCTCCGTCAGCGTACTGATTGCGACAGACGCCGCGGGTGAGGGGATCAACCTCCAGGCGACCAACCTGATGGTCAACTACGACCTGCCCTGGAACCCAAACCGCCTCGAGCAGCGCTTCGGACGCATCCACCGCATCGGGCAGACGAAAAAGTGTTTTCTGTGGAACCTGATCGCCGAGAATACGAGGGAAGGTGACGTATATCAGACGCTGTTGCGCAAGCTGGAAAGGGAAAGCCGGGCGCTCGGCGGGCGGGTCTTCGATGTTCTCGGCGAACTGTTCGAAGAGACGCCGCTGAGCGAGCTGCTGGTGCGGGCGGTACGTGAGGGAGAGAGCGGGCAGGCCCCCGGGAAGGTAAAGCGGGAACTGGACAAGATACTGAGCCATAAACGGTTGCAAAGCCTGTTGCAACGAGAGGCTCTGGCGCACGAAGTGCTCACGGTCGAGCAACTCTTCGGCATGAGAAAAGAGGTCGAGCGGGCGCGGCTGCGAAGGTTGCAGCCGCACTACGCGGCGTCGTTCTTCGTGGAGGCGTTCAGGCGGCTCGGGGGCAGAATAGAGAAGAGGGAGCCTGGCCGGTTTGAGATCCTTCGCGTGCCCGACATGGTTCTCAGCCACGCGAGGAAACTACCCGGAGGACGACAGGTGTCTGAAAGGTATCCCAGGATCACCTTCGATAAAGACCTGCGTAAAGTGCGCGGTCAGCACCCGGCCATCTATCTGTCTTTTGGACATCCGCTCCTTGAAGCGGTGGTGTCGCTCTCCCTGGAACGCTTCGGTGATGTAATGGGCAAGGGGGCGGTGCTCGTGGACGAGAGCGACCCGGGGGAGGAAATGCGCGTCCTTGTGTGTCTGAAGCACGTGATCCGTGACGGGCGCAAGGACAGGTCCGGCAGCCACTACACCGTCAGCAGCAGGATGCAGTTCGTGGAGCTGTACGAGGATATGTCCGCAAGGGATGCCGGACCCGCTCCTTACCTCGACTATCGGCCGGCGACTGCCGAGGAAAGAGCTCTGGCCGAGGCTCTGTCCACCTTCTCGGGGACGGTCGAGGGCCGCGCTGTAAATTACGCTGTCACCGAACTTGTCCCGCGGCACGTGCAGGAGGTAAAAGAGCGCGTCGAAGAACGCGTCGCGAAGATCGAAAAGGCTGTCCGGAAGAGGCTCGAAGCGGAGATCTCCTACTGGCGGGAGGAGGTCATCCCCTACCATAAGGAACTGAAAGTCTTGGAGCGCCACTACTCGCCCGCGAACTCTGCGGAGCGTCGCAGGGTTTTGCAGGGACACATCTACAGAGCCAACCGGCACCGGAGAGAGCTCGAAGAAAGGCTCGAACGCAGGTTGCAGGAGTTGAGGCTGGAGCGCCATCTCATCCCGGACCGGCCGGTGGTCGTGAGCGCGGCTCTCATCGTACCCGCCGGTCTTCTGGCCCGCCAGGGTGGACGGGGCTTCTCCAGGAGCCTCGCGAAAGAGGCCCGGCGTGCCGTCGAAGCTCACGAGAGACGTCTGGGATACGAGCCCACGGACATGTCCGCGAAGAACCCGGGTTACGATATCGAGTCCAGGGATCCAGGAAGCGGCGCGGTCCGGTTTATCGGGGTGAAGGCCATTGCCCCTGGCGAGTCGTCCGTGAGGGTGACTTACAACGAGATCATGACCTCCCTCAACGACCCGGAAAACTACCTTCTGGCCGTCGTCGAGGTGGACGAGAACCGTACGGGGGAACCCCTCTACATAAACGCTCCCTTCACCAGGATGCCGGATTTCTGTGCTTCTGCTGTGACCCTCGACCTGAGGGAACTGAAAGAAAAACCGGTTGCCGGCCGATCTCGGACCGGTGCTACGATGGAGGAAACAGGTGCGTAAGAAGCTCATAGAAGTAGCGCTGCCGCTGGACGCCATAAACCGCGAGTCGGCCCGCGAGAAGTCCATCCGCCACGGCCACCCCTCCACGCTGCATTTGTGGTGGTCGCGGAAACCCCTCGCAACGTGCCGGGCGGTGCTCTTCGCCTCTCTGGTGGACGACCCCGCAAACGACCTGCCCGAGGAGGAGGCGAAGGCCGAGCGCGAGAGGCTCTTCGGCATACTGGAGGAGCTGGTCAGGTGGGAGAACTCAAACGACGAGCGCGTGTTGGAGCGCGCCAGGGCGGAGATTCGTAAATCCACCGGAGGGAATCCGCCCCCCGTCCTCGACCCCTTCTGCGGCGGCGGCTCCATCCCGCTGGAGGCCCAGCGCCTCGGCCTCGAAGCCCACGGCAGCGACCTCAATCCGGTGGCGGTGATGATCACGAAGGCCCTGATCGAGATCCCCCCGAAGTTCTCGAACGAGCCGCCCGTGAACCCGAAGTCGCGAGAGAACGCCGGCCTCTCCACCTGGCGCGGGGCGCAGGGGCTCGCCGAGGACGTGCGCTACTACGGGGCGTGGATGCGCGAGGAGGCCGAAAAGAGGATCGGCCACCTGTATCCGAAAGGGCCGAACGGGGAGACCGTGATCGCCTGGCTCTGGGCGCGCACCGTCCGCTGCCCCAACCCCGCCTGCGGCGCCGAGATGCCGCTCGCGAGCAAGTTCTGGCTCTCCAAGAAGAAAGGCAAGAAGGCGTGGGTGGAGCCGGTGGTGGAGGGGAGGCGGGTGCGCTTCGAGGTCAAGAAGGGGGACGGCGTCCCGAGAGAGGGTACGGTGAACCGCAAAGGTGCGACCTGCGTTGTGTGCCAGAGCGCGGTGCCGTTTGCGCACATTCGCTCCGAAGGCAAGGCCGGGCGCATGGGCCAGCAGCTCATGGCCATCGTCGCCGAGGGGCACCAGGGCCGGGAGTACCTGCCAGCGAGCGAGGAGCACGTGCGGGCGGCCGAGAAGGCCGAGCCGGAGTGGAGGCCGGATCATGAGCTGCCGCACAACCCGCGCGATTTCAAGACGCCGAACTATGGCATGAGAACCTTCGCCGACCTCTTCACCCCGCGCCAGCTTGTCGCGCTCACGACGTTCTCGGATCTCGTGGGGGAGGCGCGGGGGCGGGTGATCTCCGACGCCACCGAGGCCGGGCTCCCGGAAGACCGCGCCACCGCCTACGCTGATGCCGTGGCGACGTATTTGGGTATGGCCGTAAGTAGATTCAGCGACATATGCAACTCGCTTTGTATGTGGGAAAACACGAAAACCCAAGTTCGCCATTTGTTTACACGTCAAGCGGTACCCATGCTTTGGGATTTTGCAGAAGCGAACATTTTTGCTGAAGCAGCAGGCGATTACAAAGTCACACTGAATACCATGCTCAAGGTGCTTGATCGAGCCTCCACTGCGGCGAACGGAGAAGTTTACCAGCGGGACGCGACCTCTTCCATCGACGGTGTGGAGCGTCCGCTCATCTCTACCGACCCGCCCTACTATGACAACATCGGCTACGCGGACCTCTCGGACTTCTTCTACGTCTGGCTGCGACGCTCGCTAGGAAAGGTCTACCCGGAGCTCTTCGGCACGATGCTCGCCCCCAAGGCCCCGGAGCTCGTCGCCACCCCGTACCGCTTCGGCGGGAGCAAGCAGAAGGTGCGGGAGTTCTTCGAGCGGGGGCTCGGGGAGGCGTTCCGCAGGATACGCGAGAAGGCCCACCCGGACTACCCCGTGACCGTCTACTACGCCTTCAAGCAATCCGAGAGCGAGCGCGTCGAGGATGGCGACGGGAGCGGGGTGATGGCCGTCGCCTCCACGGGCTGGGAGACGATGCTCGAGGGGCTCATGGCCGCCGGGTTCCAGATCACCGGCACCTGGCCGATGCGTACCGAGCTGTCGAATCGTCCCGTTGCGTCGGGAACCAACGCCCTCGCCTCCTCGGTGGTGATGGTGTGCCGTCCGCGTCCCGAGAACGCTCCGGTCGCCTCGCGGCGGGAGTTCCAGAACGCGCTGCGGCGCGAGCTTCCGGGGGCTCTTGAGGTGATGATGAGCGAGAACATCGCCCCGGTGGACCTCGCGCAGGCCACCATCGGCCCCGGCATGGCGATATATTCGCGCTACTCGAAGGTGATCGAGGCCGACGGCTCGCCGATGCGGGTGCGCGCGGCGCTCCAGATCATCAACCGCATCCTCGACGAGTACCTCTCCGAGGCGGAGGGCGAGGTGGACCCGCACACCCGCTTCGCCATCACCTGGTTCGAGCAGCACGGCATGGAGTCCGGCCCCTACGGCGACGCGGAGACCATCGCCACCGCCCGGGGCGTCTCGGTGCGCGGCGTGCAGGACGCCGGCATCCTGGAGGCGCGGGCGGGCAGGGTGCGCCTGCTCCGGCGCGAGGAGCTTTCCTCCGAATGGGACCCGTCCACCGACCATCGTCTCACCGATTGGGAGATCGTCCAGTATCTGATCCTTGCGCTGCAGACGAAGGGCGAGCAGGGAGCGGCGCAACTGCTCGTAAGGATCGGGGAGCGGGGGGAGGGGGCGCGCGACCTCGCCTACCGCCTCTACGGCATCTGCGACCGCAAGAAGTGGGCCGAGGAGGCGCTCGCGTACAACGGCCTCGTCACCTCGTGGTCCGAGATCACACGCCTCGCCGCCGAGAATCCCTCCGGCGTCGAAGCGCAAGGTAGCCTCGATGTCTAGCCACCGCCTTCTGCAGGCCCCACATGCTGCGTGCAAGGTAAACTGTGCAAGTGTAAGGCGGCAAAAGTAAGGACCTCAGGAGCAAAGATGGAGCTCAAGGCGAAGATAACGAGCAAGGGGCAGCTCACCCTTCCGAAGCGGGTGCGGAGGGCGCTCGGCGTGCGGGAGGGGGACAGCCTGATCTTCGAGATCGGTGAGAATGGCGAGGAGGTTCGGGTACGGGTTGCACGCAGGCCGGTGTCCTTCGCGGATTATGCGGGGGCGTGGCGTGAGGGAGAGGGCATGAGCTGGGAGGATGTAGACGAGTACATGCGAGAGCTTCGAGGCCACGACGACTGACGGAGCATGATCGTCGCCGTGGACACCAACGTTTTCGTCCGGCTCCTCTCCGGTGACGAGGAGACCGCCTCCATCATCCGGGAAGAGTTAGAGGATGTCGCGGCGAGGGGCCGGTTGACCGTCTCTCCCCCGGTTTACGCCGAGCTTGCGGCGGGCAGGAGCCACGAGGATGTGGACGAGTTCTTCTCTGCCAAAAGCATCGAAGTGGACTGGCATCTGGAGGCCGAGATATGGAGGGAGGCTGGCACGCGCTTCGGCAAGTATGCCCGAGACCGCAGACGGCAGGGGAGAGACGCCGGTCCCAGGCGCATACTCGCGGATTTCCTCATCGGGGCGCACGCGCTTCACCTGGCGGACGCCCTGCTCACATCAGATACCGGGATCTTCGCCACCTACTTCCCGGACCTGAGAGTCATCTCGCCTCGGAGACCTGAAACCTGAGATCCTGCAGGGGGAACGGAGAGCATGGCACTGAGCAACAGAGATCGCGTACAGCGGGGTCTGGATCTCCTCCGGGCCGGCCTCGCTCCCTTCGTCGAGCGGGAGCTGAGGGCCCGCCTCGGAGGAGGCTGGAAGGAAGAGATAAGCCGGGGACGCCGCTACGAGATAGACCGCGATGCCACCGGCGGCCTCCACTGGGACAACTCCGCCCTCCTCGGCGTAATGCTCGACCAGTGGCATAACGTCTTCGGCCGCACCCTCGGCCCGTCCCAGAGGACGCTCGTTCATGAGCTGAAGGGTGTCCGCAACGACTGGGCCCACGACAAGCCGTTCTCTACCGACCAGACCTACCGCGCCCTCGACTCCATGCGGCTTCTTCTTGAGGCGGTCTCCGCCGCCGAGCAGGCCCGCGAGGTAGAGCGCCACGCGAGCGAGGTGCTGCGCACCAAGTTCGCCGAACAGGCCCGCACCCAGAGCCGCCGCATCGAGGCCGCGGGCGGGCGTCCCGACGCCAACCTCCCGCCCTGGCGCGAGGTCATAACCCCGCACGAGGACGTGGCCGCCGGGCGCTACCTGCAGGCCGAGTTCATGGCCGATCTTGCCCAGATCCACCGCGGCGAGGGCGCCGACGAGTACCGCGACCCGCACGAGTTCTTCCGCCGCACCTTCATCACCGAGGGCCTCAGGCACCTGCTCACGAACGCCCTGCAGCGGCTCTCCGGGCGGGGCGGAGATCCCGTGGTCGAGCTCCAGACCAACTTCGGCGGCGGCAAGACGCACTCCATGCTCGCCCTCTACCATCTCTTCTCCGGTGTTCCGGCCGCGAGCCTCGTCGGGGTCGAGCCCCTCCTTCAGGCCGCCGGGGTCTCCGACGCGCCGGAGGCCAGGCGGGCCGTGCTCGTCGGGTCGGCGCTCTCCGTCGGGCAGCCCGGCCGCAAACCGGACGGCACCGTGGTCCACACGCTCTGGGGCGAGATGGCCTGGCAGCTCGGCGGCGCCGAAGCCTACGCGATGGTCGCCGACGCCGACAGGAGCGGAACGAGCCCCGGTTCGCTGGTGCTCTCCGATCTGTTCCGTGCCCTCTCCCCGTGCCTGATCCTCATAGACGAATGGGTGGCCTTCCTGCGCAATCTCTACGGTCTCTCCGGGCTGCCCGCCGGCTCCTTCGACGCCAACCTCACCTTCGCCCAGTCCCTCACCGAGGCCGCCCGGGCGGTGCCCGGCACGCTGGTGGTGGCGAGCCTTCCGATGTCCCAGATCGAGGTCGGCGGCGAAGGGGGAGAGGAGGCCCTCGCGCGCCTCAAGCAGACCTTCTCTCGCGTCGAGTCCTCCTGGCGTCCGGCGAGCGCCGAGGAGGGCTTCGAGATCGTACGCCGCCGCCTCTTCCACGAGGACACCGAGAAACATCCCCTGCGGGACGTCGTCATAAAGCGCTTCTCGGAGATGTACCGGAACGCGAGCGGCACTTTCCCTTCAGGATGCAGCGAGGCCGAGTACCGCAGGAGGATGGAGGCCGCCTACCCGATACATCCCGAGCTCTTCGACCGGCTCTACGGTGACTGGTCGAGCCTAGACAAGTTTCAGAGGACGAGGGGCGTGCTGCGGCTCATGGCCGCCGTCATCCACGCCCTCTGGGAGAACGAGGACAAGAATCTCCTCATCATGCCGTCCACCATCCCCATGGAGAACGAGGCCGTCCGGTTCGAGCTCACCCGCTACATGGAAGACCCCTGGGACGCCGTCATCGCGAAGGACGTGGATGGACCGGGCTCCCTTCCCCTCCGTCTCGACCGGGAGAACCCGAACCTCGGCCGCTACTCCGCTAGCCGGCGGGTCGCCCGCACCATCTACATGGGCAGCGCCCCCACCGCGGGGGCTGCCACGCCCGGTATAGAGGAGAAGAACGTCCTGCTCGGCTGCGTGCAGCCCGGTGAGACCGCCGCGACCTTCGGCGACGCTCTCCGACGCCTCACCGACGGCTCGACCTACCTCTACGTAGACGGCAGGCGCTACTGGTACTCCACGCAGGCCAGCATCACCCGCCTCGCCAGGGATCGCGCCGAGAGCTGCGACCCCGACGAGGTGCACGCCGAGATCGTGCGCCGCCTGCGCGCCGCAAGCGGGACGAGAAACCGCGGCGACTTCGCCGGTGTTCACGTCGCTCCCGAATCTACCTCCGAAGTCCCCGATGAGATGGAGGCCCGTCTCGTCATCCTCGGTCCGGACTATCCCCACACCGGACGGGATCAGGACAGCGAGGCCTGCAGGGCCGCCCGGAACTTCCTCGAGCAGAGAGGTCAGAGCCCCCGGATCTACAAGAACACCCTCGTCTTCCTCGCCGCTGATGCCCGGCGCCTCAAGGACCTCGAAGACCGGGTGCGCCAGCTTCTGGCCTGGTCCTCCATAGAGGCTGGCGCCGAGTCGCTCGACCTTGCACCCAGAGCCGTACGCCAGGCCGCCACCAAGCGCCAGGAGGCCGAGACGGCCGTCGAGGCTCAGATCTCCGAGGCCTGGAGCTGGTGCCTCGTCCCCGAGCAGCCAGATCCTCTTGGCGAGGTGGAGTGGACCGAGCTGCGGGCCGCCGGGCAGGACCCGATCGCCGTCCGCGCCGGCAAGAAGCTCGTGAGCGAGGAGTTCCTGCTGCCCGTGCTCGGCCCCGGACGCCTCAAGATGGAGCTCGACCGCAACCTCTGGCGCGAGGCGGACCACATCGGTACCCGGCAGCTCTGGGAGTACCTGTGCACCTACCTCTACCTGCCGCGCCTCAAAGACCGCGACGTCCTCCTCCGGGCCATCCAGGAGGGCGTCTCCACCATCGCCGCCTCCGACGTCTTCGCCTACGCCGAAGCCTACGACGAGGAAACGGGCCGCTACATAGGCCTCCGTCTCGGAGGGGCGGGCTCCATCGTCCTCGACTCCAGCAGCGTTCTCATCAAACCCGAAGTGGCCCGCCGGCAGATAGAGGCCGAAGAACAGGAAGCCCGCGAGCGTGCCGGGCGAGCTTCCGGGCCGCACCCCACACCCGACGGCGGCACAGGACAGCAGTCCGCCGCCTACACGCCGACCGGGCACGGCAGCTCTCAGGTGGCTTCGCCGCTCGGACCCACGCTCCCCAGGCGCTTCCACGCCGCCGTCACCCTCGACCCGGACCGCGTGGGCCGGGACGCCGGCAAGATCGCCGACGAGGTGCTGTCGCATCTCTCGGCCCTTCCCGGCGCCAGGCTCAAGGTCTACTTGGAGATAGAAGCCGAGATCCCCGAAGGAGCCCCCGAGGACGTGCAGCGCACCGTATCCGAGAATGCCAACGTCCTCAAGTTCGATTCCCACGGCTTCGAGCGCGAGTGAGGATACAGAGGTTCGAATGAGGAGCGTAGATCCGGACGAGTTTACGGCCCAGGTCAACTACCTGGCCAAGATAGGACGGATGATAGTCCCGCAGGCTTTCGCCTTCGTGGGACAGGACATCCTGTTTACCGGCGACGACCCGTTCAGCGCTGAGGATCTAGCGGAGCTTCTTCCCGAGGGGGCTCGCTGCTACATCGACGATGTGCATGTGTACGTGAGCGACGTGCCGGAGGACGTGGCCTTCGATCTGGTGGTGGTTGGACGGACAGACTACTCTGAAGAGGCGATCACGGACGCGATCGACAGAGGCGACGAGCCGCCGAGGTTCCTTCCCCAGGAAGGGTTCCTGGATGAGCTGCTCTTCGGGAACGACTGGTGGAACGTTTATGTGGAATGTCTCGATGCCGTTCTGGAGTATCACCCCGGCCTTCAATACGTGAAGTCTCTAGAAACCTTCCCCTGGCCCGGTACCGACGCCGAAGAAACCGACTACCCCGGTGTGTCAGAGGCAGAGTTCCAACCGGAGACCCCGTTGTACAACCTTGGTTACAGGATCACCGGCCTCTCCCGGTCCGAGCGATGGGAGATCCTGTGCACAAAGGCAGTGCCGGAGCTTGGACTGCAAGAGGTAGCTGAGACGATCGCCCGGCACTGTAGAGTGCGAAAGCGGCAGTTCGGAGGCAGGGAGAAGTACGCCCACGCCATAGCCGAGTGGGAGCACGACCTCGATCGGCTGAAGCGTGAGTTCTATTCCAACCGCCGCTACAAATTCTCGTGGCCTCGATCCGAACCCTAGATGCCCGGATATGACGGAAATCGGCAAGCAACCACGTAAAACAACCTGCAAAACTGCCTGTTTGGCGGACATGCCGATACTGACTGATACGAACGGCGCCAAACCCGTAATGAGCAGGTCGGCGATTCGGTTCCGACCGTTGGCCTTTCCTCTCCTTGAGGCAGCGCGCGAGGCGTTGGGGCTGAGGTAGGGGGATAGTCTCGCATTCGAGGTCGAAGGTAGAGGTCCGAATGTGTGTGGCGAGAGCCGGGCGCCTTCGCAGGGTTCGCGGATTTCAGGGTTGTGGGGATGGATGAAGTCGCTCAGTCTCTCGCTTCACAGGCTGCCAGTCGGGTGGCAACGACCTCTGTAGTTCAGAGATCAAGTGCGCCCCGGCGGAGTTTGAGACGCCGGGGCACACTTCAGTTTCTATTGAGGACTATGGCTGGCGTACCCGTCTCGCTATCAGGAACAGCCCTCCCCCGAGGAGCAACACCGCAAAGCCAGGCGCCAGAGGGCTCACTCCACCGGTATCGGGCAACGCCGTGGCAGCCGCGGTGCTGGGAGCGGTCGAAACTGGAGCGGAGTACTGGTCCGACGCAGGCGTGGAGCTGGTCGGGTTTCGAGGTCCCGTGATGGTGCCATTGTCGCAGGCATAACCGTTGCCGTCAGGGTCGAGGATCTGCTTCTCCGCGGGGCTCGCCAAGAAGTCATAGTACTGCTGGGCGGCCCACTGCGAGTGGAACCCCGCGCAGCTCACCGACTGGGCGAAAGCTGTTGGTGCGGCGAGCACCGAGACCAGGAGGCAGGCCAGGAATACGTGCACGAACTTTCTCATGAGAGGAACCCTTTCCAGGTTAGCGATACCTGCGCAAGCCCAGCAGTCCACCTCCGACGAGCAGTACCCCCGCTATGGGAAGCAGGTGCGCCGGACCACCGGTGCTCGGCAGAGCGGCGGTGGTCGCCGGGGTGTTCGAAGGGACGGCCGTGGAACTGGCCGGCGTCGAGCTCGTCGGAGCCGAGGTGCTCGTGAGCATATCGCTCACGTACACAGCGTCCGATGGCTGCCTGCCGGCCTCTATGTCCGCAACACCCTGCTTCGACGCGCAAATGAGCTTGCCGGTGCCGGGGTCTCCGAAGGCTCCAGCGGTCCCCGGCGGACAGGTCTCGCCAGCCTGCGGAGTGGTGTCTATGTAGGTCTGCGCCAGGGCCGCCGGAGCAAGCAATAACGCAGCCGTCACGAACAGCATGGCCATCGACAGCAGCTTCCTCAAGAAAATCTCTCCCTTCAGGTTGTTTCCCCCATCTACGGCCACACATTAACGGCTGGTGATCCCGTGGGTCAAGTTCGCCATAGAACCGGTACTACGTGCACAACGCAAGCGCAAGACGCTCTACGGCAAGACCCGCAAGGAGGCGATGAAGAAGCTCGCCAGGGCTCTCTCCGACCGCGAGGGAGGGCCTTGCCTTCGACGCCGGAGGCCTCAGGCTCCGCAGAACACCACCTGCGAGCGCTGCGTCCGCAAGGTGGTGGGGCAGG
>JAIMBO010000093.1 GCA_023511405.1 Rubrobacteraceae bacterium
GTAGTAGGTCCAGGGGATGCCCCCTCCGGCGAGGACCACACCGGCGATGGGCGAGAGCCTGGCGACGCGGCCGCGCCGCCTCCCCCCGCTGGAAGCGCTGCGGGAGCGCATCGCCTCCACCGGGCTCACCCGGCCCGCGCGCAGCGCCGGGTAGAGGGCGGCGAGCACCGTGATCAGCACGCCTATCACCACCGCCGAGACGAGCGCGAACGGTGAGACGTCCACCCGCTCTATCTGGAAGTGGAATGCCCGGCCGAAGAGGTAGGAGAGACCTCGGGCCATCAGATAACCGAACGCGAGCCCCGCGATGGAACCCAGCACCCCCAGCGCGGCGGCCTCCGTGATGACCGAGCGGGCGATCATCGAACGCGTCGCCCCGAGCGCCCGGAGCATCCCGAGCTCCCGGGTCCGCTCCAGGACGGTCATCGAGAGCGCGTTGAAGACCAGGAACGCCCCGACGAAGAGCGAGGTCCCGGCGAAGAACAGGAGCGCGAGCTCGAAACCCTGGAACTGGCTGTTCGCCTCGCGGGTGCGGGTCGAGGAGAGCTGGGCCGTGAGCCCTCTGCCGAGCGAGGAGTCGAGCTCCTTCCTGAGCCGCTCGACCGGCACCCCCTTCGCCGCCTGCACGGCCACACCCGAGATCCTGTGCGGGTAGCCGAACTCCTTCTGCACGAAGCGCAGCGGGGCCATGCCGAAGGCGATCCCTCCGAAGGAGCCACCCGGCGTCCTGAGCGTACCCACCAGCTTCATCCGCACCACGCCGCCCGGCGTCCCCACGCGCACCTTCTGTCCCACCCTGAGCCCCGCGGCCTTCGCGGTGCCGGCGTCGAGCATCAGCTCGGCCCCGCTCCTCGGGTAACGCCCCTTCGCCAGGCTGAAGCCGGTGGCGAAGGCGGCGCTCTTCGGCTCCACCCCGAACAGACGCATGCTCTCCACCCGCGGGCTTCCTCCCTTGCCGCCGAGGATGAGCGAGGAGGGTACCGAGAGCCGGGGGGCCGCCGAGCCCACGTCGGGGTTCGAGCGGATCTCGCCGAGCCTGGATTCGGCGAAGGTGCCGTTGCCGCCCTGCGCGGTGACGGTTATCTCCGCCGCACCGTAGGCCTTCGAGTAGAGCTCGGTGAACGTCTTCGACATCGTGTTGGAGAGCGTGATCACGCCGAAGACTATCCCCACGCCGAGGACGATGCCTATCGCGGTGAGCGTGGTGCGCTGGGGTCTGGCGCCCAGGTTGCGCACGCTCAGCTGCGAGAAGCGCCTGAGCTTCACCCCTGACCCGCCGACTCCAGCGTCTTTATCCGCTCCAGGATCTCGTCCGGAGAGAGCCCTCTGGCCTCGCTCACCATGCGTCCGTCGGCCAGGAAGATCACGCGGTCCGCCGTACCCGCGGCGCGGGCGTCGTGGGTGACCATGATCGTGGTCTGCCGGTAGCGGCTCGCGGACTCCCGCAGGAGCGAGAGTATCTCGCCCCCGGTCCGGGAGTCGAGGTTGCCGGTCGGCTCGTCGGCGAGCACGATGTCCGGGTTGCGCAGCAGGGCCCGCGCTATCGCGACCCGCTGCTGCTCGCCGCCGGAGAGCTCGTCGGGGCGGTGCGTCCTGCGGCCCTCGAGCCCCACCAGATCCAGCAGCTCCGAGAGACGGCCCTCGTACTTGGAGGCCCTCTCGCCCGCGATGAGCGCGGGGAGAAGGATGTTCTCTTCTGCCGAGAGCGTCGGGATGAGGTTGAAGAACTGGAAGACGAAGCCCATCCGTTCCCGCCGCATCAGGGTGAGCTTCCTGTCGGAGAGGCCCGAGAGGTCCTGCCCGCCGACGATCACCCGCCCCGAGGTGGGTTTGTCCAGGCCCCCCAGGATGTGCAGCAGGGTGCTCTTCCCCGAGCCCGAGGCGCCCATGATCGCCGTGAACTCGCCGGTCGGGAAGCCCGTCGAGACGCCGTCGAGCGCCCGCACGGCGGTCGGGCCTTCGCCGTAGACCTTGACCAGGTCCAGAACCTCGACCGCGATGCCAGAGTCCAGCCGCACACGCCGAGTATACCCCGAGATGAGGAGGAGACGTTTCGTAACCTCGCTGCTACAATACCCTTCGACCGTGACCTTCTGCTTCCCGCCCGGCGCGGGAAGCCGCCATCGCGAGACCACAGGAGGTAGAGAATTTTGGAGAACGCCTACGAGGTCATGCTCATCGTGATCCCCGAGCTCGACGAGGAGCAGGTCGAGAGCACGGTCGGCCGCTTCCGCACGATCATCGAGCGCACCGGTGGGGAGATCCTGAACGTGGATCAGTGGGGCAAGAGACGGCTCGCCTACGAGATAGACCACCGCTCCGAGGCCTACTACGCGGTGATACACTTCACTGTTGGCGAGAGGACCCTCGTCGAACTCAAGCGCATCCTGCGCGTCTCCGACGACGTTCTGCGGCACATGATCGTGAAGCTCCCTCCCGGCTACGCGGAGTCGCTGCGCGAGGAGGAGAGCGTCGAGGCGGCAGGATAGAAGCGGATCGCGAGGAGGTAGCACGAGAACATGAGCACCAAGGGCAAGGGATCCGGCGGCGGGCGCTCCGGCAAGAACAAGCCGTGCGTCTTCTGCAAGGAGAACGTCACCTACGTCGACTACAAGGACTACAACACCCTCAGGCGCTTCATCTCCGACCGGGCCAAGATCCGGGCGCGCCGCGTCACGGGGCTGTGCCCCAAGCACCAGCGGGAGACCGCCCGGGCGATAAAGCGGGCCCGGGAGATGGCGCTGCTTCCCTACATCGCCGGACGCTAGAGGGGGCTTCTCTGAGATGCAGGTGATACTCACACAGGACGTCGAGAAGGTCGGGAACCGGGGCGAGATCGTCGACGTGAGCCGCGGCTACGTCCGCAACTTCCTGGTGCCGCGCGGGCTCGCGGAGGTGGCGACCCCCGCGAAGCTCGAGGAGGCCCGCAGGAGGATGCAGGAGGCCGCCGAACGCGAGCGGCGGCTCGCCGAGCGGGCCGTCGAGATCGCCGAGACGCTCAACAAGAGCGTCATCACGATCGAGGCCCGCACCGGCGAGGACGAGCGGCTCTTCGGTTCGATCACCGCGGCGAACATCGCCGAGGCCATAGAGCAGGCGCGCGGCATCCACCTCGACCGCCGCAAGATACGCCTCGAGGAGCCGATAAGGTCGCTCGGGACGCACCAGGTCCCCGTGCAGGTGCACGGGGACGTCGAGGCCAGCGTCAAGGTCATCGTCGTTCCGAAGCTCTAGGGCTTCAACCTCGATCTCAGGATGAGGCGGGCCGCTTGTAAGCGGCCCGTTTTTGATTCATCCTTGGGGCATGGAACGGCGGGGGAGGATAAGGAGCGTCGGTGCCGGGCCGGAGGCGGCCCGCGTACCACCGCACGACCTGGAGGCCGAGCGGGCCGTGATCGGGGCGATGCTCGTCTCGGAGGCTGCGGTCTCCACCGTCGCCGAGAAGCTCGCCGCCGAGGACTTCTACTCGGAGACGCACCGCATCATCTACTCGGCGATGATGCGGCTCTACTCCCGCGGGGACCCCATAGACCAGCTCACGCTCACCAACGAGCTGCGTGGCAGCGGCGAGTTCGACAAGGTCGGCGGACGAGCCTACATCTTCGAGATCGTCGAGAGCGTCCCGACGACGGCGAACGTCTCCCGCTACGCCGACATAGTGCGCTCGAAAGCCATCCTCAGGGCCGTGATAGACGCCTCGAGCCGCATCGCCGAGGACGCCTTCCGGGAACCGGAGGACGTGGGGGAGGCGCTCGATGCCGCCGAGCAACTCATCTACAGCATCTCCAACCGGCGTCTCAAGGAGCAGCTCTCCCCGGTCTCCGAGCTCGCGCCTGGGGCGCTGGAGATGATCCAGCAGCTCTACGAGTCCGAGGGGGAGGTGACCGGGGTCGAGACCGGCTTCGAGGACCTCGACCGCCTTACGACGGGCTTCCACAAGAGCGACCTCATCATCCTCGCCGCCCGGCCCGCGATGGGGAAGTGCGTGAAGTGGGACAACCTGGTCGTAGACCCGGAGAGCGGCGAGAGGTTGACGATCGAGGAGTGCGTTAAGCGCCGGCTGCCCCGCGTATCGAACGTCTCCGAAGCCGGAGAGCTGCAGACTACCGACATCTCGGACTGGATAGACAGCGGCGTGAAGCCGTGCTACCGCGTCGTCACCCGTACCGGTCGCAGCGTCGAGGTCACCGGTCACCACCCGTTTCTGACGGTGAAGGGATGGACGCCGCTGCACGACCTCGAGGTAGGCGATAGCATCGCCGTGCCGCGCGGGTTGCCGGTGTTCGGGAGCGACGAGACGTGGCCCCTGGGCCGGGTCCGGTTGCTCGCTTACTTCATCGCCGAGGGTGGACTGACCCGCGAATGTCCGAAGTGGACGAACGCGGATCCCCAGCTCGTAGAGGACTTCCGCCGGTGCATCGGGGAGCAGTTCCCCGACGCGGTCGTGACGAAGGAGCCCCATCGCCCGTACGACTACAAGGTCGTGGGCAATGGAGAGCGGCGAGGGATGAACAGTAATCCCGTCACCGCCTGGCTGAGAGAGCTTGGCCTCATGGGCAAGTATGCCGGGGACAAATCGTTCCCTTCGCTCGTCTGGCGGTGGAGCCGGCGCTACCTGGCCGAGTTCCTGCGCGTGCTGTTCAGTTGCGACGGGACCATCTACGGGTTGGGGAAGCATCCGCGCATCGAGTTCAGCGTCGGCTCCGAACGGCTCGCCCGCGACGTCCACCACGCCCTCCTGCGCTTCGGCATCGTCGCCAAGCTCTGGCGAAAGAAGGAGCGGTGCTGGAGGGTTGAGATCACCGCCCCCGACTCCGTGTTGCGCTACCAGGCGGAGATCGGCTGGATCGGGGAGAAGGCCCTCCGGTTTGCGGGCGGGGCTTTCGCGGAGCGCGAGCTGCCGAAGCGCGGTCCCAACTACGGCCACCCCCCAAGGGAGGTCTGGGAGCTGGTGCGCGAGGCCGCCGCGCGGCGGGGCCTGAGCCTCTCGGAGCTGGGACGGCGCGCTCGAGAGACGGAGAGGCATGGCAGGCGCGCCGGCTACAACCCGCACACCAACAGGAACCTGCCCGCCTATCGGCTGGCGCGGTATGCAGAGGTTCTGAACGATGAAAGACTTGCGCGCATAGCCAGCCCGGATCTCTTGTGGGACGAGATCGTCTCCATAGAGTACGTGGGAGAACACCGGGTCTACGACCTGACCGTGCCCGAAGGGGCCAACTTCGTCGCCCAGGACATCTTCGTGCACAACACCGCCTTCGCGCTGAACGCCATCTGGCACGCCGCCGGGGTGCAGAAGAAGCCGGTCGCGATCTTCTCGCTGGAGATGAGCAAGGAGCAGCTCGTCCAGCGTCTGATCTCCCAGACCACCCGCATAAGGGCGCAGGATCTCAGGAGCGGCAACGTGAAGCCCGAGGACTGGCCGAAGCTCGTGCGGGGGGTGGCCGAGGTCTCCAAGGCCCCCATCTGGATAGACGACACCGCCGGGATCTCGCTGATGGAGATGCGGGCAAAGGTCAGGCGCCTCTCCAGCCGCCTGTTGGCCCAGGAAGGACGCCCGCTCGCGCTCGTCGTCGTGGACTATCTCCAGCTCATGGTCGGGCAGAGCCGCGAGAACCGCCAGCAGGAGATCGCCGAGATCAGCCGCGGTCTCAAGGTCCTCGCGCGCGACCTGGACGTGCCCGTCCTGGCGATAGCCCAGCTCTCCCGCGCCGTCGAGCAGCGCCACGACAAACGCCCGCTGCTCTCGGATTTGCGCGACTCGGGGGCCATCGAGCAGGACGCCGACCTGGTGATGTTCCTCTACCGCGACGAGTACTACAACCCAGACTCCGACGACAAAGGCATCGCCGAGGTCATCGTCGGCAAGCACCGCAACGGGCCCACCGGCAAGGTCCAGCTCGCCTGGATGGAGCAGTACACCAAGTTCGCTTCGCTCGCGAAGGGGCTCTGAGGGCTACCTTATGTCCGTACCCATCGCGTGGTAGCCGCCGTCGACGTGGACTATCTCGCCCGTTGTCGCCGGCCACCAGTCGGAGAGCAGGCTCACCACCGCCCGGCCCACCGGCTCGGGGTCGTTCGCCTTCCAGCCCAGGGGCGCCCTCTTGCCCCACACCCCCTCTATCTCTTCGAAGCCGCTTATGCCGCTCGCCGCGAGCGTCTTCAGAGGGCCGGCCGAGACCAGGTTCACCCTGATGCCCCGCTCGCCGAGGTCTCGCGCCAGGTAGCGCGCGGTCGACTCCAGGGCAGCCTTCGCCACCCCCATCCAGTCGTACGCCGGCCACGCCACGCTCGCGTCGAAGTCGAGCCCGACGACCGAGGAGCCTTCGGGCATGATCCCGGCGAGCCCGGCGGCTATCGCCTTGAGCGAGTAGGCCGAGGTCTGGAGCGCCGTCGCGACCGAGGGCCAGCCGGCGTTGAGGAAGTTGCCGCCGAGCGCGTCCTCCGGGGCGAAGGCGATGGCGTGCACCACGCCGTCCACCCGGCCCCATCGCTCCCCCAGCTCGCGGGCGACGTTCTCGATGTCTTCAGGCTTGTTCGCGTCCAGCTCCAGCACCGGGGGCTCCGGGTCCATCCTGCGCGCCGTGCGGCGGGTAAGGCTCGCCGCGCGCCCGAAGCTGGATAGCGCGATCTCGGCACCCTGCTCCTGGGCGATCCTCGCCACCGTGTAGGCTATCGAGCGCCGGTCGAGCACGCCGGTCACGAGCACCCTCTTGCCCTCCAGTATGCCGCCCATTCTCTTCCTCCTCCAGACGTGTATCTCTCTCGTCCTTCGCACGCTCCGGACCGGGACAGTCTATGTGATGCCATCCCGGCGTGCCAAAGGGGTACTCCGGAGCCTTGGTTACATTCGTGTATGAATCTAGTTTAGAATCGTCGCCGTGAAGAAGAAGCTGCGCTCGAAGATCGGGAGCTTCCCGGCCGGGAGCCTGGCCGTCCTTCCGGGTGTTCTGGTGGCGCTGATCTCTTTCGGTCTCTATCTCGCTACCCTCGCCCCTACCGCGCTGCCGCGCGACGTGAACGCGGGGCTCGCCGACGCCGGACTGTTCCAGGTGAGGGTCTACATACTCGGAATCCCGAACCCGACCGGGTACCCGACCTATCTCCTGCTGGGCAAGCTCTTCACCTACCTGCCGGTCGGGGATGTCGGCTACCGGGTCAACCTGGCCTCGGCAGTCTACGCCGCGGTCGCGGTGCTGCTGCTCTTCTTCCTGTTGCGGGTGCTCACGGGGAGGACGCTCCCGGCGGCCGCGGCCGCCCTCCTGTTCGGGGTCTCGCGAGCCTTCTGGAGCCAGGCGGTGATCGCCGAGGTCTACACGCTCAACGTCATGTTCGTCTGCCTGGTCTGCCTGCCGCTTTTGCTCTGGCGGAAGCGCGGGCAGGACCGCTACCTGTTGCTCGCCGCGTTTCTCATGGGGCTCTCCCTCACGAACCACCTCACGAGCGGGCTCCTCATCCCGGCGGGGCTCGTCTTCGTGACCCTGACCGACCGGAGGAAACTGCTCGACTGGCGCCTGGCGCTCAAGGCCGCGGCGCTCTTCGTCGCCGGGCTCACGCCGTACATCTACCTGCCCGTCCGGGCCATGACCCACCCGCCGCTCAGCGGCTACCACCCGGCTTCGCTCGACGGGTTCTTCTCCTTCGTCACGGGGAGCAGCTTTCAGGGGCAGATGTTCGTCTACGGTCCTGCTCAGATCCCGTGGCGGCTGGAGTTCTACCTGTCCCACCTCCTCCATCAGTTCCCCCCGGTCTTCCTCGTGGTGGCCGCCTTCGGGTTCTGGTACATGCTCTTCACCGACCGGGCTGCGGCGGTCTTCTTCGGCATCCTGTACGCGGGATGGCTCGTCTTCGCGCTCGAGTACGCCATCCCGGACGTCTGGGTCTACTTCATCCCGACCTACCTGATCGTCTGCGTGTTCGTCGCCTCCGGGCTCGTCGCGCTCTTCGAGGTGGCCGCCCACCTCTCCCGACGCTGGCGGGCTTCACGGCATCTCTCCTCCACCCGCCGACTCGCGGCGAAGGGAGCGCTGGGATTCCTGGTGCTCGCCGCTCCCCTCGCCGGCGTGCAGGAGACCTACCACGTGGTCGACCACAGCGACTACTACCAGGCGAGGAAGACGATGGACCTCGTCGCGAGGGACGTTCCCCGGGGGGCGACCGTCATAACCAACGGCAGCAGCCTCTGGTACATGAAGCTCGTCGACCACCGCAGGACCGATTTGAGGATAGTCTCACCTTTCCTGAACCCCGAGGAGTGGAGCCAGCAGGCGAAACCCTGGGTGAGGCTCTCGGAGAAGTATCTCCGTAGGGGAGATGAGGTGTACGTGCTCCTGCCCGGCGACCGCGACGGCTACTACATGAGCTACTTCGAACAGTCCGGCCTGAGGCTCTCACCGCGCGACGACGGGGCTTTCTACAGGGTCGAGGAGGATGGCGGGGGAGGCTGAGCCTGGCATGCAGACGTCCATACCATCTCGGGGGGCGGTTTGAGCGGCTGGGAAGATCTCGCCGGCTACGTGGCCTCGCTCCCTCCGGAGGAGCAGGCCTCCTTCTCCCGCTACGCGGGCGTGGACCTCACCGGCGGACGGGAGGCTGCCGCCAGGACCCTACGCGCCTACGCCGAGGAGAACCCCGGCGTGAGTACTTCCTCGTTTCTCTCCTCGGTCTGCTCGCAGGCCGCCTTCGCCCGGGATACGGAGCTGGCCCGCCGCACCGGTGAGGCGGCCCTGCAGCTCGCGGAGACGGACGAAGAGCGTCAGCTCGCCCACGTCGCCCTGGCCCAGCTCCACTTCCAGAACCGAAGAGAAGAGGGAGAGCTGGAGGCCTTCGTGGAGCACTGTCTGGAGGCCGTACGCCTCGGGCACGCGGGTACCTTCTGCTACGAGCGGCTCGCCACCCTCTACGAATACCGGGGGCAGACCGAGGAGGCGCGGGAGATCTCCCGCCGCGCCGTCGAAGTGCTCGAAGCGGCCGGCGACGTGCGCTCTGCAGAGCGGTTCCGCCGGCGGCTCGAGCGCCTGTCCGCCCACCAGGACCGGCGGTGAAACCTTGCCGGCGGTACGGCGTATCTCCTGCGTAGTAGAATAATGCGTACAAGAAGTGTGGTGTTCTATACCGAAAGGATGGTGAGATGAGGTGGGTGGCTATTTTGGCTACTTCCTGGTACTGATCGTAGGCGCCCTGATCTCCGGGGCGGCGGCGCTGTGGGTGAGAAGCTCCTACGCGCGTTACTCACAGAAGAGAAGTACGAG
>JAIMBO010000094.1 GCA_023511405.1 Rubrobacteraceae bacterium
AGCCCGTGGGCGGCGCCGCCGTAGATCTGCCCCTCCGCGAGCATTGGGTTGAGGAGCCTCCCGGCGTCGTGGACGGTGAAGTAGTCGAGAACCTTCACCTCGCAGGTCTCCCGATCCACCTCCACCACGGCGACGTCGGCGAGGAACCCGTAGGTGGCCGAGGAATCGACCCGGTCGTCCTCGCCCGGAGGGCTCGTCACGGAGAGCGAGAAGAAGGCCGTCTCGTGGAGCCCCGGGTCCACGTCCTCGGGTAGCGCGGAGGAGTTCCAGTGGGCCGCCCCGGCGGCCCGACGCAACGAGACCTTCCGCTCCGGATCGCCGCGCACCACGAAGGCGCCCTCCTCGAACTCGAGCTCCTCCGGCGCTGCGTCGAGCAGGTGGGCGGCTATCCGGGCGAGCTTCTCGCGCAGCCTGCGGGCCGCGAGCGCGATCGCGCTCGCCGAGAGCGGCGCGAAGCGGCTCGAGTAGGAGCCGGTGGTTATGGTCCAGGGCATCGTCGAGGTGTTCATCTCGGCCACGACCCGCACCCGCTCGGGCGCGACGCCGAGCTCGTCGCAGACGATCTGGGTCGCCACCGTCTCGTGGCCCTGGCCCTGCGGGGTGGTGGTTATGCTGACCGTGACCCCGCCGCTCGGATCGACGCTCACGGTCGCGGCCTCGGTGCACCCGGAGAGGTCGTTGGAGGAAGCCCTCTCCTCGCGCGTCTTGGCCAGGGTGACGTAACCCATGTTCGTCCCGGAGGGGTCGACGATCGTGGCGAGCCCCACCCCGATGCGCCGCCCTTGCTCCCTGGCTTTCTTCTGCTCTTCACGCAACCGCTCGTAGCCGCTCATCTCCAGCGCCCGCTCGAGCACGGCCTGGTAGTTTCCGGAGTCGTAGACGCCGCCGAAGGGCGTGCGGTAGGGGAACTCATCGGAGGCGATGAGGTTGCGGCGTCGGATCTCGGCCGGATCGAGCCCGAGCCGGCGCGCCGCGAGGTCCATCGTCCTCTCGAGCGCGAAGTAGAGCTGCGGGCCACCGAAGCCGCGGTTGAGCCCCGTCGGGGTCTTGTTGGTCATGACCGAGATGGTCTCGGCCCGCACGTCCTCGACCCGGTACGGTCCGGTGAAGTTGCCGAAGCAGCGGTACATCGTCGCCGGCTCCGGCGAGCGGATGTATCCTCCCACATCGTCGACGAAGCGGTAGTCGAGCCCGAGGAGCCTCCCGTCCTCGCGGAAGGCCGCCCTGACCCGCGAGACCCGACCCGTCCCCGAGCTGCTCCCCAGCAGGTGTTCGATCCTGTCCTCGATCCACTTCACCGGCCGACCGAGAGCGCGGCTCGCAATCCCCATGAGCGCCATGTACGGGTAGACGGCCGACTTTATCCCGAAGCTCCCCCCGATGTCCTGCGGCACCACGAACCTCACCCGGTTCTCCGGGATGCCCAAAGCCGCCGAGACGACCCGGTGCATGATGAACGGCCCGTGGAAGTTCGCCCAGATCGTCATCGCATCCTCCGCCGGGTCGTAGTCGGCTATGACCCCGTAGGTCTCTATGGGCGTCGAGCTGTAACGCGGGAAGCGGAAACTCTCCTCCACCACGAGATCCGCCTCTGAAAACGCCCGCTCCGGATCCCCGAACTCGAAGCTGCGGTGGTTGCCCACGTTCGAGCCGACCCGCTCGTGCAGCAGCGGCGCCCCTTCCTCCATCGCCTCCTCCACGTCCACGACCGCGGGCAGCTCCTCGTACTCGACCTCGACGAGCTCCGCCGCATCCTCGGCCAGGTAGCGGTCCTCCGCCACCACCACCGCCACCGGCTCCCCCACGTAACGCACCTTGTCCACCGCCGCCGGGTAGTACTCGACCGGTACGTCCACCGCCAGCGGGAAAGGACGCGAGAGCCTCCTCACGTCCTCCCCCGTGATCACGCCCACCACCCCCGGCGCCCGCCGCGCCTCCCCCGCATCCACCGAGACTATCCGCGCGTGCGCCTGCGTGCTGCGTACCACCGCAGCATGCGCCACGTTCCCGACCGGCTCTATGTCGTCGATGAAACGCCCCCTGCCCGTGAGCAGCCGACGGTCCTCGACCCGCCCGTGGCTCCGCCCGACGAGTCCACCGACCCGCTCTTCTCTTCTTACGGTCTCCACTCCCCACCTCTTTTCTTTATACGAAACACCTTTACTGTTTTTCAGCATAGCGCCGCACCGAGGTCTGTTCAACCCGCTTGACGCGTATGTAACGCGCCTTCTATACTGGTTTTTCAGAAACTTCGTTTTCTTGGGAGGAGAGTGACGAGAGCGCGCGGGCACGAGAGGGCTCAGATCCTGAAGTCGCTTGAGACGGGGCTTAGGGTTCTGGGGTGCTTTGAGGGAGCGAAGTCTGAGTGGGGCGTCACCGAGCTCGCGGGAGAGCTCGGGGTGAGCAAAGCCAGCGTCTACCGGGTGCTCGCGACGCTGGAGCGGCACGGGTACGTGCTACAGGACGAAGGGAGCGGGCGCTACCGGCTCGGCAGCCGCCTCATCCGGCTCGGGCGGCTGGCGGCGAACCACTTCAGCCTACCCGAGCGTGCGCTGCCGTTGATGCGCAAGCTGCGGGACGAGACCGGCGAGGAGGTTCATCTGGCCGTCCTCGACGGGAGGGAGGCGGTCTACATCGCGAAGGTGAACGGGCTGAGGCCGGTGCAGGTCGCCTCGGAGATAGGTGACCGCTGTCCGGCGCACTGCGTCTCGACGGGCAAGGTTTTGCTGGCGCACGCCGACCCGGCGGTGGTGGAGGGCATGATCTCCGAGGGGCTCGTCTGCTACACCGACAGGACGCACGCCACGGCCGGCTCCCTGCTCGAGGAGCTGGAGAAGATACGCGGGCAGGGTTACGCGGTCAACTGGGGCGAGTGGAGGGAAGACGTGAGGGGGGTGGCGGCGCCCATCGTGAACGCGGACGGGAGCGTCGTCGCCTCGATCGGCATCTGCGGGCCGGCCTTTCGTCTCGACGAAGGTTTCATACAGAAGAGCATCCCCGCCGTCGTGGGCGCTGCATCCCGGCTCTCCGGTCAGCTGGGAGCGCCGGAAGAACGCTAACGCTCCGGGTGACGCAGGACGAGGTTGACCGCCCTCATGCTCATCACCGCCTCGCCCCGCCGATCGAGAACCTCGATCAGCGAGCGAACGATCCCCCGATCAGGTTTAGAGCGCGAACGTCGGGTCTCGAGCACGCTCACCCGCACCGAGAGCTCGTCTCCGGGGCGTACCGGCTTGATCCAGCGCAATTCGTCCACGCCGGGAGAACCCAGGCTGGAGACGCTGGAGAGGTAGCGCTCGGCGTAGAGGCGCATCATCAGTGAGACGGTGTACCAGCCGCTCACGATCAGACCACCGAAAACCGTCTCCTTCGCGGCCTCGGGGTCGGTGTGGAAGGGTTGCGGGTCGAACCGCCGGGCGAAGTCGATGGCCTCGTCCTCCTCCACCCTGACCGTTCCGAGCTCGTGCACGGAGCCCGCGACGTAGTCCTCGAAGTACCGCTCTCCTCCAGGCTCGGTGAAAGCAGAGTTCCCCATGATCCCCCTCGTATAGCGCCTCCCTCCGAAGGAGGCAAGAGAGAAGGCCCGGGACGTCCCGGGCCTTCACGACCATTCCGCTGCGGCTCTAGCCTAGCAGGTGAAGGACCCTCCGCACCCGCAGGAGCCCTGGACGTTGGGGTTGTTCACGGTGAAGCCCGCGCCCATCAGCCCGTCGACGTAGTCGAACTCGCTGCCCATGATGTAGGGGACGCTCATCGCGTCGACGAGAACCCGGACGCCCTTGGTCTCGAAGACCTCGTCGTCCTCCTGGACCTCGTCGTCGAAGTAGATGTTGTACTGGAAGCCGCTGCAGCCGCCGGGACGCACGCCGATACGGAGCGCAAGGTCCTCCTCGCCCTCCTGGGCCATGAGGGCTTTGACCTTCTCGGCCGCCGCGTCGGTGATCGTAAGGATGGTTTCCTGCTTCTGCTCCATCGGCACCTCCAGGGGAATGTGCTGTAGCGGGCTCTGGTTTTACCTGCGCACGTTGATTATTACACCGCTTGCGGGACATATCAACGTCCGAGGGCGCGCCGCAGCGCCTCCTTCGCCCGTCGCAGCCGGGCCGGGAGCGTCTTCTTCAAGAGGCCGCCGAGACGCCGTCTCGCGCTCCCCCCCGCCCCGTAAACGAGCGAGGTGGGGTTGAAGAACCCCACCACCCGCCTCCAGCGGGGCACCTCTTCGAAGGCCCGCAGGGCCCGGCGGTAGGCCCGGGCGATCTCGTGCCGGTCCGCCCCGGCTCCCCCTCCGTAGAGGTACCCGGAGTAGAGGGCAGCGAACTCCTCGAACGGCTCCTCGTCGAGGGAGGCCTCGGCGGCGAGCAGCCGCAACCGCTCGGTGGGCGTGAGAGAGGGCGAGGTCGCGCCCCGGGCCCTCCCCGGCGGGAGCACGTCCTCGAGCCTGCCGACGAGATCCCTGTAGAGGGCCTCCGGGGTCCCTCCGCGCACCAGCGCCCGCTTGGAGAGGGGCGAAGCGGCGAGCAGAGCCACCAGGATGGCCGGGAGGATCTCCCAGGGTAGAGAACCGGCCTCCTGCCCTCCGGAGCGGCGCTGGCTGCGCCGACGGTGGGGTGTACTGCTGCGGGCCTGCGGCTTCTTGCCCTTCGAGCTTTCCTGCGAGGGACCGTTGTAGGCCTCGTGCAGCTGCCGCCGGTAGCCCGGGGAGTTGGGGATCTGATCCTGCACCGAAGAGAGGCTGGGATGAGGAGCGGGAGCGTTCTTGTCCATCGTGGTGGTCACGGTAAAGCCCGGCGTCGGATCGAAGGGGTACCAGCCGACGCCCGGGAAGTAGACCTCTACCCAGGTGTGCATGTTCTCCCCCCTGACGAGGTACTCGCCCGGACGGATCATCTGCCCGGTCGTCGCCCCGTAGACGTTGCGCGTGGGCACGCCGAGCTTGCGGCAGATCAGCGCCATCGTGCTCGAGAACTGGGTGCAGAATCCCTCTCTGCGGGAGAGGAACTCCTGCAGCTCCTCTCCGGCTTTGTAGTTGACGTTCAGGTTGTACGTGAAGCCGCCATCGTACTTGAGGTAGCTGTAGACCGCGCGCGCCTTGTCGTAAGGGGTACGCGGGCCATAGCGGCGCAGGATCTCCTTCTCCACCCTGACGAGGTTTCCAGGCAGGCCGTCCGGAAGCTGGAGATACTTCTCCCGCACGAGGCGGGGATAATCCGTCCCGGCCAGCCGGAGCTGCGAGGCCGTCGGCTGGGGCACCTTCGAGAGCACCCTGTAGTACGTGCCCTTCTGCAGGGTGTTCTCCACGTACCACGAGCCGTCGGCGCGCCGCCTGGCCCCGGGAACCGAGGTCTCGACTATCTCGTACCCCCCGAAGACCAGGTTCGTCTGGGCGTCGAGGATCTCGAAGCCCTGATAGACGTCCTCTGTCTGAACCCCCGGGGCGACGTCCGGACCGGTCCTCTCGCCGGAACCGATCGTGTTCGTCCACCTGAACCCGTCGAAGTGGTCCAGCGTCCCACCGCGCCAGAACAGCGGCCGGGTGCTGCGGACCTTCATCAACCGCGCCTCACGTCCGGCGGAGAGATAGTTCCCGACGTCGGCCTGGGCGGAGAGCCGCGAGGTCTGCCGGAGGCTCGTGCCGAGCTTGGTCCAGTCGACGAGCCCCGGACGTATCAGGCGGCCGAGGAGCGGAAGACGCGGGATCGCCAGCACGAGCCCCGCGACGGCCAGCGCCGCAACGAACTCCCCCCGTCCCAGCTCGTCCCCGCCGGAGTCTCCGCGCGCACGTCCGGGGCTCCCTGCGGTGACCAGCAGCACCGCGCACACCAGGAACGCCGCGAAGTAGGGACCGATGCCGTCTTCGAAGCTCACCGTGCTCACGACGCCTATGGAGAGCCCGAGCAGCACCATGGAGAGGACCGGGCTCCCGCCCCGGAGGGTGGTGGCGGTGGCCGTGGCGCCGAGCAGTACCACCAGCGGCAGGAAGATCACGAAAAGCCCCGGAGCGAGATCATAGGGAACCTTCTCCAGGTACATCGTCCCCGCCGCCGCGTACAGGTCACGGGCGACCTCGATCCCGAGCGCCTTCCACCCCGAAGGGGTGACCGGCGGGAAGCCGTAGACGGAGACCAGAGTGTAGAACGTACCGGCCACGACCGTCAGCGGAATCCACCTGCGGCGCACCGAGGCCGCCAGCGCCCCGGTGAGCGCCGCGCCGACCAGGAGCAAGAACGCGCTGCCGGTCAGCCCGAGCAGACCGCCCCCGGCCTCCCGGATCCGGCCGGTGAACAGCACGCTGAAGGAGGCTCCGGTGGCCGCACAGGCCGCATAGAGCGGCACGATGAGCCTCGGGCTCCTAACCACCGACGCGCCTCCTCCCCACCCTGTAGAACCCGGGCGCCCCCTCCTCCCGGCGCAACACGAACACCACGGCCCCCGCGGCCTCGAGCGAGGCCAGCCAGGCTTCGAACTCCTCCACCCGATCTAGAGCCCTGACACCGCCGGAACGCGGGTAGGCATGAGGGTTGAGGGCGACGACCGCGACGTAGGTACCCGACGCCCTCAGACGGCTCACGCAGGACGCGAGCCCTTCGTCCCGGGTGCGCGAGACGACGACGATCCCGTCACCCGCGTCCCGACGCCCGGCGGCGAGGACGTCCGAGATGGGCTCCGAGCCGTCGGCCTCCACGGTCGCCAGCAGCCTCATGTGTTGTTCGTAGGAGGCATCGAAACTCGTAGAAGCAACCCCGCCGTCGTTGCACACGAGCCTGAAGGGAGAGCCCGCCTCGCGCAGAGCGGCCGCCACCGAGGCCGCCGCGGAGACAGCATCCTCCACCTCACGCCCCGTAACCCGCAACCCCCTCCGCCGCAGGTCCAGAGCCACCGTGTAGCGGGCCGGGGCGAGATCCGAGAACTCCCTCACGTAGAGCTCCCCGGTTCTGGCCAGGCTCTTCCACGAGACGTGACGCAGCTCGTCGCCGGGTCGGTACTCTCTGAGCCCGGCGAACTCCTCCCCCCGGCTCGTCCTGCGTTCCGGGCCCCCGCCCTCGTCACCCTCGAGGAGCTCGGCCGGGACCGGCCAGACCCTCGGGTAGACCACGACCTCCCCGCGCGCCGCGAACCTCCAGTCGAACCGGAACATCCCGTAAGGGTCCTCCGAGACAACCTCCGCCGGTCCCAGCGAGTACACCCCGCGGCGCGCGAAGGTCACCTCCACGTCCAGCGCCCCACCCTCCCATCCGAGGCTCCTCCTCTCCGGCAGCCGGTCCCTCACCTCAACCACCGCCCCCCCGTGACGCCGCATCCCCAGGACCACGATCCCGAAACGCACCGGACGTTCGGCTACGATCCCCCCCTCGGGCGGTATCTCGCGCCGGTAGCGAAGGCCGCTGCCCCCCACGAGCCCGGCGACCAGCCCCACGAGCAGCAGGGCGAAGAGGACGTAGGCGAGCTGGAAGAGCTGGGTGGTCCCGAAGGCGATGGCGAGCCCCAGTACGACCCCGCCGGCGAGGATCGCCTGCCAGCCCCGGGACGTCGGGCGTACGGAGGGTCTCGCCCGCTCCCTCGGCACCCGGCTATACCGCCTCCGTCACCGGCACCGAGCGAAGCACGTCCTCGATTATGGACCGGGTGACGCTCTCCGGTCCACCGTGTCCGTTCATCCGGGAAGAGGCGGGGATGATCCTGTGCCCCAGCACGCTCTGGGCCATCTCCTTCACGTCGTCCGGGATGCAATAGGAGCGCCCGAGGCAGGCCGCCCGGGCCCGGGCCGCCGCGAGCAGCATCCTGCTCGCCCTCGGGGAAGCGCCGAGATAGGCAGCCTCGTGCTCGCGGGTCGCCGAGGTCACGGAGACCACGTAGCGCAGCACGGCCTCGCTCGCGTGCACCGCCTCGACCATGCGCCGCATCTGCAAGACCTCCTCCGGCCCCACCACCGCCTCCACCTCCATCACCGGATCTCCGGAGAGCCGGAGCATCCTGCGTTCGGCCTCCTCGTCGGGGTAGCCGAGCTCCATCTTCACCATGAAGCGGTCGAGCTCCGCGTGCGGCAGGGGGTAGGTACCCTCGTGCTCGATCGGGTTCTGGGTCGCAAGGACACCGAACGGTTCCGGTAGCCTCCGGGTCTCCCCGTCCACGGTCACCGCCCCCTCCTCCATCGCCTCCAAAAGAGCGCTCTGGGTCTTGGGTGAGGCCCGGTTTATCTCGTCGGCGAGCAGGATGTTGGAGAACACCGGACCGGCGAGGAAATCGAAGTTCCCCGTACCCTGGTTGTAGACGTTGAGACCCGTCACGTCGGTGGGAAGGAGATCCGGTGTGAACTGTATCCGCCTGAAGGTGCCCCGGATCGCCCGGGCCAGCGATTTGGCTAGAAGCGTCTTGCCCACGCCCGGCACGTCCTCGATCAGGACGTGCCCTCCGGCCAGGAGCGCCGCGACGGCGAGCTCTATGCTTGATCGCTTGCCGCTGACGGCGCGTTCGACGCTATCTACTATCCGTTCTACCCTCCCGGCAAGCCCCTCGTAGTCCAAGAAAACCCCGCCACGATATCTAGGGACGACACGGGAGTGATTATACAGCACCCACCGGTCACACCCGGTGCGAACGAACCTCTCAGACGGCGCTCTCTTCGGAGAGACGCTCCCCGTAGAACTGCTCCACGTAGCGACGCTGCACGCTGTTGAGCTCCCGGGAATACCACACCATGACCACGTAACGCGGCTCCTTGGGGGTGCTCTTGGGGTACATCCCGCACTCCATCGGGAGCTTGTTGCCTTTCCTGGCGTTGCATTTGGTGCAGGCGGTGACCACGTTGTCCCAGGTGTTGCCCCCGCCGCGCGAGAGGGGCTTGACGTGGTCTCTGGTCAGCCGCTCCCCGCGGCCCAGCTCCTTCCTGTGCCGGCCGCAGTACTGGCACCGGTAGCCGTCACGCGCGAAGAGGACGGCGTTGGTGACGTGCTTGCGCAGGCGGCGCGGGATCTCGACGAACTTCACGAGGCGTATCACCAGCGGGTAGGGATACTCGCTCTTCTCCGAACGGAACTTGCGCTCCAGCGACGCCTCGACTATCTCGGCCTTCTCCGAGACCACGAGGATGATGGCCCTCTTGACGGGCACGAGGGCCAGCGGCTCGTAGCTCGCGTTCAGGGTCAGGCACCGCGCCACGAATAGAATTCTAGCATA
>JAIMBO010000095.1 GCA_023511405.1 Rubrobacteraceae bacterium
GAGGTCTACGCCCACTTCGGCATCTACCTGCCCCACTCCGCCGCCGCGCAGTACTCCTACGGAACCGCGGTCTCGAGTCCCTCTCCCGGGGATCTCGTCTTCATGAACTTCGACGGGGGGAGCTCCATAACCCACGTCGGCATAGTGGTCGGTGGAGGGCAGATGATCGACGCCCCCTATCCAGGGACGGTCGTGCGCTACGATCCCATCTACCCGCAGTACACGATAGGGTACCGGCACCTCATCTGAGGACGTAGGAGGATTTCCGGGGGGAGGAGGGGCCCCTCCTCCCCCCTTGGGCTTCCGCCTTTTCGAGGAAGATGGGTTCCTCGGGGAGGAGATTTTCCTTCGGCCTGGTTAACTGCGGGCACCAGATGGGTAAAGATACGCTCGTAGACATGGATTTTACAGAGCTTTCGCGGGGAAGCCCGTCACGATGATGGAGATGGTCGGAGGCCAGAGGAACAGATGAACCGGGAGACCACGAAGTCCGAGAGCGGGACGGGGAGAGGGTTCTCGGAGCCCGTCTCGCTCAGGCTCCCGAGCCACCCGGAGTACATCCTGCTCGCCCGGCTGGTCGTCGCGCGGGTCGGGCAGCTCGCCGGCTTCGGGCCCGAGGACGTCTACGACCTCAAGCTCGCGGTCACCGAGGCGGCGACCAACGTCATCCGGCATGCCTCCGTCGACTCCTTCGAGATAGAGTATCTCGCCCGGCCGGGGTTCGTGGAGATCACGGTCGTGGACGAGGGAGGCGGGTTCGACGTCGAGGATCTCACCCGCTCTCCGGACGGTGAGGGAGGGTTCGGCCTCGCCGTGATCCGGGGGCTCGTCGACGAGGTGATCCTCAACTCCACCCCCGAAGGGACGCGGCTGAAGATGATCCGGCGTCTGCAGGACGAGGGTGAGCAGAGCCCTTCCTGAAGGTTTTGTCCGCAGGGCTTGCTTATTCCGGCGGGAGCAATAAACTACGCTCCGTGAGCCGGTTGCCGTCTTCCATTGCTGAGAGGATACGGTGCTGCAGCGCGTAAACCCCGGGAACAAGGCGCTCGCAGATTACCGCAGCATAGTCCGCCGCGAGCTCTACGAGGAGATACAGGAGCTCCGCCTGCGTCTGGAAGGCAGGCGCGTGCTGCACGTCAACGCGACCAGCTTCGGCGGCGGGGTTGCGGAGATTCTCTACACCCTCGTACCGCTCACCCGCGACGTGGGCCTCGACGTCGAGTGGGGGGTGATGTTCGGGGCGGAGCCGTTCTTCAACGTCACGAAGGGTTTCCACAATGCTCTGCAGGGGGCCGACTACGAGCTCTCCGTCGAGGATAGGGCGATCTACGAAGAGTACAACCGGCAGTCGGCGCGGGCTCTGGTGGAGGCCGGTGAGGAGTGGGACATAATCTTCGTGCACGACCCGCAGCCCCTGCTCATGAAGCACTTCTCGCAGGGACTCTCCGAGCGGACCCGCTGGATCTGGCGGTGTCACATAGACTCCTCCACCCCCAACCGGGCCGTGCTCGATTACCTCTCGCCCTACATAAAGGATTACGACGCACAGGTCTACACGATGCGGGAGTACACCCCGCCGGACCTCGAGCTGCCGAACCTCGAGATCGTGCCCCCGGCCATAGACCCGCTCTCCCCCAAGAACATGGCGCTCTCGGCCGACGACGCCAGCTACATCGTCAGCCAGTTCGGGGTGGACACCGAGAGGCCGTTCCTGCTCCAGGTCTCGCGCTTCGACCCCTGGAAGGACCCTCTGGGCGTCATAGACGTCTACCGTCTGGTCAAGGAGGAGATCCCGGAGATACAGCTCGTTCTGGTCGGTTCGATGGCCCACGACGACCCCGAGGGATGGGAGTACTGGTACAAGACGACGAGCTACGCCGCAGGAGATGAGGATATCTTCCTCTTTTCCAACCTCACCAACGTCGGGGCGATCGAGGTCAACGCCTTCCAGTCGCTGGCCGACGTCGTGATCCAGAAATCCATCCGGGAGGGTTTCGGGCTGGTCGTCACGGAAGCCCTCTGGAAGGCCCGGCCCGTGGTCGCGAGCCGGGTCGGGGGGATCCCGATGCAGCTCGAAGGCGGAGGGGGCATCCTCATAGACACCGTGCCGGAGGCCGCCGCCGCCTGCGTCAAGTTGTTGCGGGACCCGGAGTTCGCCTACACGATGGGCCGGAGGGGCAAGGAGCACGTGCGGGCGAACTTCCTGATACCGCGTCTGCTGCGCGACGACCTCCGGCTCTTCGCTAAACTACTGGGGGTGTAGAGAAGAGCGGAAATCCCGGCAGCGCTTTTCGAGGGGGTGAGATGCCCGGCGGTCGTTTCGTCATAGTGTCCAACAGGGGACCCTTCGCGTTCTCCCGCGACGAGTCCGGCAAGAGAACGTATGCCAGAGGAGCGGGGGGGCTCGTGACCGCCCTCACCGCCGTGGCGCGCCGCAGCGAGGGCTCCGTCTGGCTCGCATCGGCCACGACCCCGGAGGACGTCGAGGTGGCCCGCCTGGGAGAGGTGCTCGAAGTCGAGGAGCTGCGGGTGAGGCTCGTCGAGCACGACGAGGGTGCTTACGACATGATGTACAACCGGATAGCCAACCCGTTGCTCTGGTTCGTGCAGCATGGGCTCTACGACCTCCCCTACCATCCCCGTTTCGGAGAGGACACCAGGACCGCCTGGGAGGAAGGGTACCTGGCGGTGAACCGCAACTTCGCCGAAGCCGCCGCCGAGCTCGCGCGCCGCGAGGAGGCCGACGCCGTGCTGCTGCACGACTACCAGCTCTACATGACCCCTCTCTTCCTGCGCGAACGCCTCGGCGAAGACCGTTTCGTCTCCCTCTTCGTGCACATCCCGTGGCCCGGACCCGAGGAGTGGCGCGTCCTGCCCCGCTACATGAGAGAGGGGATTCTGGAGAGCCTGCTGCAGACGAACGTCCTGGCCTTCCACACCGCGCGCTACGCCCGCAACTTCCTGGATACGGTCGCGGACGTGCTCGGCGCCAGGGTGGACCGGGACGAGAGCATGGTGCTCCATGGGAACAGGCGCGTGTGGGTGCGACACTATCCGATCTCCATAGACCCGGCGGAGTTCGAGGGGCTCTCGCGCAGCGAGGCCGTTCTGCAGCAGGAAGAGTTCGTGAGGAGCCTGCCCGGCAGGCTGCTTCTACGGGTCGACCGGATGGACCTCTCCAAGAACATCGTGCGCGGTTTTCTGGCCTACGGGCGCATGCTGGAGCGACATCCCGAGATGCGGGGGGAAGTCACCTTCCTCGCCCAGCTCCAGCCCTCTCGTGGTGGGGTGCCGGAATACGCGGCCTACGCCAGGGCCATAGAAGAGGCGGCGGAGGAGGTCAACCGGAGATGGGGTGGCGGAGGTTGGCGCCCCATAGAGCTCTCCATGCAGGACAACTTCCCCCGCTCTGTGGCGGCCTACAAGAACTACGACGTGCTCTTCGTCAACGCCGTGCGCGACGGGATGAACCTGGTCGCCAAGGAGGCGGCCGTGGCGAACGAGACGGACGGTACCCTCATCCTCTCGGAGACCGCCGGAGCGCACGAAGAGCTCGGCGAGTACGCCATCAGCGTCAACCCCTTCGATCTCGACGAGCAGGCCGAAGCCATCTACCGCGCTCTGACCATGCCCGAAGACGAGCGGCGCGAGAGGGCCCGCCTCCTGAGGCGGGCCGTCGAGAAAAATACCATCGAGGACTGGGTGTCCGATCAGGTCAGCGACATGGAGGCGTACCGCAAAAGCGTGGGATGACCCGACCGGAACGGAGAAAGCCTCTATGTATCCTGCCGCTGGCTCTTCTCTCCTGACGCTTCCTGTGGGAAGAAGATGTTGCTCACGGTTATGTTCACCTCCGTGACCCTGAGGCCCACGAGGTTCTCGATGCGGTTTATGACGTTGCGGCGGACGGCCTCGGTGAGCTGCGGGATCGACCGCCCGTACTCGGTGGACATCACGAGGTCTATCGCGGCCTCTTCCTGTCCCACCTCGACCGAGACCCCCTGCGTCTGACCGCCGCCGGTGAGGCTCCCGATGAAGCCTCCCATCGCCTGGGAGGTCGCGCCGCCCATCCTGATGCCGTCCACCTCCTGCGCCGCGATGCCGGCCACCTTGGCCACCACGGTCTCGGATATGCTCGTGCCGCCGCGTTCGGTCTGTAGCGGGCTCGGACGCGCCTCGTGGGGCGCTCCCTGCTCGGGGATTCGGCCTGCTGCGGGGGTTTGCTGTTCGCTCACTGACGGGCTCCTTTCCGAAAGCGTCTCCGGTTCGCGCTCCGAACCAGCCGGGAAAGGAATCTTTGGCCTCTCCATGGCTGGTCGCGCGAACGTAGTCTTACTCTACCCCCATCGTCGTCCGCGGAAACCGGAGCTCAGTGCTTGACGAGCGGGGTGTTGCGGCGCCAGAGCAGCCAGATCACGGACAACGCCCAGACGGCGAAGATGATGGAGTAGGTCGGGAAGATCCGGCGATAGTAGCCGGGCGTCTCGCCGGTCTCCACCACCGGTATGCTGCGGTCGCGCGGCAGGTGTGCCTGCTGTAGAGCGGCCTGGGTCGTGCTCGGGAAGATGACGCTGCCCACCGTAGAGAGCTTGCCCTTCCAGACCCGCTTCCCGCGCTCGTTGACGTTCGGGGCACCCTGAGCGATCGTCCCCGGCGCTCCCTTGCTCGTCTGGATCAGGAGGTGGTTGCCCGTCTCCTTGAGCCTGAAGTAGAAGTAAGAGACCTCGTAGCGAGAGGAGACCGCTATCTTCGAGGCCGGGCTGCCGTAGGTCTTGAAGTCTTTGCCGTAGTCCGGCGTGCCCCGGACCTCCACGTAGTCGCCCGGGTGCACGTTCTGCGGCAGGTGCCCCGAACGCAGCTCACCGGCCGTCAGCACCTTGGGCTCCTTCTGCAGGCCGTAGATGAAGTTGGAGACGACGAGCGAGGCGGAGAGCGTGAGCACGAGCACGAAGAAGAGCCTCGAGAGCAGCGAATAGTTGCGCTTCATCCAGGGCCAGAGGCCCCGCTTGCCGTATCCCTCCCGGCCGTAATGGTCCGGGGTGTTCCGCCCGGTGTCGCTCCTGTGAGTCTCCATCTCCCACATTCTAACCGAAGCCGGCCCCCGGTTCGGCGGGGTGCAGAGAGGAGACGGGGAAGCGTGTGAAAAAATTACTTCCCGGGTGTTCGAGGGGGGTGGTTTGCGGGGGGCGAGCAATGGTAAGCTGGTTCCGCTAGAATCGCGCTACAAGCGGGGCTGGAACGTGGAGGTGTGAGCTTGGAGAAAGGGCAGGAGTCACCGAAGCCCGAACCCGAGTACACGGTCGTGGGCGTCATAGACGACGGGGAGCCGCTCAACCGGGCCATCAAGGAGATAAGGGATCTCGGCGTGAGGAACGACGACCTCACCGTGATCCTCAAGCGCAAGGACATCGACGAACCCGAGCCCTTCCCTGCTGGCACCCGCTACATCGTGGTCCCCGACGACCGGCGGGGGCTGGAGGTTCCGATAGGATTCTCCATAGTGTTCGTGCTCGTGGGCATCTTCTTCGCTCTCATAACCCCTCCCGTGGGAGTGCCGGCGCTGGTCTTCTTCATCGCCATCGCCGCGATCCTTCTTGCGTCCTCCTCGTTGCGGGTGGGCATCGCTCCCATCCTCACCGACATGGAGCCCCCGCGTGAGGAGGCGGACATCTGGGGTGAGCAGTTCGAGATGGGGAAGGTGCTCATCTTCGCCAGCACCAAGGAGAGGCGTCTTATCCGGCCGATAAGGGAAGCGCTTCAGTCGGCGGGCGCCACGTACTACATAGTGGACCGCAGGCTCGAGCCGAGGGCCATACCGCAGGCCGTGATGCGGCGGGCGGGAGAGCGGCGCCTGCGAAGTGAATCTGTTGCGGACCGCTCCGGGAGCGTCTAGAGAGGAAGGGTTGATCCTGTGGGTGAGGTGATCTTCTCGGGTTTGCACGCTACGCTCGCTCAGGTGGACCTGAAGTCGGGGATACATTTCTCTCCCCGGGCCTTTACGGCCATCGTGATCCTCATACATATATTCTTCGCGGAGCTGTTCGTCGGGTTTGCGATAGCCTCGCCGGTTCTGCAGGCGTGGGGGGCACGGACCGGCAGCGCCAGGATGGACAAGCTCGCGCACTCGATGATCCGCTTCAACGTGCTCACGTTCAGCACGGGAGCGACCTTCGCGGTGCTCTTCCTGGTGCTCCTCGTGGGTTTCTACCCACAGGTTACGGCCTCGCTCTTCACGCACTTCTTCTACTTCTTCCCGGTGATCGCGATGATCTCGATGATCGCCGCGCTGTGGTCCATGTACTCCTACTACTACAAGTGGGACCGCTACAGCGTCCTGAACAAGAGACGGCACATCGCGATCGGGTTCCTCTCCGGGTTCGCCATCTGGGTGTGGATGGTCATCCTGAGCGGGGTGGACACTTTCATGGTCGACGGGGGTGGGCCGAACGGCAAGCTCACGAGCGGCAACATCGCGAGCGTAGGTTCGGCTTTCAAAGGTATCTTCAACCCGATGCTCACGGAGATGGTCCTGCACCGCACCGTCGCGAACCTCTCCTGGCCCGCCTTCGCCCTCGCCGCGTGGGCGGCATTTCGGTACATGCGCTCGAAGAGCGCCGAGGACAAGGCCTTCTACGACTGGGCCTCCTCGCTCGGGCTGACGTGGGGGGTGGGCTTTTTGCTGCTGCAGCCGTTCGTGGGCTTCGGGCTCGCCTACGCCATGAAGCAGGCGCAGCCGGCCAACCCCGCGAACCCCCAGTACCCGGGCTCCTTCGACCGTCTGATGGGGGAGGGGCCGCAGGCGGGCAGCTTCACCTCGCACCTGCTGTACTTCAACCTCATCCTGGTCGTCGCGCTCTTCGTGCTCTCCAACCTTGGAATGTATCTCGGTGCCGTACGGCATCCCGACCGGGGAGGGCAGGTGGCCATAAGGGCGTTCGGGCTCGTCGCCACGATAGCGGGCCTCTACTCGATCGCCCCGCCCGCGATGTTCCCGGTCTTCTGGGTACGCTACATCGCGATGGCGGTGATGGCCGTGGCCACCTTCGGGACGCTCGTCGCCTACGTGCGCGGGAGGCTGCGTTTCCGCTACGGTAGCCCCAGCGCCTGGTACCGGGTCACGATCATGGCGCTCGGGGTCATCGCCGCGACCACGGCCCTGAGCATGGGGCTCATGAAGTCCAACTCACGATATCCGTACACGGTATATAATCAACCGGGGTATACGGTGAACGAGAGCCCGCCGCCGACGAACTTCGGCAAGTAGCTTGGCCTGCGCAGGAGGAGTTTCCGGAGAAAGGACGGCAGAGGTTGGCAGAGCTACAGAAAGATCCCATCACCCGCAGCGACTTCCTGGGGTTTGGGGCGATGGGGGTGGTCATGGGAGCCGTACTCACGATACCCCCAGCGGCTTATCTGCTCCAGCCCGTCATACAGGCAGACTTCGAGGGGAAGACGAACGTCTCGCAGAAATGGGTCAAGCTGGGGTCGATCGAGGAGATCCCCCACGACACGACACCGAAGCTCTACAGGGTATCCTTCCCGATCTCCCAGATCTACGGCAGCGAGAAGATCCAGAAGGAGAGCGGGGTCGGCGACACCAAGTGGGTCGTGGAGAACGCCATCTACGTCTCGTGGAAGGCCCCGATAATCAAGAACGTGCCCACGGGTGTGGGGCCGGACAAGATAGGCAAGAGCCAGCCGCCACAGTTCGTCCTCAAGGGGCTGAAGAAGCCCCTCTCGCAGGCGCAGATAAAAGAGGCCGAGCAGAAGCTCAACGTCATGAGCAACTCCTGCGCGCACCTGGGGTGCCCGGTGCGCTGGGTGGACAACCAGCAGCTCTTCCTCTGTCCCTGCCACGGAGGGCTCTACGACATAAACGGCAACTGGGTGGGGGGCCCGCCGCCCCGGGGGCTCTACCACATGGAGCACAAGGTGGGAGAGGATGGGGCTCTCTACGTCAGGCACAAGTACGTGAACGTCGGCGGCAAGAACGGCTTCCAGCGTCCGTTCGTGGCCTAGAGAGGAACCGGGAGGAGCTTCGATGGGCAGGATAAGAACCCAGACCTCCGAGCTCGGGAGGTCGCTGGTGGACTGGATGGAGGATCGCACCGGCATCGTCACGTTGCTGGAGCATTTCCTCTACGAACCGGTCCCGAAGAGGGGAGCGTGGCTCTACACCCTGGGGAGCGCGACCCTCTTTCTGATAACGCTGCAGTTCCTCACCGGGATCCTGCTTCTGTTCTACTACGTGCCCACCACGGACCACGCGTGGAACTCGATCTACTACATAATGCACGACGTCTACTTCGGGAAGCTCATCCGGGGGATCCACTACTGGTCGGCGAACTTCCTGATGGCGGTCATCGGGCTGCACATGGCACGCACGTTCTTCTCCGGCTCCTACAAGGCACCGCGGGAGATGAACTGGGTGGTCGGCGTGGTCCTTCTGCTGCTGACCGTCGGGCTGGCGTTCACCGGGTATCTCCTCAGGTGGGACCAGGACGGCTTCTGGGCGTCGGTCGTCGGGATGAAGATCGGCTCCTACACGCCCTTCATCGGGCCGTGGGTGATCCACTTCCTCCTCGGCGGGGACGTGGTCGGGCCGGCGACCCTCTCCAGGTTCTTCGCCATCCATGTGTGGCTCTTGCCGGCGCTTTTGGCCCCCTTCATCGGGATACACCTCTTCCTCCTGCGGCGTCACGGCGAGTTCGGCGCCGAGTTCGAGTACACCAACCGGCTGGCCAAGCTGCGTGAGAACCGGCAGGCCGAGGAGTACAGCCGCTACGAGCTCGATGAGGAGGAAGAGGAGTGAGAGTTCTTACTTTGCGGAACGGGTTTCTCCCGCATAATGGCGGGAAAATCGGGTCGGAAGCCGAGAAGAGAGGGTTTTAGGCCATGGAAGTAGCGCCAGGAAGATCCAGGCCCGTAGAGGAAGAAGTAATAACCGAGGAGAACGTCTACGACCGTCCGGACGAGACGATGGCGTTCTTCCCCGGACAGGTGCTCAGGGACGGGTACGTTTCGACGGTGCTGCTCATCGC
>JAIMBO010000096.1 GCA_023511405.1 Rubrobacteraceae bacterium
TGGAGATCCCGGCGACGCCCCGGTGGTCCTCTTCGAGGATTTGCCCCTCGAACAGCGCTTCGAAGCCGCGGAAAATGCCGGATGCCTCGCCGCGGAGATCATGGAAGAGCTCATGCCCGACGATCTCCCAAGACTCCCCCGGCCGGTGCTCTGGATCGAACACCGCCCCGCCCGCAGACGCGGTCCCGGACGATACTTCCTGCTCACCTTCTCCACCCGCCGCCCCCGTCCCGCGGGTCCCGGCTTCGTCCGCCGCCTCACCCTCGGAGAGCCCTCCCGCGAACCGCTCACCCCGGAAGAGGTCGCCATCCTGACCAGGGAGCCCGACCCGGGGGCTACCGCCGGCTCCTGAGCAGCGAGATCAGGGCGTCTCGCGGGATGATCTGCACCTCCATGCCACCCTCCAGCCGCTCCGGAGGAGGACTCAGGGCCACGTACCTGACCTCCTCGTCCTGAAATTCGAGTATTTCGAGGAGCCTGCGGGCCGAGACCTCCTCGGGGCGCCAGTCCCTCCCGAACTCTCCGGTGGAGTCGAGAAACTCCTGCGCCTCTTCGACGGAAGAGAAGAGCGGCACCGCCTCGCCGTCCTCGAGCACGATGGCCAGAAGTTCGTCTTCGCCTTCCGGCCCGCCGACGATCACGACGTGCGACGCCGCCTCCATCGCGGCCCGGCGGTGTCTCTAGGACGTGGCGGGCTCCGCCCCCGGAGGCGGGGTGATCCCGATGCCCGGTCCCTCGGGTGTGTCCACCTTGTCGAGCGTGGCGCCGTCGAGCGCCTCGCTCACGGTGCCGGAGATGTGCAGCAGGCTCTCGCCCTCGTGTTCGACGACCTGATCGTCGCCGCGCGGTTCGCCGGCGGAGAGCCCGATCTGGGTCTGGCCGGTCTCGGGGTCGGATACCGGGTCGAGGCGCAGCACCGTACCCTCGGGGTGCTCTATCTCGCGGAAGAGCGCCTTCGCTTCCTCGGTCACCGTGATCATTGTGTTCCTCCTTCCGCCGCAGACCCTGACCAGGACTCCGGCAGGAGCTTTCAACTCTGTATGAGCCTACCAGTTTTGGGAGATATTCAAACCTCTTGAGGTTGATTGGAGAGCTCCTCCGACCTGTGCGTCGTGGCGACTGCCACGCCCCTCATCCCTGCGACCTTGCCGGTTTGCACGCTGACCGGGACGCCCGCGACCACCGCGCAACGCTGCGGCGCGGTACCCAGAACCTTCGCGTCCTTGAGATACGACTCGGGGTCTGGCTTGCCTCGCTCCACGGCGCCTTCGGCGACCAGGGCGGGAGGAACCTGCAGCCCGGCGTGCCTGAGCCTGCTGGCCGTGAGCTTCCTCGTCCCCGAGGTAACCACGGCTCGGCGCACCTTCGGAGCCGGGCGAGGAGTTTCCGCACTCCTGACAGGTCCCCTACCTACGCGCGTTCGAGGAGTTCCATCTCGGTCTTCGCGTCGAGGTGGAGGAGGGTGAATAGACTGACCTTCTTGGAGATTCTGAACCTCTACGCTGTCCCGAGAACCTCCCGGAAGTCCAGACCGTGCCTTCCGACCCACCTTACCCGGGCCCGCTATGTGGCGAGTCTGAGGTCAACGAGCACCCTGTCGAGATCTAACAGCACCGCCTCGCACTCGCAGGCGATCGATTGACATCCCGCCCTTCTCTAATATACTTTTGTTAGTAAATTGCGCAATCAGCCAAATAACGAAATATGAAACCGAGGATGGTTTGCCGATGAGCATTGACCTGCGCAGCGACACCATTACGCTACCCGATGACCAGATGCGTGCGGTGATGCGGGAGGCTGAGACAGGAGACGACTGTTACGGGGAAGATCCCAGTGTTTCGTGTCTAGAGCAATACTGTGCGGATCTCTTTGGCAAAGAGGAAGCTCTCTTTATTTCCACCGGGACGCTGAGCAACCAGATAGCCATAAGGTGCCACACCCGGCCCGGAGATGAAGTGATACTCGACGCAAGCTATCACATCTATTTCTTCGAGAGTGCCCAAACGGCCGATTTGGCGAGGGTGACGCTCAACCCCTGTTTCACAGAGGATGGAATAATCACCGAGGCTCATATCGAGGGTGCCATCAACCTCAAACCCAGGTCCGCAGCATACGCGGTACCGAAGCTCGTCTGCACTGAGAACACCATCAACGCCCGCGGAGGAAGAATATTTCCCGTTGAGCGGCTGCGATCACTCTATTTCTTCGCTAAAGAGAGGGACCTCTCCGTTCACCTCGACGGCGCCAGGATAATGAATGCCTGCGTGGCCACTGGAGTGCCTCCGCGAGCATACGCTGCGTACACAGACTCGCTCTCGATGTGTTTTGCGAAAGGGTTGGGCGCTCCTTTCGGCTCTATACTCGTTGGTGATAGCTCGTTCATTCGGGATGCCAGGAAGTACCGCAAGTGGTACGGCGGCGCATTGCATCAATCTGGTGTATTAGCCGCCGCGGCTCTCTACGCCCTGCAAAACAACGTATCGCGGTTGGCTGAGGATCACGCAAACGCCAGGTTACTGGCAGAATTGCTGGCCGAGCTGCCGGGGATTGAAGCCAACCCGGACGAGGTGGAGACCAACATGGTGATGGCGGACATCTCTACGCTAGGCCTCTCTTCAGTAGAGTTCTGTGAGGAAGCGAGCAAAGACGGTGTCCTCCTGTTTCCCTGGACACCTGAAATCGTGAGGGCCACAACGCATCTCGGCATAGAGGAGCGTGATGTACGTGATGTGGTCCGGCGGTTGCGCCATGCAGTTAGCAGGTTAAGCGGAAGGAAGACCGCGCATGTCTCTCCTTAAAGGCGACCGGGTTTTGGCCGCGCTGACGGTGACCCGGGGGATCGGGAGCATGGCCTACTACGTCTACGCGCCTTTCTTCGGGGTGTGGTTGATCCGGGAACAGTCGCTTCCGGCGGCGGAGTCGGGTACGGTGGTCGGAGCTTTCATCCTGACCACCCGTGCGGGTTCCATCCTGCTTCCGGCCCTCGTCCGCCTTCTAGGAGAGCGAGGTGCGGTTATCCTCTCCTACGCGGCGACGGTTTGTCTCTTCTGGGGGATGTACTCACCGGGTAGCGGTTACCCACTTTTCGCGTGGTATGTTCTGAGTGGGTTGCTGGGGTTTGCGTTTTCGGGCGCCACACTCGCGCTGAAGTCCTTCGTTGCCGAGCGGGTGGGCGAGGACAAACGGGTCGGCGCCTTCTCCTTCCTCAACCTGGCCGTCAATATCGGAGCTGCGTTGGGACCGGTGGTGGGAGGATGGGTGGTAACAAAGGACGCATCCATTCTGCCTCTGGTAGCTTCTGGCTTGCAGATCCTATCGGTATTTGTGGCCTTCTCGCTCCCTGGGGGACGGTTCGAACTTAAGGGCAGCAGGGCCAGACCGGTCGGTGGTTGGAGACCCTCGCGGCGGTTCTTGGGATTCGTCGGCGCATCCTCGCTCACCTGGATAGCCTACGTGCAGCTGTTCAACGTGTTCCCCGTCTACGCCGAAGGACATCTCGACGAACGTGTCATCGGGGCTCTATTTTCGGTAAACGCTGCGATGATAATCTTGCTGCAGGTCCCCGCCGGGCGCGCCCTACAAAGGGCGTGGCAGGGCAAATCGTCTCGGCTGTTTGGAGTTCACCCGCTGCTCCTACTCGCCAACCTCTGTCTGGCTTTGAGCATGTTCCTTTTCGTTGCGGCGAGGAGCTGGCTCTGGCCGTTGGTCTTTGCCGGCGTGATCCTGTTTACCCTTTCGGAGCTTCTGTGGAGCCCAATGTACGACACCGGGGTGGCGCATCTGAGAGACGGGATGAACGCGGCGGCGGCTTTCGGTATCGTGGGGGTAGCGTGGGGGATGGCCGAGGCGTTGGGTTCGTCTCTGGGCATAGCCCTCACCGGTGGGTCTGCGGCGTTCTCGGCTTTTCTACTGGGTTCTGCGGCTGCTCTGGTGGCAGGGATCACCGTGTATTCGTTCAGGGTATTGCGGCCCGGAAAGAGCCTGGTTTCGCCGGAGGCCAGCGCAGGAGATGGGAGGAAGAATTGAGTAAGGGACACATCGTATTCGTCGAGACCAACTCGACAGGTCACGGCATCCGGGCGATTCGCACGGCCAGGAAGATCGGTTACCAAGTAACGTTCATGACCATGGATCCTGAATTTTACCGTGACGGCGACGAGGACGCGCTCTCAGAAGTCGACCGTCTGGTAATTACGGACACTTATAGCGTCAGTGAAATGCTAAACCACGTTGATCGGGAGCTGACCCGCGGCGTGGTAGCCTTCGACGACTATCATCTGCTGCCTGCCAGCGAACTGGCCTCCCGCCTGAGAGTACCGCATCCGGATCTGGAAGGACTTCGCAACGCGCGCTTCAAGGATCGCCTGCGCCTTGAGCTGGCGAGCTGGGGAGAGAGGAGACCGAAGTTTGCGGTCTTGGCGATGGACGACGAAAGAAACGATTCTCCCGTGGGTTACCCGTGCGTCGTCAAACCCGTGGACGACAGCGGCAGCGTCGGGGTGAGGATCTGTCGAGGGCGCGAGGAGTACCGGTGGGCGCTTCAGTTCCTCCAGACAAGGGGGTTCAATATCCGGGGCTACCGTCCCGAGAAGCGCTGGCTGGTCGAGGAGTATGTAGAAGGAGTGGAGTACAGCGCCGAGGTATTGTGGGTGGATGGAGGTTGGAAGATCCTCGGGGTGACCAAAAAGATGGTCACCAACCCCCCTTACTGCGTCGAGCTGGGGCACGTTTTCCCCGCCTGGCCTGGCGACGTAGAGCAAAGCTTCCTGGAGGAGAAGGTCCTATCGTGGATGCGAGCCGCAAAGATGAAGTGGGGTGCGGCCCACGTAGAGTTCAAGTTGACGGAAGACGGTCCTGTGCTGATAGAGATAAACCCGCGCCTGGGAGGAGATCTGATCCCGGAGTTGTGCAGCTTGGCGTGCGGGTTCGATGTGGTCGAGTACTTCCTCAGGATTTCGGCGGGTGAGAAGTTCTGCGTACGGGAACTTCTAAGCAGGAAGCCCCGGAAGGCTTATGCCATACGTTTCCTCTGTCCTGACCGGAATGGCGGTGTGGTCGAGCGCGTAAAAGGCACGGACGTTTTGGATCGCCTGGCTGGTGTGGTTGACTGGAGGATAACGGCGTTTCCCATCGAGGTTCACAGGCTCAGGAGCAGCTACGACCGGCTGGGTTACGTGATAGCAGAGGGAAGGGATGCGGTAGAGGCCAAGTCTGCTGCAGAAGAGGCCCTCTCGAAGTTGTCGCTGGTGTGGAGGTGAGCAGGGTGGAGTGGATCTGCCTTATCGGCAACAGCCGGTTGGGTGCGAGAGCCATCCGCAGGTGTGGATTCGAGGTTGGAGTCCTCGCCGACCGAGGATCGGAGATCACGAAGGAACTTCTGGAGATGGCCCGGGCGATCGTGCCCGTAACGCTCGAGTGGGGAGAGGCGGAGCAGGGTCTGAAGATCCTCACCAGCATCCTCGGAGATCCGCAAGCGATGGTAAGCTTTACGGAGCTGGGTTTGCTCCTCGCCGCGGAGCTTGCCGAAACCCGTGGACTGGCCGGTTGCAGTGTGGAAGCCGCGCGCAGGACCCGCGACAAAGCGCTCATGCGCGAGGCGTTGGAGCACGATCCTGACCTTGGGTTGCCCTATGCTGCTGGTACTTCTGCTGAGCTCTCGGATTACCTGGCCTCGCAGACCGGGAGAGGTATCGCTCAAATCATAAAACCCGTTGACGGGTACGGGAGCCAGACGATCAACGTAATCAAGAGTCGTTACGAGGCTCTACAGTGGCGGCGCAGGTACCAGGATGAGCCCGGCCGCCGTTGGATCTGTGAGCCGCTGGTCGAAGGTCCTGAGTTCAGCGTGGAGACCGTAACATTCGGCGGGGTCCACCACGTACTCGGCGTCACGCAAAAAGAGACTACAGAATATCCTCACTTCGTCGAGCTAGGGCACGTCTTCCCGGCCGACATCGATGCCGACACTAGGTCGGCCATCGAATCCGCAACCCGGCGGGCTCTCACCCTGCTCGGCGTAGAAAACGGTGCTACCCATACTGAGATCAGGCTAAGCCCCCGAAGTGGTCCTGTGATCCTGGAGACGCACACGAGGCCCGGGGGAGACTGTATCCCCGAGCTCGTCGAGTACTCTTGCGGGTTGGACCAGTACACCCTCGCCATAGAGAGCATCCTGTCCGAGAATGCCGCGCAGCAGGCTCTACAAAACATCAGGTATCCTAAGGCTGCTGCCATAAGGTTCTTGCGCGCTGAGGAGGGCGTGTTGCGGGGTGTGGTCTACAAGGGTGTGCCAGAGAGCGAGCGCACTATTCGTTGCCACCTCGACATCGAGGTCGGTCAGCGGGTGCCCAGGTTGGAGAGCTCATTCTCCCGTATCGGCTACGTAATGTGCGGGGGAGAGAATTCTGGACAGGCTGTCAGGATGGCCGCGGAGATTGCAGGGTCCTTCGAGTTCTTCGTTGATAGGGATGAGGTTGAATGGCAGTACTGACCCAACAGGAGCTTCGCGCAAAGGTCCTGGTAGAGACCTCCGCGATATATGAGATGATGGCCTCGCTCAGAGAGGCTTATCTTACGGGTGGGAGGGATGAGATTGCCCGGAGCCTCGGCGGAGCCTTCCGGCGAGAGCTCGAGTTCTTCTACGGGTCCTTCGACCTCGGAGCCCAACTGACCGAGCTGGCCGTGGATTTTCCCGACCAGCGCGACGTACCCGGGTTCCTGGAATGGGTCTCGCGCATGCCCGAAGCCGAGTTCTTGTACTATTCTCTGGGGAGGTACGCTCCCAAGGAGGAGATAGAGACCATCTTACATAAAGGCGGTGGTCTCGAAGAACTGGCCTCCCTGGTAGAGCGCCACGGTGGCTCCCTCTCAGAAGAGCACCGGAGCATCCTTGAAGATGCTGGGGCTTTCAAGAAACGGTTGCTCAACCTCTGGAGGCGATATTGGGAGGTGGCGGAGGAGGATATCCTGAGCTATGAGGGGTTGTGGCAGAGGGCCGCATCCAGCGTGGAAGAAATGCTGCAGGAGGACTCCTGGCCCGGAGTTGTCAACCACCTCCTGAGAGGCAAGGAGCTGCCTCAGCAGTTTCCTCCCGGCACCCGGCTAAGAGAGCTCACGCTTATACCCTCCGTGTGTATCTCACCATCTTACTTCATAATATGGGGTCACGGTCGCACGACCGTAGTCTTCGATGCGGCTCTGGCAGTATCTGATCAACCCCGCGAGACAACCGTCTCTGGGACTTCGGGGGCGCCCGATATAGAAGAGCTGGTTGCGGAAGCCCGCGCTCTGAGCGAACCCAGCCGGTTGCGAATTCTGGCCGCCGTACGCGCCCGATCTCCCAGGAGGGCGGTCGAACTGGCCGGGGAGCTGGGATTGTCCACGGCCACCATCTCCAGACACGTGGCAGTGCTGCGCAAGGCTGGTTTCATTGAGGAAGAGAAGAGAAATCGGGGCGTCTACTACCGGGTGAACGAACGCCGTTTGAATTCGGCCTCGCCGAAGGTCTGGACTTGGATCACCGACAAACTATCCTGATAGCAGCTCCTCGAGCCTCTCTTCGTCTATCACCTCGACCCCGAGCCGGCGGGCGCGCTCCAGCTTGGATCCGGGTTCCTCACCCACGACCAGGTAGTCCGTGTTGCCGCTCACCGAGGAGGTCACGGTGCCGCCGGCCCTCTCGATGCGCTCTGCGACCTCGCTGCGCGGCCGGCTCAGGGCCCCGGTTATGACGAGGCGCTTGCCCGCGAGCGGGCCCCCGGTGGGCTGCCGCTCGACGGAGCCGAAGTCGAGGCCGAGCTTCATCAGCCGCTCGATGAGGGCGCGGTTGTCCTCGCGCTCGAAGTACTCGATGACGGATCTCGCAACGACTTCGCCAACGCCTTCTATCCCGGCGAGCTGCTCCACGCTGACCCCCTTCAGAAGATCTTCACCGCTGAAACGCTCCGCGATGAGCCGTGCGGTCGCCGAGCCCACGTGCCGGATGCCGAGAGCGTAGAGCACCCGGTCGAAGGGCCTCTCCTTGCTTTTCTCTATCGCCCGGATCAGGTTCTGCGCGCTCTTCTCCCCGAAGCCTTCGAGCGGGACGAGCTGCCCGGCTTCGAGCTCGTAGATGTCGGCCGGGTCCCGGACCAGACCCAGATCGAAGAACTTCGTGGCGAGCTTCTCGCCGAGGCCCTCTATGTCCATCGCGTCCTTCGAGGCCCAGTGGATGATGTGCTCGAGCGCCTGCGCCGGGCAGCGGGCGTTGACGCAGCGGGTTATGGCCTCCCCCTCGGGGCGAAAGACCGGCTCGCCGCAGACCGGGCACTCCTTCGGCATCTCGAAGGGATGCTCGTCGCCGTCGCGGTCTTCGACCACGGGCCGGACGACCTGCGGGATCACATCCCCCGCCCGCTCGACGATGACGGTGTCCCCGACGAGGATGCCTTTCTCCTTTATGTAGTCCTCGTTGTGCAGCGTGGCGCGCGAGATCGTCACGCCGCCGATGCTCACCGGCTCGAGCTCGGCCTGCGGCGTGAGCGCGCCGGTGCGTCCGACGTGGACGAAGATCCTCTTCAACTTCGTCCTGCCGGCGAGAGGCTCGAACTTGTACGCTATCGCCCAGCGCGGGGCCTTCTGCACGTTGCCCAAAGCACGCTGCTGCTCGAAGGAGTCGACCTTCACGACCACGCCGTCGGCCTGGAAATCCAGCGACTCCCTCTCCTTCGCCCACCGTTCGCACTCCGAGACGACCGACTCTATGTCCTCGTGGAGCGTGTACGGGTTGACGCGGAGCCCGTAGCTCTTGAGCGCTTCGAGCGAGGAGGAATGGCTCTCGTAGTTCTCCGCCCCTTCGCCGATGCCGTAGAGGAAGATCGTGAGCGGCCGGGAGGCCGTGACCTTCGGGTCGAGCTGGCGGATGGAGCCGGCGGCGGCG
>JAIMBO010000097.1 GCA_023511405.1 Rubrobacteraceae bacterium
CCTCCTCCTTGTAAGGGAGGCGCTCTACCCCTGAGCTAATCGCCCCGCGAATAGACTACCAGACGGTCAATCATCGAACAATCGACGGTGCGGCGTATGCCGCCGCACCATGCCCCCAACGGGATTCGAACCCGTGCCGCCGCCTTGAAAGGGCGGAATCCTAGGCCGCTAGACGATGGGGGCCCGTGAGCCAGGTAGGAATCGAACCTACGACACGAGGATTAAAAGTCCCCTGCTCTACCACTGAGCTACTGGCCCACCCGAAAGTTTAACAAACAACGGCCCTAGTGCAGGAAATGTCTCCTTCCGGTGAAGATCATGGCGACACCGCGGCGCTCGGCGGTCTCTACGACCTCGGGATCGCGCTTCGATCCCCCCGGCTGGATGACGGCAGAGACGCCGGCTTCGGCCAGGACTTCGAGCCCGTCCGGGAACGGGAAGAAAGCGTCGCTCGCGGCGGCGGCCCCCGTGGCGCGGTCCCCCGCCTTGCGCACGGCTATCTCCGCAGCCTCGACCCGGCTCATCTGCCCGGCCCCCACCCCGACCGTCGCACCGTCCTTCGCCAGGACGATGGCGTTGCTCTTGACCTGCCGCGCCACCCGCCAGGCGAAGAGCAGATCCCGCATCTGTCCTGCGGTGGGGGTTTTCCTGGTGGCCGTCCGGTACTCGTCGGGGGGCTCCACCACGTCGGCCTGCTGCTGCAGCATGCCACCGCTGACGTACTTCGCGGAGAGAGGTGAGCGGGGGGGTGGGGTTCCTTCGAGCAAGATCATGTTGGGCTTGCCGGAGAATATCCGCCGGGCTTCGTCGGAGAAGCCGGGGGCAACGAGTACCTCGGTGAAGATCCCCGAGATCTCCTCGGCCAGCTCCCCGTCGACCTCGTCCCCGAGGGCGACGATCCCGCCGAAGGCGGAGGTGGGGTCCGAGGCGAGCGCCCTGCGGTACGCCTCCGCAGGGCTGGCGGCGACCGCCGCCCCGCAGGGGTTGGCGTGCTTGACGATCACGGCCGCGCTCTCGTCCGGGAACCCATCCATGAGGTCGGCGAGCAGAGACCTCGCCGCGTCGAGGTCGTAGAGGTTGTTGAACGAAATCTCCTTGCCCTGAAGCTGCTCGAGGCCGGAGAGCAGGTGCCGCTCCCCGATGCGGGCGTAGAAGGCGGCCTCCTGGTGCGGGTTCTCCCCGTAGCGCAGCGTCATCACCCTGCGGTAGCCCTCGACGAGAACCTCCGGGAACGTCTCCCCCCGTCCGAGCCAGCCCGCGATGGCCGCGTCGTAGAGGGCGGTGCGGCGGAACGCGGCGAGCGCCAGGCGCCTGCGCGTCTCGCGCGAGACGCCTCCATTCCGGAGCTCTGAGAGGACCTCCGCGTAGTGCTCCGGTCCGGGCACCACGACGACCGACTCGAAGTTCTTCGCCGCCGCCCGCAGCATCGCCGGTCCCCCGATATCTATCTGCTCAATGGCCTCGGGCTCCGAAGCCCCGCCGCCGACGGTCCTCTCGAACGGGTAGAGGTCGATGCAGACGAGGTCCACCGGCTCTATGCCGAGCCCTGAGATCTCACGCAGGTGCTCCGGGTCTCTGCGATCGGCCAGGATGCCGCCGTGGATCTTCGGGTGCAGCGTCTTCACCCTGCCGCCGAGGATCTCGGGCTCCCCGGTCACCTCCGAGACGGGGACGACCTCGACACCCGACGCCTCGAGATGGCGCGCCGTCCCCCCGGTCGAGACGATCTCGAAGTTTAGCTCCACGAGCCCACGGGCGAACCCCACGAGCCCGCTCTTGTCCGAGACGGAGATCAGAGCCCTCTTCCTGCCCCCATCGCTCATACCTTCACCCTCCCCCAGAAGTAGTCCGCGACCGCCCCGACGAGCAGCCGGTGCTCGACCGGGTGCAGCCGCTCGAGCAGCGTCTCCTCGGTGTCGCCGGGCAGGATCGGCACCCGCTCCTGAGCCAGGATCGGCCCGGCGTCCACCTCCTCGACCATGAGGTGCACCGTCACCCCCGTCTCCCTCTCCCCGGCCTCGAGCGCCCGCCTCACCGCGCCCAGCCCGCGGAAACGCGGCAGCAGCGAGGGGTGCACGTTGATGATCGCCGGGAAGCGCTCCAGGAAGACCGGAGAGAGTATCCTCATGTATCCGGCCCCCACCACGAGCTCCACGTCATACGCCGCGATCCTCTCGGCCAGCTCGGCGTCGTACTCTTCGCGGGTGGCGAAGCACGCCGGATCGACGTGCTCGACCGGCACCCCCGCCCTCCGGGCCCGCTCGAATGCGTAGGCATCCTCCTTATCCCCGCCGACGACCGCGACGTGTCCCGGGTAGGCATCGAGAAGAGCCTGGAGGTTCGTCCCAGACCCGGAGACGAGCACCCCGAAGCGTGCCCCCTCGGGAAGCCGCCTACCCAAACGACACCCCCCTCCGCTCCACGACCTCCCCGATGCGCCAGGCCACACACCCCGCCTCCCGCACCACGCCGACCGCCCGCTCCGCCTCCTCCGCGGGCACCACGGCGCAGAAGCCCACCCCGAGGTTGAAGACCCTGCGCATCTCGTCCTCGGGGATACCGCCTGCCCGGCGGATGAAGCCGAATACCTCCGGCTCCTCCCACGAGGAGGCTTCGAGGTGCGCCCCGAAGCCTCCGAGGGCCCGCGGCAGGTTCCCCGGGAGCCCTCCCCCCGTGATGTGCGCCATCCCGCGCACCTCGATTTTCTCCCTGAGCGCCAGGATCTCCTTCACGTAAGCCCGGTGCGGTTCCAGGTAGAGCTCGCCCAGAGGCCGGTCCAGCCCCTCCGGCACATCCGCGTAGGAGAGGCCCGCCTCCGAGACGATCTTCCGGGCGAGCGTATACCCGTTCGTGTGCAGCCCGCTCGAAGCGAGCCCGATCACCGCGTCCCCCGCCCTCACCCTCTCGCCCCGCACCAGCTCGTCCCGCTCGCAGGCGCCGACGCATACCCCCACGACCTCGAAGTCCCCCGCCCCGTAGAGCCCCGGCATCTCCGCCGTCTCCCCGCCGACGAGCGAGATCCCGAGCCTCTGGCAGGCCCCGGCGGCCCCGCAGGCGATCTCCGCGACGGCCTCGGGGTCGAGGACGCCCGTCCCCACGTAGTCCAGGAACAACAGCGGACGCGCCCCGGCGGCGAGCACGTCGTTCGCGCAGTGGTTGACGATATCCTCTCCCAAAGAGGTGTACCGCCCCGTCTCCCTCGCGACGAGAACCTTCGTGCCCACCCCGTCTATCGTCGAGGCGAGGACGGGATCGCGATACCCGGAGAGCCCGTAGAGGCCGGCGAAACCGCCGGGGTAGGGGACGACGGAGGGGCCGTGGGTCGCCTCGACGGCCGAGCGCATCCGCGCCAGGGCCCGCTCCGCGCGCTCCAGCGAGACGCCGGACTCCTCGTAGGCTCCGGACAGGGCGCTACCTCCTCTCCAGCGCGAACTTCTCCGCCGCCCCCTCGACGGGATACTCGCCGTCGAAGCAGGCCCGGCAGAGACGACCCTTCGGGCGCCCGGTCGCCGCGACCATCCCGTCGACCGAGAGGTAGGCGAGCGAGGTCGCGCCGATCATCCGCCGGATCTCCTCGACCGAATAGCGGGCCGCGGCGAGCTGGTCCTCCGTGTCCATGTCTATCCCGTAGTAGCAGGGGCCGATCACCGGCGGCGAGGAGACGCGGAAGTGCACCTCCTTAGCCCCGGCCTCGAAGAGCATCCGGACCAGCTTGCGGCTGGTGTTGCCCCGCACGATCGAGTCGTCCACCACGACGACCCGCTTACCATCGATGACCGAGGGAAGGGGGTTGAGCTTGAGGCGCAGCCCCAGCTGGCGCATCCCGTCGGTCGGCTGGATGAAGGTCCTGCCGACGTAGCGGTTCTTGATGAGCCCCTCGGCGTACGGGATGCCGCTGCGGCGCGAGTAGCCTATGGCGGCCATGATCCCGGAGTCCGGCACCGGGATCACGACGTCGGCGTCGGCCGGGGCCTCCTCAGCGAGCCGCTCACCCATCTTCTCGCGCGAGTCGGCGACCTCCTGGCCGCCGAAGCGGGAGTCGGGTCGGGCGAAGTAGACGTACTCGAAGACGCAAAGCGCGGGGCGGGGCTGCTGCGCCCGGTGGCTGCGGAGCCCGCCGTCGTCGATCACGACGACCTCTCCCGGCTCGACCTCGCGCAGGAAGCGTGCCCCGATGATGTCCAGACCACACGTCTCGCTCGAGACGGCGTACCCGCCCTCGACCTCCCCGATGCACAGGGGACGGAAGCCCTGCGGATCGCGGAAGGCGACGAGCGCATCCCGGCAGATCATCGCGACCGAGTACGCCCCCTTCAGACGGCCCATCGCGCTCCCCACCGCCTCCTCGACCGGGTATCCCCTCTCCAGAAAGGCGACGACGCACGCCGCGATCAGACTGGTATCCGAGGTGGAGTGGAACTCGAAGCCCTCGCTCGCCAGCTCGTCGCGCAACGTGGCTGAGCCCACCAGGTTGCCGTTGTGCGCCACGGCGACGTTTATCTCCCCTCTCCCGTGGAACTCGGGCTGGGCGTTCTCCCAGGAGGCCGACCCGGTCGTAGAGTAGCGCACGTGCCCCAGAGAGATGTGCCCGTCCTCGAGCGCGGCGAGCTTCGCCTCGTCGAAGACCTGCGAGACGAGCCCCATCTCGCGCATCGCGGTCGTCCTCTCCCCGTCGGAGATGGCGATCCCGGCGGACTCCTGGCCCCGGTGCTGCAGGGCATACAGCCCGAAGTAGGTCTGCTGGGCGAGCTCGCCCGCGAGCGCCCGGGAGTACATCCCGAAGACCCCGCAGGCCTCCTTCGGCTTGTCTTCAAGGCTCAAAGCGGCTCACCTCGCTCCAGAGGGTGCACTGCAAAGGCTTACACGGCTGATTCTAACCGCTCCTCCCGCCATCGCCGAAGAGATCCCGCCCGTAGGCCTCCTCCATCTCTTTGAGCGAGAGGTCGATCAGGGCGCCGACCCTGAAGCGCTCCCCGCCGGTGCGCCCGACCCGGCGGCAGTCGGCGCCGGCATCACCCGCGATCCGCTCGACCTCCTCCAGCCGCTCCCCGGGCAGGGCGACGAGAAACCCGGCCCCACGCTCCCCGAACAGCCGGACGTCCGGGCGGGCTCCTTCCGCCGGGTCTCCCTCGTACTCGAACCCGATCCCCCCGGCGAGCGCCATCTCGGCGAGCGCGAAGACCTCTCCTCCACCCGAGACGTCGTGGGCGGTATCGACGAGGCCGCGCTCTATGAGGCCGCGGACGAGGTCCGCGTAGCGCCTCTCCTCCGCGAGATCGGGCTCCGGGGGAACGCCCGCGACCCGGCCGTGGATCACCTCGAGGTACTCCGAGCCGGCGAGCGAGGGCTCGACCGGCGCGCCGACCGCCAGTACGACATCCCCCTCCCGCTTGAAAGCCGGCGTTGCGTGCCGCCGCACGTCCTCCATCACCCCGACCATCCCGACGACCGGGGTCGGGTAGATCGCACCGCGCGAGGTCTCGTTGTAGAGGCTGACGTTGCCGCCCACGACCGGCGTCCCGAAGACCTCGCACGCCCGTGCCATCCCCTCGATGCAGCGGGCGAGCTGGTAGTAGGCGTCGGGCTTCTCGGGGTTGCCGAAGTTCAGGCAGTCGGTCACCGCCAAGGGTCTCGCCCCGACGCACGAGAGGTTGCGGTACGCCTCGGCGACCGTGGAGGCGGCCCCACCCTCCGGGTCCAGGTAGCAGTGCCGCCCCCGACCGTCGGTCGTGAGCGCGTACCCGAGGGTGGTGCCCTTCACCCGCATCACCGCCGCGTCCGCCCCGGGCCGCACCACGGTGTCCGTCCCGACCTCGTGGTCGTACTGGCCGTAGACGCTCCTCCGCGAGCAGAGGTTCGGATGCGAGAGCATCCGGAGAAGCACCGCCCCGTAGTCCTCCGGAGGTGGGACGTCCCCGACCTCGAACCTTCGAACCTCCTCCAGGTACGCCGGTCGCACCACCTCCCGCTCGTAGGCCGGGGCGTCGGCGAGGTAGGAGGCGGGCACCGAAGCGGCAACCTCCCCGCCGGAGATCACGCGCAGCTCCCCGTGTCCCGCGACGCGTCCTATCGGGGCGGCGACGAGCCCGTAGCGCCCTGCGATCCCGATCACCCGCTCCACCTTCTCCGGCTCGACGACCGCGAGCATCCGCTCCTGCGACTCGGAGAGCATTATCTCGTGGGGCTCCATCCCCTCCTCGCGCAGCGGCACCTCGTCCACGTCCACCTCGACGCCGACGCCGCCCCTGGCGGCCATCTCGGAAGCACTCGAGGTGATACCGGCCGCCCCCATGTCCTGCAGCGCGACGAGCAAACCCCCGCGCACCAGCTCGAGACAGCACTCGATGAGCATCTTCCCGCAGAACGGGTCGCCGACCTGCACGTTGGAGCGCCGCATCTCGGAATCCGAGGAAAGCTCGTCGGAGGCGAAGGTCGCCCCGTGGATGCCGTCCCTGCCGGTCTTAGACCCGATGAGGACGAGCACGTTCCCCTCCCCCGAGGCCCTCGCGCTTATGATCCCGTCCGTGCGCACGAGCCCGGCGCACATCACGTTCACGAGCGGGTTGCCGGAGTAAGCCGGTGAGAAGGCGAGCTCGCCCCCCACCGTCGGGACGCCGATCGCGTTCCCGTAGCCACCCACGCCGCGCACCACCTCCCCGAAGAGGTAGCGGCTGCGCTCCTCCCCCGGCGGCCCGAAGCGCAGCGAGTCGAGCAGCGCCACCGGCCGGGCGCCGAGGGCGAGGATGTCCCGGATGATCCCGCCGACCCCCGTCGCCGCCCCCTCGTAGGGCTCGACGGCGGAAGGGTGGTTGTGGCTCTCTATCTTGAACGCGAGCGCCCAGCCCTCGCCGAGCTCGACGACCCCCGCGTTCTCCCCCGGCCCCTGCAGCACCCGCTCCCCCCCGGTCGGCAGCCGCCGCAGGAGCGGTCGGGAGTTCTTGTAGCCGCAGTGCTCGCTCCACATCACGCTGAAGAGCGAGAGCTCGAGGAAGTTCGGCTCCCGCCCGAGGAGGCCGACGATGCGCCCGTACTCGGCGTCGGAGAGCCCGAGCGTGGCGTGGGTCTTCTCCGCGCTCAAAGCGCCGCCCCCACCAGCACCGATCGCAGTATCCCGAGCCCGTCCTCCGAACCGAGGAGAGGGTCCGAGGCCCGCTCGGGGTGCGGCATCACCCCGACGACGTTTCGCCCCTCGTTGCAGACGCCCGCGATGTCGTTGACCGAGCCGTTGGGGTTCTCCAGGTAGCGCAACACGACGCGTCCCTCTTCTTCGAGCGCATCGAGTGTCCCGCCGTCGGCGAAGTAGCAGCCGTCGTTGTGGGCGACGGGGAGGACGAGCTCCTCCCCGGCCCCACACCCCGAGGTCCAGGGTGTGTCCGTCCGCTCGACGCGCACCCGCACCCGGCGGCAGACGAAGCGCAAAGCGGCGTTGCGCAGCAGCGCGCCGGGCAACAGGTGCGCCTCGCAGAGCACCTGGAACCCGTTGCAGACCCCGAGCACCGGACCTCCCTCGCGGGCGAAGCGCTCGACGGACTGCATGACGGGCGCGAAGCGGGCGATCGCGCCGGGCCGCAGGTAATCTCCATAGGAGAAGCCGCCGGGCAGGATCACGGCGTCTGAGCCCTTGAGGGTTCTTTCGGCGTGCCAGAGGGCGACGGGTTCGGCCCCCACCCTCTCGACCGCGTAGAGGGCGTCGCGGTCGCAGTTGGAGCCGGGGAAGACGACGACGCCTATCCTCACCCCTCGAGCACCTCCCACTCGTACTCCTCGATGGTCGGGTTGGCGAGCAACCGGCGGCACATCGCCTCGACCTCGTCGGCCCGCTCGACCTCGAGCTCCACGAGCCGCCCGACGCGCACGCTCTCCACCCCCTCGAAGCCGAGCGCGGGGAGCGCGCTCTTCACCGCCTCGCCCTGCGGGTCGAGGATGCCCCGCTTCGGCCGGACCAGCACCCGCACCTTCAAGAGCCCCTCACCCTCCTCAGTATCTCGGCGTAGGCCTCCTCCACCCCGCCGAGGTCGCGCCGGAAGCGATCCTTGTCCAGCCTCTCGCCGGTTTCGGCATCCCAGAAGCGGCAGGTGTCCGGGCTGATCTCGTCGGCCAGCAGCAGGTTGCCCTCCGCGTCGCGCCCGACCTCTATCTTGAAGTCGACGAGGGTAACCCCCCGCTCCGCGAAGAAGGGGTAGAGGATCTCGTTCACCCGGAGCCCGAGCTCCTCGCAGAAGGCAAGCTCCTCGTCGGTCATCCCGAGCTCCCTGAAGTGATACCAGTTGAGCATCGGGTCCCCGAGCTCGTCGCTCTTGTAGCACAGCTCGACGATCGGGGCCTTGAGCTTGCGCCCCTCCTCGTAGCCGAGGCGCCTCGCAAGAGATCCGGCGGCGACGTTGCGCACGATGACCTCGACGGGGAGCATCTCGAGCTTTCTGGTCTTTATCGTTCTCTCGTCGGTCTGCTCGATGAAGTGGGTGGGGACGCCGTGCTCCTCCAGGTAGGCGAAGAGCGCGGCGCTCATCGCGGCGTTGGTCTCCCCCTTGCCCTCCCACGAGCCGCGTTTTTTGCCGTCGAAGGCGGTCGCCTCGTCCTTGTAGCGGTGCAGCAGCACCCCTTCCTCGTCGGTGACGTAGACCTTCTTGGCCTTGCCCTCGTAGATCAGGGTCTCACCCATCCTCGAGTCTCCTTCTGAGCTTCTGTACCCGCTCGTAGACGACCTCCAGGTTGCGCAGCGCGTAGGCGGGGTCGAAGAGGTCGTCGAGCCTTCCATCGAGCCTCTCCCTGACCTCCTCCCTCTTCTGCAGCAGCTCCCGGAAGCCCCCCTCCCCCCGCCAGGCCCGCATCGCGGCGTCCTGCACCACGGCGTAGGCGTCGTCGCGG
>JAIMBO010000098.1 GCA_023511405.1 Rubrobacteraceae bacterium
TATCGAGAACGCGGCGTTTCGAGCCGCATTGGTGTAGTGGTTGGTGTACAAGAGCCCTGGGGCAGGCCATCGTCAGGAAGGCCATCTCTCCAGGGAACGAAAAACTTCTCGTAAATCCCCTACTTACAAAAACGACAGGAATGGGGAGGACGCCCGCGCTCTTCTCTGGTGGTCCTTGCGCTAGACTTGGTGGCGGCCATAGGGGCTCCTCCCCTGTGGTCCGGGCCCCGGCGTTGCTGACACACCCCGGGGCCGTCTCTTTATCTTCTGACTCCCTAATCTTATCAAATAACACTTGATTAATCAATAGATACTTGATAGAATCCTGGAAAATCCGGTAAACTGCGGCGATGGTCAAGGAGGCTGATCTGAATAAGGTGGAGGTGCCGGAGCAGTTCGAGGTCCTGGATGCGGAGGCGCTGGCCCGGCGTCTGGGATTGAGGAGGCAGACGGTACAGGCTTACATGGCTCGTGGCTGGTGGCATCTGGTTCCTCGTCCGAACCGGAAGCTGGCCATGGGACCGATCTGGTACGAACAAAGCGTCAGGGAGTGGGAAAGGAGCAGGGGCGAAGATGGGTAAGCGCGGCAACGGGGAGGGTTCTATCTACCCCGTCAGGGACAGAAGCGGCAGGGTAAAAGGCTACCGCGGGGCCTACTTCGTGCACACGGCGGAGGGGCCCAAGAGGCGCTACGTCTCCGGCAAGACCCGCAAGGATGTTTCCGAGAAGCTCGCCAAAGCCATCAGCCAGCGTGCGGATGGTCTCATCTTCGATGCTGGCGCCATGACGGTCGGGGAATATCTGGAGCGGTGGCTCGAGGACGTGGAAGGCACGGTGCGCCGGAGCACCTTCGAGAGGTACGGATATGCCGTACGGCCCCACATAAAGCCCGCGCTTGGCAAGATGAAACTCAAAGATCTCACCCCCGCACACCTGCGCTGGTTCTACCGGGAGCGGCTGGACTCCGGACTCAGTGCCGCCACGGTGCACAAGCTGCACGTCGTCTTTCACAAGGCGCTCTCCCAGGCCGTCTCCGATGGTCTCATACCCCGCAACGTGGCCTCCGGGATGAAGCCGCCCAAGATCCACCGGGAAGAGATCAACCCTCTCACAGAAGAGGAGGCCCGCCGCCTTTTGGAAGCCGCCCGTGGAGACAGGCTGGAAGCCCTCTACGTGCTCGCCCTCTCCACCGGGATGCGCATGGGCGAGCTTCTGGCCCTCAAGTGGGACGACGTGGACCTGGAGCGTGGCCTGTTGCGCGTTTGGCGCACCCTCACCCAGGCGAACGGATCCTTCATCCTTGGGGAGACAAAGACAAAGAAGAGCCGGCGCACCATACGGCTCACGTCCGGTGCCGCCGCCGCGCTCAGGGCCCACCTCTCCCGCCAGCTGGAGGAGATGGAGCGGATGGGGTCCCTCTACGAGCCCGGCGGGCTCGTCTTCGCCACGGAAGTAGGCACCATCATCAGCCCCTCCAACCTGCGTAACCGCTCCTTCAAGCCGCTACTGAAGCGGGCAGGGCTGCCGCCTATCCGCTTCCACGATCTCAGGCACACGTGTGCCACGCTTCTTCTCTCGAAGGACGTCAACCCCAAGATCGTCTCCGAGATGCTCGGGCATTCCTCCATCAGCATCACCCTGGACATCTACTCCCACCTTCTGCCGGATATGCAGGAGAAGGCTGCAAGAGCCCTCGAGGAGGCGCTCGGCTGACCATCTCCTTGCGCTACAATGAACGGCGAGAAACCATGAGAAACGACAGGGAAATAAGGATGCACGGGACTTTCACGGCCATATTCGAGCGCGGGGAAGACGGATGGTGGGTGGCCACCTGTCCGGAGGTCCCCGGCGCCATCACCCAGGGGAAGACCATCGAGGAAGCCCGTGAGAACCTCAAGGACGCGATAGAGCTCGTGCTGGAGGTCATGCGGGAGGATGCCGAGCGTGAACTTGAGGGCAAGGAAGGCGTGATCCGCGAGACCCTGGAAGTTTGAAGCGCCGTGCGCTCATCGAGCACCTCTCCGAGCACGGCTGCATCTTGAGAAGAGAAGGGACCCGGCACTCCATCTACCAGAACCCCCGCACGGGCAAGCGTACCAGCGTCCCGCGCCACACGGAGATAGACGACCTCACGGCGCGCAAGATCTGTGAGCAGCTGGGGATCCCGGCCCCCTGAGATCATTCTCTGCGTTGCTGCACGGTTGCTGCACAAAGGCCCCGGTGTTGAGCCGGGCCCTTTTTCGCTCGCTGAGTTTCTCCTGCAAATCAGCGCTTTTTCAGAGTGGGCGATGCTGGGGTCGAACCAGCGACCTCTGCCGTGTGAAGGCAGCGCTCTCCCGCTGAGCTAATCGCCCCTTGGACCGTGAAAATATACCATCCGAAGGTGCTTTTGTTAAGCTCGCGCAGAGCCCCGTGTGCCGGATACGGGGTACGGCGCGGAGATATAATGCCCCGGATCCTTTGAATCTGCGGCGGGAAGGAGCGTGAGACGATGGAGAGAGGAGAGGGTCCGGAATCCGGGAGCCTGGAGCAGGTCGTAGAGGGGCTGCGCTCGCTCTCCGGAGAGGTGGAGTCGTGCGCCGTGCTCTCACCGGGAGGTGAGCTTCTCTACTCTTCCCACCGGGAGGGAGTTGAGCGTGAGAGGATCGAGGCGGTGCTGCAGGCACTCTCCGGAGCTGTGGAGGACGCGGCGCGGCGCCACGGCAAAGAGCGGGCCGAGCAGGTCAGGATCAGGACAGAGCTGGGGTGTCTGCTCATGGTGTCGCTCGAGAATGGTGGAGCCCTGTTCGCGACCACCTCTCCTCAGGCCCGCACCGGGCTCGTGCTCTACGACATGCGCAGCATCAGAGGGGAGTTGGTGAAGGCGATGAGAGGAGGCCGGGGTTGAGCGGTCGGAGGGGACTGAGGTTGCTGCTCGCCGGCGCGCTGGCCGGCGGCGCCCTGGTCGGGCTGGCGGCGATCGGGAGGCTCCGATCGAAGGGCGAGGTGGCCGGGGAGGAGGTCGAGATCACCTTCGAGGACGGCACGACGTATCTCCCGGACCCAGGCTCCCCGGAGAGCCGGGAGCTGGCCGGTATGGCCGACAGGGTGTTGGAGGTCGGGGTCTGACGAGCCGGCCGGTGGAGCTTACAGGCGCTCGCTACAGGTGTACAATCTCGGACATTATGGCTACCATAGTGCTCGCTGACGACGATCCCGAGGTGCTCGAGATGGGGGCCGAGGCCCTCGAGGATGCTGGGTTCAAGGTCGTCAAGGCCCCCGACGGACAGAGGGCCCTGCAGGAGGCTCTGGGCCGCAGGGTGGACCTCGTCGTGATGGACGTCTCCATGCCGCAGGTTGGCGGACTGGAAGTCTGTCACTGCCTCAAGGCCATGCCGAAGACCGCGAGGATACCGGTCGTCCTCACGGCCGCGAAGAAGGACCCCGCGGCGAAGGCCATCTCCGAGAGGACGCACGGGTCGGTGCGCATCCTGCGCAAGCCGTTCTCGGCGGAGCAGCTCGTCGAGACCGTGCGCGGGCTGGTTCGTCCCAAACTGCTGCTCTGATCATCCCGCCACTGCCGTGGAATTCGGACGGGAACTCTCGCTGGACGAACTTCCCTACCCCCCGCTCTTCAGGCTCGTCGGGCGGCACGGGGAGGAGGTGTTCGCCGAGACGGAGGTCGGCGGCAGGCCTGCCAGGGTGGGGGCGCTCTTCTCCGGGAGGGATCTCGCGGGGGATTTCGCCGCCTGTGCGCGGGGCAGCGAGCTCGATGCCTTCGCCGGGCTCTGGCCGGAGCCTCTCGAAGGGTGGGGGGAGGTAGAAGAGTATGCCTCGGCCGGGGAGGATTATCTGCTGGTCGTCACGGAGGCGGGGGCCGGCATCTTCTTCGCCGAAGACGTTCTGCACCTCGTGGCGGAGAGGAGGGCCGAGCTGCCTTTCCCGCTGTACGTGCTCACCGACGAGGAGGGCGTATCCCCGCTCGTCTCGGTACAGAGCGGGGGGCGGGACGTGCTCGTCGCCGCCCTCTTCAGCTCTCCCGAGAAGGCTCTGGGGTTCCGGGAGCGGGTGCCCCGGCTCGAGCTGCCGGAGTACGTGGGAAAGATCCAAAACCCCGAAGGACTCTCCCGGCATGCCATGATAGCCCGCCGGGCGGGGGCCGACTACGCGGTGGTGGATCCCGAGGGCGGCTCTTCGGAGGCCATACCCATCGAGGAGCTGATCACCTGATGCCGACGAAGGTGTTGTACTCTGTGGTTTCGGTGGAGGTGTGTTCCCTACGCTCCGGAGGAGGTACGCTTGGAAAACAGACGCTTCAGTGAGAGGGCCTCGCAGGGGCCGCGCGAGGACGTTCCGGACCTCTCCCGCGCGCTGGCTCGTAACAGCTTCGTGACCATCACGGCCAAGCTCGGCAACGACGTGGCGGGCTTCATCTGCGACCGGGACGCCTCCGGGATACTCATCGACGTTCGGGATCCGAGCGGGGACCCGATCGGGTATCAGTTCTTGCCCTGGGGCAGCATCGAGCGTGTGACCATCGAGCCGTGACCCGGATGCCCCCGTTGCTCGAGACGGAGCGTCTGATCCTGCGTCCGATGACCCTCGAAGACGCACGGGACGTCTTCCTCTACGCCTCGGACCCGGAGGTGACCCGACACGTCATGTGGGAGACGCACCGCTCACCCGAGGACTCCAGACGGTTTCTGCAGCAGGTGGTGGAGGGGTACACGAGGGGAGAGCTTCTGTGGGGCGTGGTCCTCCGCGAGGAACGCAGGCTCGTCGGCTCCTGCGGATACGGTGACTCCTGGGTGCGGGAGCACCGCAGGGCCGAGATAGGGTATGTCCTCTCCCGGGATTGCTGGGGGAAAGGATACATGACCGAGGCGGTGCTCGAGATGATCCGCTACGGCTTCGAGCACATGGGCCTCAACCGCGTCATCGCCCGGTGCTTCGCCGAGAATAGGGCTTCAGAACGCGTGATGCAGAAGGCCGGGATGACATTCGAGGGCACCCAGCGGGAGCACGTCTTCGTGAAGGGAGCGTACCGGGACCTGAAGCTCTACTCGATGTTGCGCGGGGAGTTTTCGTTTTAGCCGGAGCTCATACGGACCTCGCCCGGGTATGCTCCTCGAGGACCGAGAAGAGGAGCGAGATATCCTCCCCGGTGTTATAGAGATGCGGGGAGATGCGCAGGGAGTCTCCCCGCACGCTGACGTGCACCCCGCGTGAGGCGAGCTGCGCCGGGAGATCCTCCGGGATGGGCGGTTCGAGCCTTATCCCGAGCATGTGCGGGGCGCGAAGGGCCGAGGGCGTGGGCTCCATGCCGCGCTCGACGGCCTCTTCCTCGATGAGGGCCGTGATGGAGGCCAGCGTCTCCGCGATGTTTCCGACCCCCCAGGAGAGGATCTGGCGCAGCGCCTCCGCGACCATCGGCAGCAGGACGAAGTTGCTCCTCTCACCAGCGTCGTAGCGCCGGGCGCCGGGCTGGAAGTCGTCCCGGTAGTCGACCAGGTGCGAGAACCGTTCGCTGCCCGCACGGTTGATCCAGTTGTGCTCTATCGGGGTGCCGGAGCGATACTCCTCGGAGACCCACAGAAAGCCCACGCCGTAGGGGCCGAGCAGCCACTTGTACGAGGCTGTGGCGAGGAAGGCCGGACGCACCTTGCCCACGTCGAAGGGCATGGCTCCCAGGGACTGGATGCCGTCCACCACCAGGGCCGCCCCGACGGATCGGGCTTCTCCCCCGACCTTCACGAGGTCCAGCAGGGTGCCGTCGGTCCAGTGACAGTTGGTCGCCACGACCACGGCCGTGCTCTCGTCGATCTCTTCCAGGACTGCGCTCGTCCAGTCCCCGTCCGGGGGACGGCGCACGACCGACAGGCGGGCGCCTTTTCGCCGGGCGAGCTCCCTCCAGCAGTAGTAGCTCGAAGGGAACTCCTCCTCTAGCACCACGATCTTCTGCCCACTTTCGACCGGGACGTTCGCCGCAGCGACGGCCATCCCGTAGCTCACGGCAGGGACGATCGCTACTCCGTCCGGGTCACCGCCTATGAGGCGGGCGAATAGCGAGCGTACCTCCTCGCACCCGCTGAAGAAGTCCCTGGGAGTTATCTGCCAGGGGTGGGAGGTACGCTCCAGCGCTTCCTCCGCGGCCCTGCGGGCGGCGCGCAGGGTGGGCGCCATGTACGCGCAGTTCAGGTAGGCCACCCCCTCTGGGATGTCGAAGAGGTCTCTCTGCGGGCTAATCTTCATCCGCTCTCCTCCTTCTCTCTCTAACCGAGCGTTCGGAGCATGCGTCCTGCTGAGATCATAACGCCGCCCAGTACAGCCGGGATGCCGCCGCCCGGATGCACGGAGGCGCCGACCCGCCACAGCCAGCCCGCCCGGCGGTCCCTGTAGGGCGGGGTGTGGAGGGGGCCGGACCGCCAGACCGGCCTCACCCCTCCGTAGAGCGCCCCGCCGGGGCTGCCCCACCGTTCGAAGTAGCGCGGGTCGAGGATCTCGTGCTCCGAGAAGAGATCGGAGAGGGTGGACTCGAGCCGCAGGAGATCCGAGATCCTCCGCATCTCCCGCGCGACGAACGGGTGGTTGATCGTGTAGGACCTGCCGTCGGGTGGAGCGGTGAGCAGGAGCGCGAGGACCGCCCTGTCGTTCGGGTACGGTTCTCCCGGTGGATGGTGGTTGAGGAAGGCCATCGTCTCCCGCGGTTCTGTTCTGGTCTTCAGGCTGCGGTATAGCTCCGGGGGGTCGGAGGGGAGGATCACCGAATGGGTGGCGACCTTCTGAGATATCTCCCTGTCGAGCGCGGCGTAGATGGCCACGCCGGAGCAGGAGAGTTTCGCCGGGGGACGCACCTCTCGCCCGAGGAGCGTCTCGAGCCTGGAGGCGTCGAGGGCACCGACCACGGCATCCGCCCGGTAGGTTCTGAGGCTGCTCCTCACCGCACCGGATGCTATCTCCGTTGCCGGCTCTCCGGTGCGGATCTCTACTCCAGCTCGCCGGGCGAGCCGGGCCAGCGCGCGCACCACCTCGTAGACCCCGCCGCGTGGAACCCGCACGCCTTCGCGCGCCATGACCGCCGGCATGCTCGCGTAGAGGGCGGGGGTGCGGTCCGGTGGCACCCCGGCATTGAGGGTGTGTATCTCCAGTATCCTGCGCAACCCTTCTGGCAGCCAGTTCAGCGAGGCGAGGTAGCCGCTGGTCGTGAGGTGAGCTCCGTAGAGACGGGCCAGGCGTGCCAGGGAGGGCAGGATGCGCCCGTCGAGAGGGTCGGTGTAGAGCAGGTGCTCGATGTCGGAGCCGAGGGCGCCGTGGAGGGCTTCGAACCTCTCCCACGCACCGTACCAGGGGTGATCATCCGGTACGGGGAGCGGGCAGACCTCATCCCGGAAGTAGTAGCGACCTGCCTCGGATAGCCGGATCATCTCCAGCGCGGCGATCTCTTCGCTCTCACCTTCCGAGCCCCGGTCCCAGCGCCTCAGGTACTCCCGCCACACGCCGGGGAAGGTGAACAGCGAGGGACCGGTGTCCACCCGCTGCCCTCCGACCGAGATGCGGCGGCTCTTGCCGCCGAGATGCCGCGAGGCCTCCAGCAGCGTGACCCGGTGGCCGGCGCGGGCCACGAGCGCGGCCGCGGCGAGACCGCCTATCCCGCCTCCCACGACCACCACCCGGCTCATGGATAGAGTCCCAGGGAGAGCGCCGCCACGAGCTGCACCCCGGCCACCGTCCCGGCGACGTACGGGAAGGCGATCGAGTACCGGTAGAGCAGGTGTCCGGTCCGGGGTGAGGGGGCCCTAGCGAGCGAGAACAAGAGAAACCCGGCGATGAAGGCGTTGACGAGCGCCACGGGCAGGTTGATGCGCGCGAAGCAGACCGTCGAGAGCAGCCACAGCGCCCCGCTCCAGAGGACCACACCCCGCGGCCCGAGCACGACGGCGGTGGTCCGTATGCCTGCCCTGCGGTCTTCGTGGATGTCCTGCACCGCGTCGAAGGTGTGCTTCGCCGCGCTCCACGCCATCAGCCCGAGGGCGGCTCCCCAGAGCACGTGCTCCCCGAGCGCGAGCGGGACGAAGACGAGCGGGAAGGCGTAGGCGGCGTTGCTCAGCGAGTCGAGATAGGGACGGGCCTTGAAGCGGACGGGTGGTGTGGAGTAACCGACGAAGAGCGCCGCGCAGGCGAGGAGCCAGATGAGAGAAGATGCCGGGAGGCTCCGGAAGAAGTAGAGCAGGAAGGGGAGGTTCGAGAGAGCGATCGAAACCCAGATGGGACGTACATCCGAAGAAGTTATCCGGGCTCCCTCGAGGGAGCCCTTGCGCGGGTTGATCTCGTCGGTCTTCCGGTCGAAGATGTCGTTCACACCGTAGATCAGAAGGTTGAACGGCAGGGAGAGCCACAGCAGCACCGGAAGGGCCTCCGGCCGCCACAGGTGCCCGCCGAGCCACATCCCGAGCACCCCGGTGCCTGTGGTGTTGAGCCACAGCACCGGCCGCGAGACCTGGATGAGGCGTGCCAGCACGACCGCTACTATATACCTGTCGGCGGGCGATCCGTGTGTGATCTGAAACTTTTTGTGCGGGTGGGGTGTTCTATGGGTGTGGGAAAGAACGCAACAGCGGACCCTCTCGCCGCCCGGCTCGCCGCCGGCGACCCCTCGGCCCCCGGCGAGCTCGTCCGCAGACACTACGTGGAGCTCTACCGCTACGCCGCCTTCCTTTTGGGCCCCGGGGAGGCGGAGGATGCCGTGCAGGAGTGCTT
>JAIMBO010000099.1 GCA_023511405.1 Rubrobacteraceae bacterium
GGGGCGCGCTCGGCAGGACTCGAACCTGCGACCTTCTGATTCGTAGTCAGACGCTCTATCCAGCTGAGCTACGAGCGCACGCTCCAAATGATAACCGCGAACCCGCCATTGCTCAAGGCGCCATTGCTCAAGGTGGGTGTTTCTTCGGGGTGGGGGTTGTGGGTATACTTGGGGGAGAGATTGGAGGATGGACGAATGAGAGGGCGGCTCTAGTATCTTGGACGCCTCGGTTTTGTTGGTCATCGGCGATGACGAGGAGAGGCTGCGGCTGCGCCGGGCCCTTGCCGGGGAAGGATGGAAGGTGCTTCCCGCCGGGAGTGGAGCGCAGGCACGGCAGCTGGCGGAGAGCCAGAGCTTCGACGTTGCGGTCGTGGACAACCGGCTCCCCGACGAGCGGGGCTTTCGTGTGATCTCCGCGGTCCAGAAGCCCGGGGTCTCGACGGTGGCCCTGCTGCGGGACGAGGACACGATGGAGCGCATCGTCGGGATAGAACTCGGCGCGGACTACTACATGCGCTCCCCGGTGAACCCGAGGGAGCTGGTGGCGCGCGTCAAGCAGATCTTCCGCAAGCGGGAGCTGGCGAGCAGCATCTCGGATATCTCCGGCCGGGTACGGGTCGGAGATCTCGAGATCGACCCCGAGCGGGTGGAGGTGCGCAAGGGGGGCAGGGAGATCCTGCTCTCCCCCAGGGAGTTCAAGCTGCTGCACACGCTGGCGCAGAGCCCGGGGAGGGTCTTCCCGCGCGATGCTTTGCTGCGCCAGGTGTGGGGCGAGGATGAATACATAGACGAGCGCACGGTCAACGTCTACATCCAGAGGCTCAGAACCAAGCTCGGGGACAACCCGAACAAACCGAAGCTCATCGAGACCGTTCGCGGCTTCGGCTACCGCTTCATCAAACCGCCTCCCTCCTGAGGGGGATTCAGGTGATCAGGTTCCGCGACCGGGCAGAGGCGGGCCAGAGGCTCGCGGAGGCTCTGGCGGCGGAATACTCCGGGCGCGAGGACGTGCTGGTCCTCGGGCTTCCGCGGGGCGGGATCGTGGTGGCGGCGGAGATCTCCTGTCGGCTGGGAGTTCCGCTGGACATGGTCGCGGTACGCAAGCTCGGCGCCCCGATGCAACCGGAGCTCGCGATAGGAGCCGTCTCGGAGGGAGGGAAGGTGCTGCTCGACAGGGACCTCATCGAGCGTCTGCGGGTTCCCGAAGAGTACGTGGAGAGCGAGGTGAAGCGCCAGAGGCGTACCCTGGCGGAGAGGCTGAGGCTATATCGGGGGGGAAGGGAGCCGGTCCCCGTCGAGGGGATGGTGTGCATCCTGGTCGACGACGGGCTCGCGACCGGGAGCACGGCGGCGGCGGCTGCTGCTTCTCTCCGGGAGAGAAACCCCAGGAAGATCGTCTTCGCGGTACCGGTGGCGAGCGATCAGGGGTACCTGAGGCTCAGGGGCATGGTGGACGAGATCGTCTGTCCTCAGGTGGTCCAGGATATGGGGGCGGTGGGATACTACTACGAGCGCTTCGACCCGGTGGAGGACGAGGAGGTGATGGAACTCCTCTCCGGTTAGCGGGCCGCCCGGATCAGAGCGCCCCCCCGGATCGTCTCGCCCGCGCGCACGTCGTAGCCGTACCCGACGATGCAGTCCTCGAGGTATGCTCCCTCTCCCACGCTCGAGCCCGGGAGAAGGATGCTGCTCTTTATCGTCGCGTTCGGGCGGATCCAGCAGTCCGACCCCACTGTCACGTCCCCGGAGAGGGTGACGCCGCGTCCGATCACGGCGTCCTTGCCCACGACCACGTAGCCCTCGAGCTTCGCCGTCGGGTGGATCTGGGCATCCTCCCCGACCCAGAGGGTGCCGTTTATCTTCCTGCCCGGGATGTTCACCCGTACCTTGCCCGAGAGCACGTCGTACTGAGCCTCCCGGTAGGCCTGCAGCGTCCCGATGTCCGACCAGTAGAAGTTGCCCTGGTAGCCGACGAACCTCTCTTCGGCCTCGAGCAGCTTGGGGAAGACGTCTTTCGCGAAGTCGTAGAAGGTATCCTCGGGGATGTAGTCCAGCACCTCGGGCTCGAAGACGTAGATGCCGGTGTTGGCCAGCGTGCTTATCGCCTCTTCGGGCTTCGGCTTCTCCTGGAAGCCCAGTATGTTGCCCTCCTCGTCGACCTCCACGACGCCGAACTCCGAGGTGTCGAAGACGCGCCTGAGCGCGATGGTGGCGAGCGCCCCCTTCTCGCGGTGGAAGGCGACGAGCTCCCCGAGGTCTATGTCTGTGAGGGCGTCCCCGGAGATCACGACGAAGGTCTCCTCGAAGTGGTCCTCGAGGCGCTTCACACCCCCCGCCGTCCCGAGCAGCCTCTCCTCGCGCGAGAGGTGTATCTCCATGCCGTTTATGCGCGAGTGCTCGCCGTAGGCCCTGAGCAGCTCGTCCGCCAGGTAGTGTACGTTCGCGTAGACCTCCTCGATGCCGTGCCGGGCCAAAAGGTCGAAGATGTGCTCTATTATCGGGCGGTCCACGACCGGGGCCATCGGTTTGGGGGTCTCACCCGTGAGCGGGAACAGCCGGGTGCCTTTACCGGCGGCCAGCGCCATAGCCTTCATGTGTCGGGGCTCCTCTTGATCCTGACTCTAAACATGCAGTCTTTCATCGCGTGATCTAATATTCCCTCCGTGCATAGCGGAACTTTACAACGGCTTTTCCCCGCGGCCAAGCTCGACGAACCCCTGAGACGGTACACCGCCTGGAAAATAGGCGGACCGGCCGATGCCCTCCTCGAGCCGCGCAGCGTCGAGGAGTTCCTGGAGGCGCTCGAAAGGGCGCGCGAACACGGCATCCCGGTGACGGTCCTCGGCGGCGGCACGAACGTCCTGGTGCGCGACGGCGGCGTCCGGGGGCTCGTCCTCAGGCTCGCCAAGTCGCTCGGCCGCGTCGAGGTCGACGGGGACGGGGTCGTCGCCGAGGCCGGGGTCCTCTACCCGGCGCTGGCGAACACGACGGCCGCGAGGGGTCTCGCGGGGCTGGAGTTCGCGACCGGCATCCCCGGCACCGTGGGCGGGGCGGTCTTCATGAACGCCGGAGCCTACGGGGGTGAGACGAAGGACGTGCTGGAGTGGGCGGAGGTCTACCGGCCGGGCGAGGGTGTGGTGCGGATGGACGCCCGCGAGCTCGACCTCTCCTACCGGCACAGCATCCTGCACGAACACCCCGACTGGGCCGTGCTGCGCGCCCGCTACAGGCTGCGCGAGGGCGACCCGGAGGAGCTGCGCGAGAGGATAAAGAGCTTCAGAACCCAGCGGATGAACGGCTCGCCGAACAAACCGAGTTGCGGCTCGACGTTCAAACGGCCGCCGGGCGACTTCCCGGGCCGGGTCATCGAGGCAGCCGGGCTCAAGGGGACGCGCATAGGCCAGATAGAGGTCTCGCCCGTACACGCCAACTACCTGGTCAACCACGGTGGGGGCTCTTCCGAGGACGCCCTGCGGCTCATCGAGCTCGTGCGCGAGACGGTGCGCGAGAGGCTCGGCATAGAGCTCGAGCAGGAGGTCCGTGTCATCGGGGAGCCCCCTTCCTAGGGAAGGTTCAGGAAGAGGCCGGCTGGCGCAGCCGGTCCACCCCACCCTCCAGGCTGTAGGCCCGGTAGCCGCGTTCGATCAGCTCGCGCGCCAGAAGTTCTGAGCGGCGGCCGCTGGCGCACACGAGCAGGTACTCGCGCGAGGGGTCGAGCCCGTCCAGCTCCTCCAGCGCGCGGGAGAAGGGGAGCCTGAGATCTCCCACCGGCTCTCCCTCCTCCGGCTCGCGCACGTCGACCACCAGGGCTCCCTCCGGGACCTCCTTCACCACGTAGTCCGGCTCCTCTGCGGAAGGCTCCCAGCGCTTGATCCGCACCACGCGTCGGTTCTCGACCGCCCGGCGGAGCCAGGCATCGTCCACCTCCTGCCCGAGCGCGCCCTCCGCGGCCAGCACCTCTTCCGGGTTCGCCCGCGTCTCGACCGGTCCGGTCGCGATGGAGCAGTGCTCCTTGACCGCGGCGGAGACGTCGTGGGTGCCGATACGCCGGGCCTCGTCCATCGTCTCCTGCTTGTCCGAGCCGACGAGCGGCCTGAGGACGGGTATCTCGACGGCCTGCTCCGCGACCGCCAGGTTCCTCAGCGTCTGGGTGGAGACCTGCCCCAGGGACTCTCCTGTCACGAGCGCCTCGGAGCCCAGCTCCCGGGCCAGGATCTCCCCCGCCCGGTACATCGCGCGCTTGAGCAGGATCTGGCGCAGCCTGGGGTCGACGCGGCGCACCAGCGCCGAGACCACGGGCGCGAAGTCTACGACGTTGGCCCACATCTCACGCCCCGGCGACCACCCGAGCGCGAGCTCCTTCGCCACGGCGAGCGCCTGATCCACCTGGCCGCAGCCGCCCAGGTCGTAGACCACGAGGGCCACCCTGATCCCGCGACGCATCACCCGCCAGGTCGCGACGGGGGAGTCGAACCCGCCGGAGAACAGCGCCAGCGCCCTCCCGCCCGTGCCGAGCGGGAAACCACCCGGGCCCGGCGTCTCCTCGTCTATCACGAACGCCCTCTCCCGCGCGACCTCCAGGCGAACCTCGACCTCCGGTTCGTCGAGGTTCACGCCGGCCGAGAACGGGAGCAGCGCAGCACCGAGCTCGCGTCCGACGTCCTGGGAGGTGAACGGCGCCCGGCGCCTGCGCGCCCTCACGGCGAACTTCCGGCCGGCCACCCTCTCGCGGAACATCGGCGTCACCTTCGCCACGAGGTCTTCGAGCGAGGCGTAGGGGACCTCGAGAACCTCCGCGACCGAGTAGACGCCGTAGACGCGCGCCAGCGTCCGCCGGGCCTCGTGTATGTCGTCGGCGTAGACCCTCACCCGGCTCCACTCCGCCTCCACGCGCGCCGCGACGCCGCGCTCGGCCAGCGCCGCCCGGATGTTCGAGACGAGCGCCCGCAGGAGCCTGCGGCGGGTGCGCGAGGATTTGGTGTAGAACTCGCCGCCCATGCGCACCAGAAGCCCGCGCCGCGTGCGCTCTTCCGTCATGATCCCGGATTCTCTGGTGTTTTTCGTCTCGATCATCTCCGTCGTGCTCCTCGCTGTGGTTTCACGGCTCGGTGATCGGAACCTGCAGGATGAGAGACCGCGTGGCGGCCCGTAGCCCGATAGTGTATCAGGGGTGGCTCCGGCGCCTCTCTACGCCCGTTCGGATTGGGGGATGGTCTTCTCCCGGAAGAGGTTCGGTATCTCCCCCAGGTCGGTGTGTCGGTCGCAGGCGTCGAGGAGCGCCTGCGAGGTGCACTGGGTGGCGCTTATGATCTCCACCCGGATGCCCCGTTCGCTCTGGAGGTACTCGACCGCCTCCAGGTAGTCACCGTCGCCGGAGACCAGCACGTAGGTGTCGGCGTAGTCCGCCAGCCTCACCATGTCCACCACTATGCCGATGTCCCAGTCCCCTTTGTGGGAGACGCTCCTCTCGCCCTCCGGGCTGAACGACTCGTGCAGGATCAGAGGCTTCGATCGCACCTTGTAGCCGAAACGGTTGAGGTTGTAGACGAAGGAGCGCGCCGAGGAGGAGCCCCCGTCCTCCGCGTCCTGCTTCTCGACCAGATAGAAGGTCGCCCGCACCAGCTTCCTGCCGGCGGTGGCCGCCTCCAGCAGCCGGCCGTAGTCCAGGATGCCGCTGTAGTAGTTCTTTATAGAGTGGTAGAGGTTGGCCCCGTCTACGAAGACCGCAACCCGCTCGGCTGTCTTGATTCCATCCATCGATACCAAATGTTACCAGAAAAAGCAGCATACCCCGGCGTCCGTGCGGATCGATAATTAATATAATGTCTTCTGCGGGTTTTGGAGTGTCGGAGAGTAGAGAGGCCGAGAAACCGGTATGGACTTCGAGGTGACGCTGGACGAACACGCCGCAGAGTACTCCGTCATCGCGGTGCGGGGCGAGGTCGACCTGCACACGGCGCCGAAGCTCGAGTACGCCATCGAGCGCGGGGCCAACGGCGGCGTGCGCGCCATCGTCCTCGACATAAGCGGGGTGGAGTTCATGGACTCCACGGCGCTCTCCACCTTCATGCGGGTGAACGACAGTCTGAAGGAGAAGGGGGTCGGGCTGCGGCTCGCCTCTCCCTCGAAGGCCGTCGAGCGTATCTTCGAGGTCACGGGCTTCGGAGATTACTTCGAGGTCTACCCCTCGCGCGAGGAGGCTATCTCCCGCAACTAGCCGCCTCCTCTGGACGCATCCAGCGGGCGTACTACAATCTCACGGGCTCACATCTATGACGTTGACCGACACTAAGAGGCTGGACATACCCGAACCCCTCGCCCGGCTGGGTGAGAGGTTCCGCGCTGCCGGTCACGAGCTCTTCCTCGTGGGAGGGTTCGTGCGCGAGGGGCTCACGGGCGAGGAGGTGCGGGAGGTCGATGCCACGACCGGTGCGCGCCCGCAGGAGATAAAGCGTCTCCTGAAGCCGCTCGCCCGGTCGCTGTGGACCGTCGGGGAGCGCTTCGGGACCATAGGCGGGACGGTGGACGGCTACGAGGTGGAGGTGACGACCTACCGCAGCGAGTCGTACACCGCCGGCGACCGTCACCCGGACGTCTCCTTCGGTGAGAGCCTCGAGGACGACCTCTCGCGGCGGGACTTCACCATGAACGCGGTAGCGGCCTCGACGCTCACCGGTGAGATCTTCGACCCGTTCGGCGGCAGGGAAGATCTCGAGCGCGGGATCATCCGCCCGGTCGGGGAGGTCATGGAGAGGATGCGCGAGGACCCTCTGCGGATGATGCGTGCCGTGCGCTTCCAGGCGACCCTGACCACGCCCGAGAAGCCCTTCGAGATGACCCCGGAACTGGAGGAGGCGATCCGCGAGAACGCCTCGTGGCTCGAGAGCATCTCGAAAGAACGCATTCGGGAGGAGTTCGAGAAGATCCTGCTCTCCAGAAACCCGGACCTCGGGGTGAGGACGCTGGTGAGGCTTCATCTCATGCCCTACGTGGTGCCAGAGTTCATGGAGACCGTGGACGTCGAGCAGGAGGCCGAATTCCACCACAAGGACGTCTTCGAGCACACCCTGATCGTGCTCAAGAATGTCGATCGCGACCCCATCCTGCGCAAGGCGGCGTTCTTTCACGACATCGGCAAGCCGCGCACGCTCGTCTACGAGCACCGCTGCACCTACTGCGGTGCGAGGAGCACGAAGAAGGATGCCGCCGAGGGCGAGTGCGAGCGCTGCGGCGGCAGGACGGTGCCGAGGAAGATCCACTTCTACGGCCACGAGAACGTCGGGGCCGGGATAGCCCGGAGGGCGATGCGGCGCCTGGCCTACCCGAAGGACGACGTCGACGCGGTGGCGCACCTCGTGGCGAACCACATGCGCCCGATGAGCTACGCCGCCGGGCGTGACCCCTGGACCGACTCGGCCGTCAGGCGTTTCATCCGCGACACCCATCTGGCACGGGGTGAGAAGGAGCTGACCAACGTGGACATGCTCCTGCGCCTGGCGCGGGCGGACATCACCGGCAGCGCCCCGCGCCGGCGGCGCATCGCCAAGGAGTCCTGGCGCTCGCTGCGCGAGCGGGTGGACGAGGTGCGCAGGAAGGACGAGATAGAGAAGCTCAAGAGCCCGCTCGACGGCAACGAGCTTATGGAGCACTTCGGGCGGGGGCCCGGGCCCTGGATCAAACCGATAAAAAACTACCTCGAGGGCGAGGTGATAGAGGGCCGGCTCGCCCAGGACGACAAGGAGCGGGCCTGGGAACTGGCCGAGCGCTTCGTCCGCGAGCACGGCATCCTGGACGAGGGGTAGCGTGATGGAGGATTTCGACAGCCTGGTCTCGACCGCCTGGCTCGCGGAGCACCTGGAGGAGCACGACCTGCGGGTTCTGGACGTCCGGGGTTACGTGAAGAAGACCGACCTCGGCGGTGGACGTCAGCGGGCCGAGTACCTCCCGGCGCACGAGGAGTACGAGGAGGCGCACATCCCCGGCTCCCTCTACGTCGACTGGACGGCCGATATCACGGACCCGGACGATCCCGTGCCGGTGCAGATCGCCCCTCCGGAGCGTTTCGCGGACCTGATGTCCTCGCTCGGCGTCGGGGAGGATACGCGTGTGGTGGCCTACGACCACACCGGGGGGCAGTTCGCCACCCGACTCTGGTGGGCGCTCGTCTACTACGGGCACGATGCGGTGGCGGTACTCGACGGCGGGTGGAGGAAGTGGGTCTCCGAGGGACGCCCGGTCACGGGCGAGGTGCCCCGGGTCGAGCCCGCCAGGTTCGTCCCGCGTCCGAGGCCGGAGTGGCGCAGGAGCGCGGAGGAGGTGCTGGAGGCGAGCCGGGGTGGGAGGGCCTTCATCCTCGACGCCCGCGACGAGGGACAGTACACGGGTGCGGTGCGCCGGGGGAGGCGCGGAGGACACATCCCCGGTGCGCGCAACCTGCACTCCGAGAGCCTCTTCGACCCCGGGAGCGGCACCTTCCTGTCGCAGGAGGAGCTGCGGGAGCGGGTGCGGAGAGCCGGGGTCCCCGAGGAGAAAGACGCGGAGGTCGTCGCCTACTGCAACGGCGGGGTCGCGGCGACCGTACCGCTCTTCGTTCTGCACCGGCTCGGCTACAGAAACCTCTCCAACTACGACGGCTCGTGGAACGAGTGGGGCGAGAGGGAGGATCTGCCCACCGAACCCTGATGGACGGCCGGTGCTAGAATCTCT
>JAIMBO010000009.1 GCA_023511405.1 Rubrobacteraceae bacterium
CGACGGCCGATGGACGTACGCCCTTCGGCGGTCTACCGGGACGTCATCGCCACCATCCGGAACCTCCGGTCCTACCCCGGGGCCGGGACGTTCATCGCCGCCACCGTGCTCTACACCGACGCGGCGAACACCGCAGTCTCCAACATGGCGCTCTACGGCCGGGAGGTCTTCGGGATGAGCTCGGGGGGGATCCGCAACCTGCTGCTCTTCTCCACGGTGTTCGCCATCGTGGGGTCGGCCGCTTTCGGACACCTCTCCGACCGGGTGGGGCCGAAGCGGGCGCTCGTCGTGGTGCTCCTGCTGTGGCTGGGCGCGATAGCTCTGGCCGCGGTCGCGCCCGGTCCCCGGGTGCTCCTCCTCGTCGGGCCGGTCGTCGGGGTCGCCCTCGGCGCAACCTGGACCGTGAGCCGGGCGATGCTCGTCGCGCTCGCCCCGCCCGAGAAGACCGGGGAGTTCTTCGGGCTCTACAACCTCGCGGGGAGGTTCTCCGCCGTCGCCGGCCCCGCCCTCATAGCGCTCCTTCTGGACGCCTTCGGTGGCCTCGGGGCACCCTCTTACCGCATCGCCATAGGGGCGCTCGCGATCGTGGTGCTCGCCGGGCTCTATCTGCTCTCCCGCACTCCCGACGTGCGCCCGTCCACCACACCACCCGAATACCACGTGCCGCCGGATGCGGGAGCTTGAGAGCCCGGAGCATAACTGGGAAGATGGACCGTGATGCCACGGGGAGGCGAGATTTTGCCGGATAGAGAACCCGCCAGACACATCGCCCTCAGAGGGAGGGTGGTGACCGACTACGAGGTATGGTCCGAAGGAACGGTCCTCATCGAGGGCGGCGCGATAAGGGAGGTGAGCCGCGAGCCGCTCGACCCCGGCGAGGGTGGGGAGGTGAGGGATTGCGGGGACTCGCTGCTCGTGCCCGGCTTCGTCGACCTGCAGGTCAACGGAGCCTTCGGGGTGGACGTAGCCTCTTCGCCCGAGAGGATCGACGAGCTCTCCCGGCGGCTGCTCGCCACCGGGACGACCTCCTACGTGCCGACCGTGATCTCTTCTCCGGAGAGCCTCTACGAGGAGACCCTGCCCGTCCTCGCCGAAAAGGTCGCGCGCCGGGGCGGGATGGCCGAGCCGCTCGGCATACACCTGGAGGGACCCTTCATCAACCTGAAACGACGGGGGGCGCACGCCGCCGCCCACATCGTCCCTCCGGACCCCTCCCTCTTCGCCAGGCTGCTCGAGCTCGGTCCTATCAGGATGGTCACCCTCGCCCCGGAGCTCGAGGGAGCGAGGAAGCTCATCGAGATGGCCCGCAGGTACGGGGTCGTCGTCTCGGCGGGGCATTCCGACGCCTCCTTCGAGGAGGCCTACGAGGCGCTCGACGCCGGGGTTCTGGCGCTCACGCACCTGTTCAACACGATGAGCCGGATGCACCACCGCGAGCCCGGTCTTCCTGGAGCGGCCTTTGCCCACCCGCTCGCGGTCTGCGGGCTCATCTCCGACGGCATCCACATCCACCCGGAGATGGTCGCGCTCGCCTTCCGCATGCTCGGCCCCGACCGCATCTGCCTGGTCACCGACTCTACGGCGGCGACCGGGATGGGGCCGGGGGAGTACGCGCTGGCCACCCGCCGCATCTACCGCGAGACGAACGTCACCCGGCTCGGCAGCGGCGCGCTCGCGGGGAGCCTCCTGACCATGGAGGAGGCCTTCCAGAACATCCTCGCCTTCACCGGGTGTACCCTGCCCGAGGCGGCCCGCATGGCCTCGACCGCGCCGGCGCGCCTGATCGGGGAGGGGCGGCGCAAGGGACGGCTCGCCCCGGGTTACGACGCCGATATCACCGTGCTCAGACCCGACCTCTCGGTGGAGGCGGTCTGGAAGGGGGGAGAGCTCTCCTACGCCGATAGAACCGGCAAGTCGCTCGGGAACGGAGGAGGTGAGGGATTTTGAAACGCGAGGTCGACGGCGTGACGATAGAGTGCGTCCGGGGAGATATCACGCGGCAGCCGGACGTGGAGGCCATAGTGAACGCGGCCAACGCCCGGCTCACCACCGGTGGCGGGGTGGCCGGGGCGATCCACCGCGCCGCCGGCCCGGGCCTCGAGGAAGAATGCCGCCCCCTCGCCCCGATAAGCCCCGGCGAGGCGGTCATCACCGGCGGCCACGACCTCCCCAACGCCCACGTCATCCACACTCTGGGCCCGGTCTACGGCTCGGACCACCCGGAGGCTGAGCTTCTCGCGAACTGCTACCGCAACGCTTTACGCCTCGCCGACGAGCACGGCGTCACTTCCATAGCCTTCCCCGCCATCTCGACCGGCGTCTTCGGCTACCCGGTCGAGGAGGCGGCCCGGGTGGCCATCGGGACCGTGCTCGATGAGGCCCCCAGGCTCCAGAACGTACGCCTCATACGCTTCGTCCTCTTTGGCGAGCGGGACCTCGAGGTCCACGAGCGAATTCTCGCCGCGGGAGGTTGAGCGCCAGGGCCATTGTGCCGGCGGCAGAGACCGGGAGATCCATTCGCGGTCCGAGCATGGACACGCTCACCGCCCTCCCGGGCGCCTCACGGGGGGCGCCCCCGCTCCTCTCCTCACGGTGTGTTGCTCAGAGCGCGCCCTCGCGGCGCAACGCTTCCACCTCATCCTCGTCGTAACCGAGCTCCTCGAGGATGGCCTCGGTGTGCTCCCCGACCTCCGGGATCGGACCCATCACCGGCTCCTCTGCGTTCGGGACGGCGGGCGGCAGGAGAGCGTCGAGCGCCCCGACCGGGGAGTCGACCTTCCGCCAGCGCTTCCGGGCCTCGTGCTGCGGGTGGTCGAGAAACTCCCGCACGCTGCGCAGCCGGGCGTTGGCTATCTTGGCGGCGTCGAGCCTCCCTATGACCTCCTCGGAGGAGAGGGCGCCGAAGACCCGTCCGATCTCCTCATGCAGCTCGTCTCTGTTCTCCACCCTCCTGGGGTTCGAGGAGAACCGGGGATCTCCGGCGAGCTCCGAGCGTTGCAGCACTTCCCGGCAGAAGCGCTCCCACTCCCTCTCGTTCTGGATCCCCAGGAACACCGTCCTGCCGTCGCCGCAGGGGAACGGTCCGTAGGGGGCGATGGCGGCATGGCTCGCCCCGGTGCGCGGCGGCTGCTCTCCGGAGTACATCGTGTAGTATGCGGGGAAACCCATCCACTCGGAGAGGGCCTCGAAGAGCGAAACCTCTATATGCGAGCCCTCCCCGGTGCGCTCCCGCTTCAACAGCGCGGTGAGGATCCCGCTGAAGGCGTACATCCCGGCGGCTATGTCCGCGACGGAGATGCCGACCTTCGAGGGGGTCTCGGGCGTGCCGGTCACCGAGACGAGGCCGGTCTCGCACTGCACCAGAAGGTCGTAGGCCTTCTTCTCGCGGTAAGGGCCGCTCTCCCCGTAGCCGGAGACGGAGCAGGTGACGAGATGGGGGTGCCCGGCGCGCAGCGCCTTCGCGCCGAAGCCGAGCCGCCCGGCGGCGCCGGGGGCGAGATTCTGCACGAAGACGTCGGCGCGGGAGATCAGACGTCGCAAGACCTCCTTTGACCCTTCCTTCTTGAGGTCCAGCGCGATCGACTCCTTCGAGCGGTTGAGCCAGACGAAGTGGCTCGAGAGCCCGCGGGCTTTCTCGTCGTAGTGGCGGGCGAAGTCCCCCACCCCGGGACGTTCGACCTTTATGACCCTCGCGCCGAGGTCGGCGAGCTGGCGGGTGGCGAAGGGGGCGGCGACCGCCTGCTCCAAAGAGACGACCGTCATGCCTTCGAGCGGCAGCATCCTAGAACGACCTCGGCAGCCCGAGCACGTGCTCGGCGACGTAGGAGAGGATGAGGTTGGTGGAGATGGGGGCGACCTGGAAGAGCCGGGTCTCGCGGAACTTCCGCTCGACGTGGTATGCGGTGTCGAAGCCGTAGCCCCCGAAGGTCTGCAGCGCGACGTTCGCGGCTTTCCAGGCAGCGTCGGCCGCGAGCAGGAGCGACATGTTGGCCTCGGCCCCGCAGGGCTCTCCCCGGTCGAAGAGCTCCGCGGCCCTAAAGCGCATCAGGTCCGCCGCCTCCACGTCGACGTGGGCGCGGGCTATGGGGAACTGCACCCCCTGGTTTTCGCCGATGGGCCGCCCGAAGACCACGCGCTCTTTCGCCCTTTCCGTGGCCTTCTCGACGAACCAGCGCCCGTTGCCGATGCACTCGGCGGCAATAAGGATACGCTCGGCGTTCATCCCGTCGAGGATGTAGCGGAAGCCTTTGCCCTCCTCGCCGAGGAGGTTCTGCGCCGGGACCTCGAGGTCTTCGAAGACGAGCTCGTTGGTCTCGTTGTTGATCATCACCCGGCGGGGCTTCACGGTGAGGCCGTTGCCCACGGCTTCGCGCAGGTCCACGAGGAAGACCGAGAGCCCCTCGGACTTCTTCCTCACCTGCTCGCGCGGGGTGGTGCGGGCGAGGAGGACCATCATGTCCGAGTGCTGGACGCGGGAGATGTAGATCTTGCGCCCGTTTATGACGTAGCGGTCGCCTTCTTTGCGGGCGAAGGTCTCTATGGAGGTGGTGTCGGTGCCGGCCCCGGGCTCGGTGACCCCGAAGGCCTGAAGCCGGATCTCCCCGGAAGCTATCTTCGGCAGGTACTCCCTCTTCTGCTCCTCGGAGCCGTGCCGGAGCAGCGTCCCCATCACGTACATCTGGGCGTGGGCGGGCTGGGCGTTGCCCCCGCTCCGGTTGACCTCCTCCAGGATCACGGAGGCCTCGGCGAGCGTCGTCCCCAGCCCCCCGTACTCCTCGGGGATGAGCGCCGCGAGCAGCCTGCTCTCGGTCATCGCCCGCACGAACTCCTCGGGGTACTCGCGCCGTTCGTCCAGCTCCCGCCAGTACTCCTCGCCGAAGCGGGCGCAGACCTGGCGTACGCTCTGCCGCAGCTTCTCGTGGCTCAAGATCTCACCTCCCCGGCTCCTTCGGCGAGCAGCGGGCCCACCTCTTCCTCTTCGTGCAGGTTCCAGGCGAAGCAGACGAGCCGCCCCGCCGCCTCTTCTCTCGCCCCGCCGTGGGCGGCGAGGCGGCGCACCTTCTCCTCTATCTCCGCGCGGCTCAGGGGGTTGCCGGGATCGCCCTTGGGTACGTCGACGCGCGAGGTGACCTCCCGCCCGTCCTTCGTCCTTATGTCCACCAGCCCGATCCAACGCCCCGGATAGGCCTCGTCGACCTCGGGGTCGAGGACCATCTCCACCCGGCGGGCGAAGCTCAAAACCTCCTCGTCGTGCAGCGACTCCTCGGTGAAGTCCTCGAGCCCCGCGCGGCCCCTCAGCGCGACGAGCGCGAGCACGAAGCCCATCGAGAACTTGGCCTGGTGCACGCTCGCGGGCTCGACGACGTCCCCGAGGACCTCTATCGCCCCGGCGTGCACCCTCGCCCGCACCGCCTCTATGTCCTCCGCGGCGAGCCCGTGCTCCCGCATCCCGGCGAGCAGGGCGTCGGCCGCCGGGTGCGAGTGCCGGCAGGAGGCGTAATGCTTGAACGAGGTCTCGAGCACGGCCCACCGCTCCCCGAGGTCCGCCGTGAGCCTCCCCGCGTCGGCGTCGGAGGACATCCCGGCGGCCATTCCCTTCTCCCCCTCCAGGATGCCCCGCGCACCCCGGAGACCCTCCCGCGCGAGGTACGCCGAGAGGAGCCCGCTGCTCGCGGCCCGGGCGGTGTGCAGCTGCTTGGAGTCGGCCCCCTCGGAGAGGAACTGCCAGAGCCCCGCCGCCTGGGTCCCGGCCGAGCCCAGGGCGTCGGCCATCTCCGCCTCGTCCGCCCCGAGAACGTGCGCCGCGGCGGCCGCCGCCGCGAGCGTCCCGGCCGTGCCCGTGGTGTGGAAGACCCTGTAGTGCGAGCGGCCGAGGAACTCCCCGACCCGCACCCCGGCCTCGTACCCGGCGACGGCGGCCGTGATGAGTTCCCTCCCCGATGCTCCCTCCTCCTGCGCCGCCGCGAGCGCCGCCGGGAAGACGACCGCCCCCGGATGCAGCACGGAGGCGTTGTGTACGTCGTCCTGCTCGACGGCGTGCGAGGAGGCGGCGTTCACCAGCGCCGCGAAGAGGGGAGAGGTGCGCCACCCGAATGCCAGAACCTCACACGACCCCTCCCGCGGCCCCAGCGCCCGCGCCACGCGCTCTATCGCCCCGACCGGCCGCTCCCGCCCCCCGGCGAGCGCCGAGCCCGCCCAGTCCAGGAAGAGCTCCTCGCTCCGGAGCACGGCCTCCTCCGGGAGATCCTCGTACCGGAGCCCCGCGAGGAAGGAGGCGAGCTCCTCCATCCTCCACCCGCCTTTCACCCCTCCCCCCTTTCCTGCGGGCGCGGGCGCACCCTCTTCGGCCCCCGCCCCCGCTTGTAGACCATGATGGTCCTCCTGAACTCGATGACGACGGTCCCATCCTGCTTGTACCCCTCCGTCCTCACCTCCACGATCCCCACATCGGGGCGGCTGCGCGACTCCCGCTTGGAGAGCACCTCCGAGCGCGAGTAGATCGTATCCCCCTCGAAGACCGGCGCCGGAAGCCTAACCTCGTCCCACCCCAGATTGGCGAACACGTTCTGCGAGACGTCGGTGACGCTCTGCCCCGTCACCAGCGCCAGCGTGAAGGTGGAGTCAACAAGGGGCCTCCCGAACTCGGTCTGCGCCGCGTAGTGCGCGTCGAAGTGGATGGGGGCCGTGTTCTGCGTCAAAAGGGTGAACCAGATGTTGTCCGTCTGCGTCACCGTCCGGCCCAGGGGGTGCTCGTAGACGTCCCCCACCTCGAAGTCCTCGTAGAAACGTCCCCTCCAGCCCTCTTTCACTGCCATGCGAACACCCTCCCGCAGACGCCATTTTTCTCTCAATTATGTACGTACAAATGTCGTGTGTCAAACGGCGGGTCAGTGGACGCCGCCGCGGCGCAGTTCGAGGCGGTAGGAGTAGCGGCTGGGGTTGTAGTAGGAGATGGCGAGTTCTACGGGGGTACCGTCCTCCAGGTAGTAGAGGCGTTCGACGTAGAGGAGGGGCTCACCTGGGCTGCGGTCGATGTGGCGGGAGACGTGATGGGGGGTGGGGATGGCGGTGAGCTCCTGGCTGGCTCCTACGATGGGTGAGGGGAGCACGCTCTCCACGGTCCCGATGACGGTTCCGGGGCCGTCTTTGGGGAGCTTCTTCTTCTGCAGGCGTTCTCCGGCGTCGGGGGTGAGGTAGACGTGGGTGAGGACGAAGGGGTTGCCCTCGTAGAGGCGACGGACGGTGAGGGTGGCGACCTCGTCCGTGGGGAGCTCGAGGCGGGTTGCGTGCTCCTCGTCGTGTATGATCTCGACCGGATCGAGCACCTCCATCTCGGTGCCGGTCCAGGACATCATCTCCTCCAGGGTGCCGATGGAGCGCAGATACTTGCCGCGTCTGGAGAGGCTGGTGACGAAGGTGCCCCGTCCGGGGACGCGGTAGACGAGGCCGTCGGCGACCAGCGACTGGAAGGCCTGGCGCACGGTGTGGCGGCTGACGCCGTAGCGTTCGCAGAGCTCGGCTTCGGTAGGCATCTGGGTACCCTCTTCGAACTCACCGCTCTCTATCGCCTCCCGCAGCTCATCCGACAGCCTGCGATAGGTGGCGGGCTTGCGTCGCTGGCCTTCCATGTACGATCTCCCTTCGTACGCCTCTGGGAATGCTAGTATGCTCTCGTACTACCGAGTATAGTTTTGCAAATCGTCCCGCGCCAAAGCTGCGGTCCCAGCGTGTCTCGGATGCAGGAACCCTCGGCCCGGGGATGGACCTTTTGTCGGGAGAACTGGAAGAGATGGGGAAGAAAAGGGTACTTCGTCCGTTCAACCGTCCGGCGGCCTGGTTCCTGCTCCCCGTTCTGCTCGTCCTGGCCGGCTGCGGCGGGGATGGGGGGCTGGATGTGGGGGGAAGTCCGTCTTCCTCCGCTTCTGCTCCTTCCACGGGCGTCCGGGTCGTCGTGAGCCGGGTGGTCGACGGCGACACCCTGGAGATCTCTCCCCCGGTGGGAGGTGAGAGCACCGTGCGGATCATAGGAGCCGACACCCCCGAGGACGTGCGTCCCGGCTATCCCGTCCAGCCCCTCGCGATCCGGGCGGCCTCCTTCACCCGCTCGAGGCTGGAGGGCCGCCGGGTGCGCCTGACCTTCGACGAGGAGCGAAAGGACCGCTACGGCAGGTTGCTCGCCTACGTGTGGGTGGACCGGAAGACCATGCTGGAGGACGAACTGTTGCGGAGGGGACTCGCCCAGCTTCTCATCATCCCGCCCAACGACCGCTACGCCGCACGGTTCGCGGCGGACCAGCGGCAGGCCAGGCGCGCGCACCGCGGGATCTGGGGCCTCCCCCGCGCCGAACGCTGCCAAGAGACCAACCGGGGTAACGGGATAGGCGAGGGCTCCCCCGGTTGTGGCCCCGGCCCCGACTCCAGAGGCTCCGCCGGAAGATCCCCGGGCGTGGCCCCCTCATCCGAGGAGTCCTGTCCCCGGAGCTACCCGGTGAAGGGCAACATCACCCGTGACGGACAGAAGATCTACCACCTCCCCAAAGGCGACCCCTACTACCAGGCCACCCACCCCGAACGCTGCTTCGCCTCCGCCCGGCAGGCACGCGCCGCCGGATACCGGCCTCCGATCCTCCCACACAACAGGTGAGGCACCGTCCACGGGTCTAAACATCCCGCACCGCCGCCACGGGAATTTTCTTCCCTCGGCCGAAGTGTAAAGGACCGGACATTTTCTATGATGTTCCCGGCATGGATCCCGACCCGCACATGTCGGACTTGACACAAATATTGTGCGTACATATCATATTAGTACGGACAAATGCAGGCGAGGCCGGGCCCGGCTTTAGGATCGTCTGCCAGGGCGAAAGGAGAAGGAGGAGAGATGGCGACTGGTGAGTCAGAAGTCTCCCGTGGGACCGGGGATGGGAGGATCGATGATGCTCCGCGCATAGAGACGAACCTTCCGCAGCGGGCGCTGGTCTACTCTTCGATCGTAGCGTTTCTCGCGTGGGTGTTTTCGGTCTACGACTACACGCTCTTTGGGACGCTTCTGCCGAAGATGGCGCAGGATCTCGGGTGGTCGACGGCGACGAGCACGGCGATAGCCACCTGGGTTGCGGTGGCGGTGTTTCTGGTTTCGCTTTCGGTAGGGCCGATGCTCGACCGGCTGGGGCGCAAACCTTCGCTCATCCTCACGACGGTGGGGGCGGCGATAAGCTCCGGGCTGACCTCGCTGGCTTTCGCCGCGTGGTACGTGATCGTCGTGCGGGCGTTCTCCGGGCTTGGGTACTCGGAGCAGGCGGTGAACGCAGCCTACCTCAACGAGATCTACGGGAGCCGCAGGCGGCGGGGGCTCATCTACAGCATGGTGCAGGGCGGATGGCCGATCGGGGTTCTGGTCGGTGCTGCGCTGGCGGCTGTCCTGGTTCCCAGCGTCGGCTGGCGCGGGACGTTTTTGGTCGCGACCGCCCCGGCGATCATAATCGCCGTTTTGGGGCTCAAGCTCCGGGAGTCTCCGCGGTTCCAGGCTATGAAACACGCGAGGAAGCTCGAGCAGGAGGGGCGGCACGAGGAGGCGGTACGCTTCGGCAGGCAGTACGGCATCGACGTACGCCACAGCGACCGCAACACCTACCGTCAGATCTTCGAGCCCGGCATAAGGAAGCACACGATCTTCCTGGCGCTGGCGTTCCTGACCAACTGGATCGGGATCCAGGTCCTGGTCGTTCTGGGGACCACGATCCTCACCCAGGGCAAGGGGGTCTCTTTCAGCAGCGCCCTGATCTTCCTCGTCGTCTCCAACGCGGCGGCATATATTGGATACCTCTCCCACGGGTTCGTCGGCGACATCGTCGGACGCCGCCGGACGATCGCGATAGGCTGGCTCATCGCCGGGGTGGCCTACTCGGCGATGCTCTTCGGCCCGAGCAGCGGTGCGTTCGTTCTCGCCACCTACACGATAGGGCTTTTCTTCATCATCGGGCCGTATGCGGCCTTGCTGTTCTACATGGGTGAGTCCTTCCCCACCAGGATGCGCGGTACGGGGACCACGGTAGTGAACGCCATGGGGCCGATCGGCGCGATCGTCGGCTCGGCGCTTTTGACGGCCTTCCTCGAAGCCGGGCTGAGCGTGACCACCGCCGCGTTCCTCTCCGGGGCTCTGGCGGTCATAGTCTCCGGGTTCCTGATGTTCGGCACCCGCGAGGTCAAGGACGCGACCCAGGCCGAGCTCGAGCTCCTCGAGGAACCCTCTTCGGTCTGAGGGTTTTCGGCAAGCCGGTTTTGGGGGCCGCCTCCCGCAGGCGGCCCTCGTCTGAAAGGAGGTGCCGTTGACAGCGAACCGCATCAGGGTCGCCCTCGTCACCGGGGCGGGGAGCGGGATCGGACGCGCCGTGGCGCTTCGGCTGGCGGAGGAGGGCTACGCCGTGGCCGTAAACGATCTGAAGCCCGATACCGCGGAAGGTGCCGCCTCGGCGATACGCGAAGCCGGGGGCGCCGCCGAGGCCGTCCCCGGCGACGTCTCCGACCCCGAGAGCGTCCACGCCTTCTTCGAGAGGGCGCGCGAAGTTTTCGGTGCGCCGGAGGTCCTGGTCAACAACGCGGGGTTTTTGCAGCAGAAGCCCTTCGTCGAGCTCACCATCGAGGACTTCGACCGCATGATCTCCGTGCACCTGCGGGGGACTTTCCTGTGTATAAAGGAGGCGTTGCCCGAGATGCTCTCCCGCGGGCGCGGGGTGATCGTCAACGTGGCCTCCCAGCTCGGACAGATCGGGGGCATCGAGCTGTGTCACTACAGCGCCGCGAAGGCGGGGATCATCGGGCTGACCAAGGCGCTCGCCCGCGAGGTCTCTGCACGAGGAGTGCGGGTTAACGCCGTCGCCCCCGGCCCCATCAACACCGAGCTCGTGCAAGGCCTCTCCGAGGAGTGGCGCCGCGCCAAGGCCGCGGAGCTCCCGCTGGGGCGCTTCGGCGAGCCGGAGGAGGTCGCGGAGACGGTCGCGTTTCTGGTCTCGGATAGGGCTTCGCTCTACGTGGGACAGACGCTCGGTCCCAATTCGGGCGACGTGATGCTCTAGATGTACCACCCCTCGAAGGCGGCTTCTATCTCGTCCGGCCCCTCTCCCCGGCGCAACAGGATGGTGAGCAGGAGCCTGGCCTTGAGCCCGTCGAGCACCCCACCCCAGATGAGCCCGCGCGAGAGCAAATCCATCTCGGAGCCGGAAAACCCGTACGTGTTCCGGAGCACGTCGCCGCTCCCGGTGCGGGAGGTGAGGACGACCGGCATCTCGGAGGCGAGCCGCTCGACCTCCGCGACCATCCTAGACGGGACGTGCCCGCCGCCGAAGGCCTCGATGACGAGCCCGGCGTACCCGGCCTCCCTCACCGCCGAAAGCAGCCTCCCGTCGTCGCCGACGGCTAGCTTGAGCAGCGCGACCTGCTGCCCGGCTCCCGCCGGAGGGGGCTCCACCGTGTGCCGAGCCGGAATCCGCCAGGCGATCCTCACCACGCCCTCCGAGAGCCAGCCCAGAGGCCCCGCCACCGGTGACTGGAAGGTCGAGGGGCTCTGGGTGTGCGTCTTCCTGACGAAACGGGCGGCGTGGATCTCGTCGTTCATCACCACCAGCGCCCCAAGCCCCCTCACCTCATCGCTGGCCGCGACGCGCACCGCACCGAGCAGGTTCGCCGGACCGTCGGCCCCTGGGAGGGTGGGGTTGCGCATCGCCCCGGTTATGACCACGGGCGCATCCCCCTCGACGAGCAGGTCCATCGCGAAGGCGGTCTCCTCGATCGAGTCGGTCCCCTGCGTGATCACCACCCCGTGCGCCCCCCCGGCGATCCTCCGCCGCGCCTCCTTGGCCACCTCGATGAGGTCCTCTACGGTAAGGTCCGAGCTCGGCATCTGCCTCAGCGACTCCGCCTCGACCTCCGCCACCCCGGAGATCTGCGGTACGCTCTCCACCAGATCCTTCCCCGTCAGCCTCGGTACCACCCCGGGCCCCGAACCCCGTACGGAAGAGATCGTCCCACCCAGCGAGAGAACCGCTACCTTCGGGAGCATCCTTTCCCTCCTTGATTTCGACGATATTTGTACGTACAATACTAACGCCATGGCCGGGGCTGGTGCAAGGCTCTGGGGGCGGGCGCCGCCGGTCGTGGTGTGGTAAGGGGTGTTTTGGGTGATCGTTTCGAGGAAAGGAGGAAAGGTGCCGGAGAAAGAGATCTTCTGCTCCATCGGGGTGGACATAGACGCGGTGGCCGGGTGGCTCGGCTCTTACGGGGGTGAGGACTCGCCGGACGACATCTCGCGCGGGATGTTCGCGGGGGAGATAGGCGTACCGCGGTTGCTCAAGCTCTTCGAGCGGTATGGGATGAGGACCACGTGGTTCATCCCCGGGCACTCGATCGAGACCTTCCCGGATCAGGTGAAGATGGTGGTCGATGCGGGGCACGAGGTCGGGAGCCACGGCTACTCGCACGAGAACCCGGTGGCGATGACGCCGCAGCAGGAGCGGGAGGTGCTCGAGTACTGCATCGAGCTCATCGAGAAGGTGACCGGGCGTCGTCCGGTCGGGAACGTCGCCCCGTGGTGGGAGGTCTCCAACGCGACCAACGAGCTGTTGCTCGAGTTCGGGTACAAGTACGACCACTCGCTTCAGCATAGGGACTTCACCCCCTACTACGCCCGGGTCGGTGACACGTGGACCAAGATCGACTACTCCAGGCCCGCCCGGGAATGGATGAAGCCGCTCGAGCGCGGGGAGGAGATAGACCTGGTCAAGATCGGGGGCAACTGGTACCTGGACGACCTGCCGCCGATGATGTTCATCAAGGCCTCTCCCAACAGCCACGGCTTCGTCAACCCGCGCGACATAGAGCAGCTCTGGCGGGATCAGTTCGACTGGGTCTACCGGGAGATGGACTACGCGACCTACTGCCTGACGATCCACCCGGACGTCAGCGGCAGGCCGCAGGTTCTTCTGATGCTCGAGCGTCTCATCGACTACATAAACGGGCATCCCGGGACGAAGTGGGTGACGATGGAGGAGATCGCCGACGACTTCGTCAGGCGCTTCCCGCGCAACCAGCCCAACCACGACCCGGGGCTGAACATGTACGGGATCGACACGCCGGCGACGAAGTAGCGGGCGGGGGGAGCACCTCGTGTGTGTGCTGTGCGGGCAGGACTTCGTCGGGCGGCTCCACTGGACCGATCGGCACGTCACGGACCGGGCGCTCGCGGCCGGTCCGGGTTCCGACCCGGGCGAGCACCAGCGGGACCGGCGCCGGGACAGGGCCCACAGGGTGGCCCTGCTCAACGGGGTGCTCCCCCATTACGGCCTGAAGGTCGAGGACTGGAGCGGGAGCAAGTACCTGCTGCGTGACCGCAAGGGCAGATCGGAGCTGGTGCAGGACCTGGGCGCTCTGTGGCCCGCGGCGCAGCGGCTCTCGGGCAGGGTGCCGGACCCGCTCGATGCGGCGCTGCTCGAGAGCCTGAAAGAAGGGGGGTAGACGGTGGCGATCCCGGTGACGGTCGTGACCGGCTTTCTCGGGAGCGGCAAGACCACGCTGCTCTCGCGTGTGCTGCGGGAGCCGGAGCTCGAGAACACCGCCGTCATCGTCAACGAGTTCGGCGAGGTCGGGCTCGACCACCACCTGCTCAGGCCCGTCGCCGAGAGGACGCTCCTTCTGGGGAGCGGGTGCGTCTGCTGCAGCGAACGCGAGGATCTGGTGGCGGCGCTCGGGGAGCTTCTGGACCTTTGCCAGCGGGGTGAGATCCCCGCGCTCGACCGCGTGGTCATAGAGACGACCGGCCTCGCCGACCCCGCCCCCATCCTCCACACCGTCTTCTCCCACCCCGTGCTCTCCCACCACTTCACGGTCGACCTCGTCATAACCACCGTGGACGCGGTGAACGGCGCGATGCAGCTCTCCGGGAGCCCCGAGGCGACGAAGCAGGTCGCCGCGGCGGACGAGATCGTCATCACCAAGACCGACCTCGCCGGCCCGGGGGCGAAGGAGGAGCTCGAGGCGCGCATCGGAGCGATAAACCCCTCGGTGCGCATCGTCGAGGCATCCTTCGGAGAGGTGGACGTGAGGGAGCTCCTCTCCCCCGTGGTGCGGGTGGGGGAGCGGGATCTCCCGCGGCTGCAGGAGCACGACACCGCCTCGACCCACACCGTCTCGGTCACCTTCGACGGGCCGGTGGACTGGACGGCCTTCGGGATCTGGCTCAGCATGCTCCTGCACGCCCGCGGCGAGAGCGTGCTGCGGGTCAAGGGGCTCCTGGACACGGGGGGACCGGGGCCCGTCGTCCTGAACGGCGTCCAGCACGTCATCCACCCGCCGCAGCACCTCGACCGCTGGCCGGATAGGGACCACCGCTCGCGCGTCGTCTTCATCACCCGCGACATACCGGAGGAGAGCCTCCTCGCCTCGCTCGGGGGTTTCTCCGGGCTGCTCGGCGCTGCGGCGGTGCCGCTCGGTAACGCCCATCCGCCGGTGGAGCAGAAAGGATGAGAGATGCAGAGGATAGTTGATCTCACGCTCGAGATCACCGACAACATGCCGGCGCACAAGCTCTTCCAGAGCCCGGTGGTGCTGCCGGCGCTCACCCACGAGAAGACCAAGGACTTCGGTCTCGGGGTTCCCGAGGACAGGATGACCTTCGCGACGAACTACCTGGGGATGCTCGACCACGTCGGCACCCACGTCGACGCCTTCTACCACGTCAACCCTCGGGGGGACTCCGTGGACGAGATGCCGCTGGAGCTCTTCTTCGGCAAGGCGGTTTGCTTCGACCTCACCCACATCCCCGACCTCGGTAGGATAGACGTCGGGGATCTCGAGGCCGCCGAGGAGAAGAGCGGCGTCAGGGTGGATGGGCACATCGTGCTGTTGAACACCGGGCTGCACCGACGCTACTACCCTGACCGCAAGATCGTCTGGAGCAACCCGGGGTTGACCGCGGAGGCGACGCACTGGCTCGCAGACCGGGGATCGAAAGCCCACGGTGTGGAAGGGCCCTCGACCGACGTCCCGAGCGACGACCTGTTCCCGAGCCACCGGGTCTGCCGCGACCGCGGCATCTTTCACTACGAGTGGCTGGTGAACCTGGAGGAGCTCGTCGGGAAAGGCGAGTTCACTTTTTACGGGGTGCCCCTCAAGATCGAGGGCGGAAGCGGCTCTCCGGTCCGGGCCTTCGCGGTGCTCGAGGAGTAGGAGGGACGGTGGTCGAGACCGCCTACGCGACCGCGTTCGATCTGCGCGGGGCCATCGTACGCCGGGAGGTCTCCGCGGTCGAGGTCGTGAGCGCGACCCTCGAGCGCCTGGAGAAGCTCGAGCCTCACCTCAACGCCTTCGTTACCCTCACCCCGGAGCTCGCGCTCGAGGCGGCGCGGGAGGCGGACGCGGCGCTCGCGCGGGGGGAGGAGCCGGGTGCGCTGCACGGGCTCCCGCTCTCGGTGAAGGACCTCATCGACGTGGGCGGTGTGAGGACGACCTTCGGCTCGCGGCTGATGGCGGGGAACATCGCCGCGGCCGACGCTCCCTCGGTCGAGCGGGTCCGGGCCGCGGGGGCGTGCATCATCGGGAAGAGTACGACCACCGAGTTCGGCTGCAAGGCAGGAGGCGGGGACAGCCCGCTCACCGGGGTGACCCGCAACGCCTGGGACCTGGAGAGGACCACCGGGGGATCGAGCGCCGGGGCGGCGACCAGCGTCGCGGCCGGGCTCACGCCGTTCGCGCTCGGGACCGACGGCGGCGGCTCCACCCGCATCCCCGCCTCCCTCTGCGGCGTCTTCGGGATCAAGGGACAGTTCGGGCGGGTGCCGTTCTTCCCGACGAGCGCCACCCCGACGCTCGCCCACGTCGGGGTCCTCTCGCGCACGGTGCGCGACGGGGCGCTCCTGCTCGGTGTGATCTCCGGCTTCGATGCCCGCGATCCTGCGAGCGTGGCCGGACCCGTCCCGGATTTTCTCGCCGCCTGCGAGGAGCCGGTCGAGGGGATGCGGGTGGCGTGGAGTCCGACGCTCGGCTACGCTAGGCCCGAGCCGGAGGTGGTTGAACTTGCGGAGAGAGCGGCGCTCTCCTTCGAGGAGCTGGGCTGCTCGGTCGAGCTGGTCGAGGAGGTCATGAAGGACCCGGTCGACCTCTGGAGCGCCGAGTTCTACGCCGGGGTGGGGACCAGGCTCAAGGACGCGCTGCATGGTTCACCGGATCTCATGGACCCGGCTGTGGTCGAGGTCCTGGAGCCCGCCCTAGATCAGACGATAGACGAATACTACGCGAAGGTCTTCGAGCGCTATGCTCTGCGGGAGGAGGTGCGCCGCTTCTTCGAATCCTTCGACCTGCTCCTCACGCCGACCCTGCCCGTGGCTGCCTTCGGTGCCGGCGTGGACATACCCCCACAGGTGTTCGACCGCAACGTCGTATCGTGGGTCTATTACACCTACCCATTCAACCTCACCGGCAACCCGGCGGCCTCGGTGCCCTGCGGGTTTACCGCGGAGGGGCTTCCGGTCGGGTTGCAGGTCGTCGGGGCGACCCACCGGGAGACCGACGTCCTGCGGGCCGCGGCGGCCTTCGAAGAGGCGCATCCGTGGGCGCGGAGGAGGCCGGATCTCCCGCTATGACCTGAGGAGGTAGCTTTGAGCGACGCTTGGATCTCCATAGACCGCGAGAGGAGCGCCCGCAGGATGGAGCGCGACATCGAGACGCTCGCCGGGCCGGATTACACCCGCTCGCGTAAGGCGATACGCCGCTACGCCTACACCCCGGAGTACCGCAACACCCTCGACTACTTCATCAAGGAATTGGAGGCCGTGGGCTTCGGGTGCACCGAGGACCCCGTCGGGAACCTCGTCGCCCGCAACCGTCCCGCCGGGGAGAGGGTCTTCGGAATAGGCTCGCACTGCGACTCCAACCGCAACGGCGGCAAGTACGACGGGACGATGGGGGTCGTGGCGGCGCTCGAGGTCTGCCGGCTGAACGAGGAGCTCGGCCTGAACCTCCCCCTGCAGGTGATCTCGTTCCTCGAGGAAGAGGGCTCGGGGTTCGGGCAGATGGTACTGGGCAGCCGCATCGTCGCCGGGCGGGTGAGCGAGGAGGAGCTCAAAAGCTTCCGGGCGATAGACGACGGGCGCACCTTCTTCGAGCACGCAAAAGAAGCCGGCTACGAGCCGGAGCGGTGGCGGGAGTGTTCCCGCATCCTCGACGACCTCGTCGGGTGGATCGAACTGCACATAGAGCAGGCCCGGGTGCTCGAGGACACCGGAAACCGCCTCGGGATCGTCGACGCGATAGCCGGCTACGTCCACGCGGACATCACCGTCCGCGGGCGCAGCGACCACGCCGGGGCTACTCCGATGGACCTCCGCAGCGACGCCGGGCTCGTCATGGCCGAGTGCATGCTCGAGCTGGAGCGCCTCGCCAGGGAGGCGCCGGGCGGCACGGTCGGGACCGTGGGCGAGGTGGAGCTGGAGCCGAACCTGATCAACGCGGTCCCCGGCCGGGCCCGCTTCTCTCTAGACATCCGGGGGGTGGACGAGGAGGCCTTCCGCGGCGTGGCGCGCCGCCTGCGGGACTTCGCCGCGGAGGCCGCGCGGCGGCGCGGGGCCACATCCGATTACTCGGAGCGTCAGAGCCTGTCGGTGACCCCGCTCGACGAGCGGGTGGTCGGGGCGCTCGAGGAGGCCGCCCGGGCGAGCGGCGAGCCGTACCTGCGCATGCCCTCCGGGGCCGCCCACGACACCATGTGCGTCGCGGGGCGGGTGCCGGCCGCCATGGTCTTCGTCCCCTGCGAGGAGGGGGTGAGCCACTCGCCCGAGGAGAAGGCCGACCCGGCAGACGCCGCGCTCGGGGCCGAGGTCATGCTCAACGCGATAAGGAGGCTCGTCGCCGCGGGATAGGGTATCTTGGAGGAAGCGTAACGATGGAAGGAGGAGCATGTCGATCCTGATAAAAGGTGGCCGCATCATCACCGCAGCCGACGACTACGTGGGGGACATCTTCATCGAGGACGATACGGTCTCCCTCATCGGGCGCTCGCTCGACGTGCGGGCGGAGAAGGTCATAGACGCGAGCGGCAAGTACGTCATCCCCGGCTGTATCGACCCGCACACCCACATGGAGATGCCCTTCGGCGGGACCGTGAGCTGCGACGACTTCACTTCCGGTACGATCTCGGCGGCCTTCGGCGGGACGACGACGATCGTGGACTTCTGCCTGCAGCAGGCCGGGCAGACGCTCCCGGAGGCGCTCGAAACCTGGCACGAGAAGATAGAGCGCGCAAAGCCGGTCATCGACGTCGGCTTCCACCTCGCCGTCACCGACCTCGAGGAGAAGGGGACGCTCGAGGATCTCGCGAAGGCCCCCGAGGAGGGCGTCACCAGCTACAAGCTCTTCATGGCGTACAAGGGCGCGATCATGGTGGACGACGAGACGCTCTTTAAGGTGATGCAGGTGGCCTCCGAGACCGGCGCCCTCGTCATGGTGCACGCCGAACACGGCGACTCCATAGACGTCTTGGTGAAGCAGGCGCTCGCCGAGGGGAAGACCGAGCCGAAGTGGCACGCCGCGACCCGACCCCCGATAACCGAGGGCGAGGCGACCAACCGCGCCATCCAGCTCGCCCACCTCGCCGACGCCCCGCTCTACGTCGTCCACGTCTCGTGCAAGGAGGCCATAGAACCGGTGGCCCGCGCCCGCGAGGCCGACTGGCGGGCCTGGGGCGAGACCTGCACCCAGTACCTCTTCATCGACGAGAGCTACCTGGACAAGCCCGGCTTCGAGGGAGCCAAGTACGTCTACACCCCGCCGCCGCGCCCCAAGGAGAACCAGGAGCACCTCTGGCACGCGCTCTCCACGGGCGTGCTCTCTGTGATCTCGACCGACCACTGCCCGTTCAAGTTCGACGGCCAGAAGACCCTCGGCAAAGACGACTTCTCCAAGATCCCCAACGGAGGCCCCGGCGTCGAGGATCGGCTGATGATGATCCACAACTTCGGCGTGCGGGAGGGACGCATCTCGCTCAACAGGATGGTCGAGCTGCTCTCGACCGCCCCGGCGCGCTTCTTCGGGCTCTACCCGCGCAAGGGGACCATAGCCGTGGGTTCCGACGCGGACATCGTCGTCTTCGACCCGAACAGGAAGAAGACCATCTCCGCCGAGACCCACCACTCGAACATCGACTACAACCTCTACGAGGGCACCGAGGTCACTGGGGTGCCGGAGACGGTCTTGCTGCGGGGGCAGGTCCTGGTCGAGAACGGCGAGCTGGTCGCGAGCCCCGGCGCCGGGCGCTTCGTGAAGCGGGCGCGCTTCGGCGAGGAGCTTCCCGGGGCGGCCGGTGAGCGGCCCATCCAGGTGGGGTGATCCGGATGACCGACGAGCAGACCCGCCGCGTCTACGAGCGGGCCCGGATGGGAGGGCGGCTGGGGCTGGGGGAGCGCCCGGCCGTCCTGGTCGTGGACTTCAGCTGCGGCTTCACCGACCCCGAGTGTCCCCTCGGGGCGGACATGACCGCCGAGGTCGAGGCCACCCGCCGCCTGCTCGACGCCGCCCGCGGGCGCGGCCTCCCCGTCATCTTCACCACCATCGGCTTCGAGGAGAACCTCGTCGACGGGGCGCTCTGGGTCAGGAAGGTCCCTTCTCTGGGTGAGTTGCGGCTCGGCAGCCGCTGGGTCGAATTGGACCCCCGCCTCGGGCGCCGCGAGGACGAGACCCTCATCGTCAAGAAGGGGGCGTCGGCCTTCTTCGGGACGAACCTCGCCGCCATCCTGACCTCCCTCGGGGTGGACTCGGTGGTGCTCTGCGGCGCGACGACGAGCGGCTGCGTGCGGGCGACGGCGGTCGACCTCCTGCAGCACGGTTATCCGGCGCTCGTGCCGCGCGAATGCGTCGGCGACCGGGCCGCCCCGCCCCACGAGGCCAACCTCTTCGACATCCAGGCCAAGTACGCCGACGTGGTCTCTCTGGAGGAGGCGCTCTCGTTCCTGGAGCGCGCCGGAGGTGGTGCTAGAATCGGGGTATGAGCGAGAAAACAGGGAAGACCGACGAACAGTTGCGCCGGGAGCTCTCCCCGGAGGAGTACGCGGTGACCCGCCAGAAGGCGACCGAGCCGCCCTTCACCGGGCGCTACTGGGACAACCACGAGGAAGGGGTCTACCGCTGCGTGGTCTGCGGCACGCCCCTCTTCAGCTCGGAGACCAAGTACGACTCCGGGACCGGTTGGCCGAGCTTCTGGGCCCCGATCGACGAGAAGAACATCGGAACCGAGGTCGACGACAGCCTCTTCATGCGCCGCATCGAGGTCCACTGTGCGAACTGCGGGGCGCACCAGGGTCACCTCTTCGACGACGGCCCCGCCCCCACGGGCAAGCGCTACTGCATAAACTCGGCCGCGCTGCGCTTCGAGCCGAAGGGCGAGTCCGGGTAGTCCGGGGATCGCTTCTCGGCGGAAGGGGGGCGGGCAAAGCCCGCCCCCCTTCCGTATCTCTTTCGTCAGTGGCTCTTCGAGGTCTGAGAGACCGAGAGGCTGCCGTCCCTGTAGGTGATCTCGAGCGTACCGTTCGGGGAGTTCATCCGCTGGGTGGCGTGGCTTCCTGGGGCTTCGAAGGTGACCTCCAGGGTGCCGCCGGTGCTTTGCCTGTGGATCTGGCACTCAAGCTGGCGTCCGCCGAGTTCGTAGGTGTAGACGGCGGGCGTCTTGCCTTCGAGGGTCTCCGTCCTGCTCCCTACGGTGCAGCGTCCCGAGAACGCCACCCCCGGGGTTCCGGAGAGCCTCAGGGTCGCCTGCTGACCGCTGGTCCCACCCGTGGAGGAGCCCTGCCTTACAGAGGATGCTCCCGACGAGACGCCCGCGGTGAAACCGCCCGTGGCCCCCGCGGAGGCCGAGGTCCCGCCGGTGGAGGCCCCTCCACCGGCAGAGCAGCCCGCGAGCAGCGCGCTGAGCAGCAGTACCACGGCCGAAAGGATGCTCTCCGATCTCAATGCTCCATCTCCCTGCGTCTCGAACCAGAGAGGCCGGGCCGGAAGGGAGGGGGGATGATGGGTGGCGGCCCGGCCTGCTCTGTCACAACTCTACGCACCGGGAGCCTCAGGGTTTCAACCCGCGCAACTTTTTCTTCAGCGCCTGCGCCACCGCTCCCGGCCCTCGCGGTAGAGGTCGCCGCCGTGGAGGTCGTTTATCACCACGGCGGGGAAGTCTTCGACGAGGAGGCGGCGGACCGCTTCGGCCCCGAGGTCTTCGTAGGCGACGACCTCCGCCTCCCTCACACACTTCGCCAGGAGCGCCGCCGTGCCCTCCACCGCCCCGAAGTACACGCAGCCGTGTCTGCGCATCGCCTCCACGACCTCCCGCGAGCGTACGCCCTTGCCGACCATCCCGCGCAGGCCCCGCTCTATCAGCAGCGGCGCGTAGGGGTCCATCCGGGAGGCGGTCGTCGGCCCGGCGGGGCCTATCGGGTGGCCGGGCCTCGCCGGGGCCGGGCCGGTGTAGTAGACGACCTGTCCCTCCGGGTCGAACGGCAGGGGCTCTCCGCGCTCCAGCGCCTGTTTCATCCGGGCGTGGGCGGCGTCGCGGGCGGTGTAGAGCACCCCGTGCAGGCGCACCACGTCCCCCGAACGCAGCGGCTCGACGTCCTCCCGCGAGAGCGGAATCCTGAGTTCCATCGTCCCGCTCACAGCTCGAACGAGAGGGTCCGGTGGGAGTGGCAGTCCAGGTTCACCGCCACGGGGAAGGCGGCGATGTGGGTCGGGGCGCTCTCGATGTGCACCGCGAGCGCCGTCTCGGTACCGCCGTAGCCGGCAGGGCCTATTCCGGTCGCGTTGATCTCCTCGAGGATCTCACGCTCCAGCCCTGCCATCGCCGGGTCCGGGTTCGGCTCGCCCGAGCGTCGGGTGAGCGCCTTCTTGGCCAGGAGCGCCGCGCGTTCGAACGGTCCCCCGATCCCCACCCCGACCGTCACCGGCGGGCTCGCGTTCGGCCCGGCCCGCTCGACCGTCTCCACCACGAAGCGCTTCATCCCCTCGACCCCCTCGGCCGGCGTAAGCATCCTGAGGGCACTCATGTTGTCGCATCCGGCACCTTTTATCAGGACGGTGAAGCGGAGCGCCTCCCCCGGCACGATCTCGTAGTAGACGGTCGCCGGGGTGTTGTCGCCGGTGTTGATCCTCTCCACCGGGCTCTTCACGATCGACTTTCTCAGGTACCCCTCCCGGTAGCCCCTCCGGACGCCCTCGTCTATCGCCTCCGGGAGGCTCCCGCCGGTGAAGTGCACCTCCTGCCCGACCTCGACGAAGAAGACCGCATACCCGGTGTCCTGACAGAAGGCGACCCGTTCCTCCCGGGCCACCCGCGCGTTCTCGAGCAGCTTCTCGAGCACCTCCCGGCCCTGGGGCGAGCGCTCCCGCTCGAGCGCCCGGCGCAGCGCCGCGAGGTGGTCCGCCCCGAGCGAGACGTTCGCCTCGATGCAGGCGTCGCGCACCGCGGCGGTCACCTCCTCGACCCTTACCTCGCGCAAAGCTCTCCCTCCTCGCAGAGAAGTGAACCCGTTTACCACCGGCCGGTCTTGTGTGCGAGCCGGTTGAGTATGCCAAATGTTAAACTTCCGGGGCAGGTCTTTGCGCTTCCGCAGAGGGTGTGGGGCGCACTCAGAGGGTGAGAGGGAGAGCATCTATGGACATGCTGGTACGCAAGGCGACGCTCGAACGCTTCGGGGTCGAGAAACCCGGGACGCTGCACGAGAACCTGCCTCCCGCGCGGCTCATCGAGGCCGCCGTAAGGAGGCGCGAGGGGATGCTTTCCGGTTCCGGGGCCCTGGTCGCCAGGACCGGCAAGCGCACCGGGCGTTCGCCGAAGGACAAGTTCATCGTGCGCGACGAGAACACCGAGTCGCGGGTGGCGTGGGGACCGAACCAGCCCTTCGACCCCGAGGACTTCGAGCGGTTGCTCAAGAAGGCCGCGGCGTACGTGGATGGGCTGGAGGAGGTCTGGATCGCCGACGTCTACGCCGGCGCCGACCCCCGCTACCGCCTCAACGTGCAGGTGATAGCCGAGCAGGCCTGGCAGGCTCTCTTCGCCTACCAGCTCTTCCGCCGTCCGGCGCTAGAAGAGCTCGACGACTTCGAGCCCGACTGGACGGTCATCTCGCTCCCCGGGTTCCTCGCCGAACCCGAGGAGGACGGCACCAACTCCGAGACCTTCGTCGGGCTGGATTTCACCCGCAGGGTCGTCCTGATCCTCGGTACCGGCTACGCCGGGGAGATCAAGAAGAGCATCTTCAGCGTCCTCAACTACGTCCTGCCGGTCGAGCACGGGGTCCTGCCGATGCACTGCTCGGCGAACATGGGCGACGAGGGGGACGTGGCGCTCTTCTTCGGCCTCTCCGGGACCGGCAAGACCACCCTCTCCGCCGACCCCGAGCGGCACCTCATCGGCGACGACGAGCACGGCTGGTCCGACCGGGGGATCTTCAATTTCGAGGGCGGCTGCTACGCCAAGACCATAGACCTCTCCCCCGAGAAGGAACCCCAGATCTTCGGCGCGATACGCTTCGGAACCATCCTGGAGAACGTCGTCGTGGACCGCAGGACCCGCAAGGAGGACTACTCCGACGCCTCGATCACCGAGAACACCCGCGCCGCCTACCCGCTCGAGTACATAGAAGGTGTCGTCCCGGACGGGATGGGCGGACACCCGAAGGCCATCCTCTTCCTGACGGCCGACGCCTTCGGCGTCCTCCCCCCGATAAGCATCCTCTCCCCGGAGCAGGCCGCCTACTACTTCCTCAGCGGCTACACCGCCAAGCTCGCCGGGACCGAGGCGGACATGGAATCCGAGGTCGAGGCAACCTTCTCCGAGTGCTTCGGTGCCCCCTTCCTGCCGCTCCCGGCGACGACCTACGCCGAGATGCTCTCCGGCAGGATCAGAGAACACGGCTCGCGCTGCTACCTGGTCAACACCGGCTGGTCCGGCGGGCCCTACGGGGTCGGAAGCCGCGTCGAGCTCGCCTACACCCGCAGGATGGTCCGCGCCGCGGTCTCCGGGGAGCTCGACGGCATCTCCACCCACACCCATCCGGTCTTCGGGCTGGAGGTGCCGGAGCGGGTACCGGACGTGCCCGCCTCGATCCTGGACCCGCGCGAGACCTGGGCCGACAAAGAGGCCTACGACCGGCAGGCGAAGAAGCTCGCCACGCTCTTCGAGAAGAACTTCGAGAAGTTCGGCGAGGCGGTCCCCCGCGAGGTGCGCGAGGCAGGCCCCAGGGCCTAGCCGGTCACCGGGGACTCCAGCTCGGCGAGGAGCCCGTCGAAATCCAGGGGACGCCTGGTGAAGGTGGGTCTCCCGCCGAGCCTCGGCCACTCTCCCGGGTCCCGGTCCCAGGCGAGCTCGATGCCGTTGTAGTCGGGGTCGTGGAGGTAGATCGCCTCGTGGGTGCCGTGGTCCGAGGCCCCGTCGATCGGCCAGCCGGCATCCAAAAGCCGCTTCAGGGCCCGGGCCAGGTCCCTGCGCTCCGGATAGTTTATGGCGAAGTGGTAGAGCCCCGTGGAACCGGGAGGAGGTGGTGAGCTGCCCCTGCTCTCCCAGACGTTGAGCCCGATGTGGTGGTGGTAGCCACCCGCCGAGAGGAACGCCGCCTCCTCCCCGAAGCGTGTCACCAGCTCGAAGCCCAGCAGGTCGCGGTAGAAGCCGATGGCACGGTCGAGGTCGGAGACCTTGAGGTGTACGTGACCGATCCTGGTCCCCGCGGGGACGGATTCGTGGTTCATGGCCGGCTCCTTCTCGTTATCTGGACTACAGTCCATTATATTCCGGGAACGTTCGAGGTTACCGAAAGAGCACTCAACGGCGGCGGGATAGAGGGACCAGAGAGTTCATCTCGGCCAGGAGCTTGTCTCCGTTGTCTGGTCGGTAGACACCTGCACCGTTCGAGGCCAGCAGGCATCCGGAGAGTCTGATGTCTACGAGGACCCTCCGCGAGCCTCCGGGGTAGGAAAAGGCGGCGAGCGCCGTGTCGGGCCTGCGCTCCGCCGGGCATGACAGGGACTGGTTTTTCTTTACCGGAGCGAAGGAGTCGAGGAGTCTCTGCAGGTGTTCGATCTCGACCTGTGAACTGGTCGCCATGGAGCTCGCCAGGGGAGGAGGGACCGGCTTGTGATCCTGTTCAGGAGGTGCCACCACGTAGCGGCAGACCCTGAGATGGTTGGCTCCTGGCGGCACCAGCTCCTTGGATAGACCGGGGCCTTCGTTCTCAAACGCTTTCGCTCCACTTACTATCGCTATCGGTACGGACTTCGGACACCTCTTATCCATCGCCAGCCTGACGTTGGTCAGAGAGGATTTGGTCGCGCTGCGGTGACCGGATGGGGTGCGTACCGGCGAGCAGGAGGGCACCAGGAGGGCCACGGTCATAAATCCAGTCAGCACGCAAAATAACCTGGACATCTACGGGCCCCCTTTCGATGGTCCCGGGCTATGGTGATTTTTGTAACACCTCCTGCCCGGAACGTCTTGCCCTGCGGGCTGCGGGCCGCGCCGGGGATCTCAGGCGGCGGCGAACTGGGACTCGTAGAGCCGGCGGTAGGCGGAGGGGCGGGAGACGAGCTCCTCGTGGGTGCCCTGCTCCACGACGCGCCCGCCGCTCACGACGATGATCCTGTCGGCCCCGCGCACGGTCGAGAGTCGGTGGGCTATGACGACCGAGGTACGCCCGGCGAGGAGCCTCGCGAGGGCTCTCTCGATGCGGGCCTCGGTCGCCAGATCCACGCTCGAGGTCGCCTCGTCCAGGAGCAGGATGCGCGGGTTCGCCAGAAGCGCCCGGGCGAAGGCGATGAGCTGGCGCTCGCCGACCGAGAGCCGGCCGCCGCGCTCGCGCACCTCTGTCTCGTAGCCCTCCGGGAAGGCACGGATGAAGTCGTCGGCTCCCACGGCCTGCGCCGCCGCGACGACCTCCGCGTGGGTGGCGTCCGGGCGTCCGTAGCGGATGTTCTCCTCGATGGTGCCGGTGAACAAAAACGTGTCCTGCAGGACAACGCCCATGTGCGAGCGCAGCGAGGAACCGCGGATCTTTCGCAGATCGGTGCCGTCTATGCGCACCGTCCCCGAGGTCGGGTCGTAGAGGCGGGAGAGGAGCTTGGCTATCGTGCTCTTGCCGGCGCCGGTCTCGCCGACGATCGCGAGCGTCTCGCCGGGTTCGATGCGGAAGCTCACGTCTTTGAGCACCGGTTCGCCGTCCGGGTAGGAGAAGCTCACGCGGTCAAACTCCACCCGCCCCTCCAGACGTACGATCTCCCTCGCCTCTGGGCTGTCCGCGCGGTCCGGCTCGGTGTCGAGCACCGAGAAGACCTTCTCGAGCGAGGCCATCGTGCTCTGCAGGTCCGAGTAGAGCTGCGAGAGACCCTGGATGGGCTGGAAGAACATGTTGATGAGCCCGATGAACGCGACCAGGTGCCCGACGGTCATCGCGCCGGAGATCACCCGGAAGCCGCCGTAGAGCAGGACTATCGCGAGCGCGAGGGCGCCCATGAGCTCCACGGCCGGGAAGTAGACCGAGGAGAGTCGGGTCGAGCGGACGTTGGCCCGGCGGTAGGCCAGGTTCCTGGGTTCGAAGTCGGCGAGGGCGCGCCGCTCCCGGGTGAACGCCTGCACGACGCGCATCCCGGAGACGTTCTCCTGCAGGAAGGCCGCGACCTCGGCTATCGCCTCGCGGGCCCGGCGGAACGCCTGCATGCTCGAGCGGCGGTAGAAGACGGTTGCCGTGGCCATGAGCGGGCTTATGGACATCACGGCGAGCGCGAGCCTCCAGTCCAGGACGAAGGTCGCGACCAGCACGCCCACGAGGGTGAGGGTGTTCTTGATCAGGTTCTGCACCCCGTCGTTGAGGAGGTTGGTGAAGTTCTCGATGTCGTTGGTAAGCCGCGAGATGATCCAGCCGGCCCGCTGTTCGGAGAAGTACTGCAGCGAGAGCGACTGCAGGTGTCCGAAGAGCGTGTTCCTGAGGTCGAGGATGACGTGCTGGCCGACCCAGCCCATCCCGTAGGTCTGCACGTATCCCATCGCCCACGAGGCGGCGCTCACCCCCAGGTAGAGGGCGGCCGTCGCGTAGATCACGCCCATGCTGGCATGCCCGCTCTTGGCCCCGAGTCCGTAGTCTATCGCGTAGCCGACGATGAGCGGCCCGGCGAGGTCCGCCCCGGCCGAGAGCGCGGTGATGGACGCGAGCGCGAGGAGACGCCCCTTGTAGGGCCGGGCGAAGGCGAGCAACCGGAAGAGCGGGAAGCCGAGCAGGTAGCGCTTCAGCCTCATCACGCCGAGGCCCTCTCCGCGTCGGAGCCGTACATCCTCGCGTAGATCCCGCCCCGTCCGAGCAGCTCCTCGTGGGTTCCGCTCTCGGCGATGCGCCCGCCCTCTACGACGAGTATCCGGTCGGCGAGCAGGATCGTCGAGAGCCGGTGGGCGACGACGAACGTCGTCAGCCCCGCCGCCTCCCTCAAGGTGTCGCGCAGGGCCTCCTGGATCTGACGCTCCGTCTCGGCGTCCACGCTCGAGGTGGCATCGTCCAGGATGAGGATGCGCGGGTGCTTGACGAGCGCGCGGGCTATCGCGACGCGCTGCTTCTGGCCGCCGGAGAGCGTGATGCCCCACTCCCCGACCCGGGTGTCGTAGCCTTCGGGGAAGCGGGAGATCTGGTCGTGCACCCCGGCCGCCTTCGCGGCGGCCACGATCTCTTCGTCGGTCGCCTCCGGGTTGCCGAAGGCGATGTTCTCTCGCACGCTCTCGGAGAACAGGAACGTCTCCTGCGGCACGATCCCGACGGTCCGCCGCAGCTGCGTGAGGTCGAGCTTCCTCACGTCGACCCCGCCGACGAGAACCTCGCCCTCCCCGGGGTCGTAGAAGCGGGGGATGAGCGAGAGGAGCGTGCTCTTGCCCGCGCCCGTGGCCCCGACGAGCGCGACCGTCTCGCCCGGCTCGACCTTCAGGGCGACCCCGCGCAGCACGGGGGTGCCGCCGGCGTAGGAGAAGCCGACGTCGTGCATCTCGACGGAGAGCGGTCCGCTCTCGGGCAGGGGCCTGGGATGCTCAGGGCTCTCTATCTCCGGCGTGACGTCGAGCACCTCGAAGACCCGCTCCGAGGCGGCGAGCGCCCGCTGGCCCTGGTCCACGACCATCCCGAAGCTCTGCATCGGGGAGACGAGCTGCATCAGGAAGAGCTGGAAGAGGACGAAGTCCCCTAAAGATATGCTGCCCGCGGCGTACGCGCGTCCGCCGAAGAAGATCAGGAGCACTACCGAGACCGCCGGAAGGAAGCTCATCCCCGGGATGTAGAAGGCCCGCAATCCTCTCGCGGCCATCGTCTCCTCGTAGACGCCCTCCGCCCGCTCGCCGAAGCGCTCCCGCTCGAAGGGCTCGCGGGCGAAGCTCTTGACCACCCGGATGCCGGAGACGTTCTCCTGCACGGCCGCGGTCACGCCGGCGAGGCGCCGCTGCACGGAGCGGAAGATCGGGTGTACCCGGCTCGCGAACCGCCAGGCCGCGAGCGCCAGGACCGGCATCGGGAGCAGCGCCACCGCGGCGAGGGCGGGCTCGAGGTAGAAGAGCACCGACGCCACCACGACCAGCGTGACCGCGCTGATGAAAAGCTGGAACATCCCCCAGCCGACGAAGAACCTTATGACGCGCAGGTCGTTGGTGGCCCGGGAGACGAGCTCCCCGGTCGGGGCGTGATCGTAGAGGCCGTGCGAGAAGCCGACCATCTTCTCGAAGAGCGCCCGCCGCATGCGGTACTCGACCGCGTGCCCTACGTAGTTCGTCGAGTACCTCCGGGTGCCGTTGAAGAGGAAGCGCAGGACGGCGAGCGCCACGAGCTCCCCGGCCAGCTTCCAGAGCGCCCCCGGATCGCCGCTCCCGGAGCCGTGTGGCAGCGCCCGGTCTATCCCGACCTTGACCAGCCACGAGATGGCGAGCGTGCTCACCGTGTAGCCGACCGCGCAGAAGATCCCGAGGAGCAGGAGCAACCTGAGCCCCCGGGTGAACGACATCAGCCTGAAGAACGTCTTCAAAAACGCCGCCTCTTCTTTGCGTTTACAAACGTGCGCTGCAAAACGTTGCGAGGATCGTCCTCCGCGATCAAAGCCAGTACAAGTCTATACCCGCTGGCGGTGGCTACAACGGTGGCTCAGAACACCGGACGCCCGCTCACCTCGGAGACGACGTTGAGGAATCCTCTGAGCACGGCTCCCGGTGCTCTCTTCGCCGACCAGATCACGGACACCTCCGCCTCGAGTCCCGCCTCCGCGAGGGGCCTGTACTCTATGCCCCTCCCGCGCAGCCTCTGCAGCGAGACGGGGACGAGGGAGAGCCCGAGCCCGCCCGCCACCAGGTTCGCTACCGTGTGCAGGTGGGTGGCCTCCTGCACGACACGAGGTCTGAAGCCCGCCCGTCCACACCCGGCCATTATCCGGTCGTGGAGCATCGGCGCCACCGCCCTCGGGAACAGCACGAAGGGTTCTCGCTCCAGGCTGGCCAGCGTGACCTCCGTCTCGCGGCAGAGGGGATGGCGCTCGGGGAGCGCCAGCACGATCGGCTCCCGGTATACGACCCTCGCCTCGACCGTCGGGCTCGCGGGAGGGTGGGCGAAGCCGACCGCGATCCTGCCTTCCCGCAGCGCTTCGAGCTGGGCCGGGGTGGTCAGCTCCTGGAGCGTCAGACTGACACCGGGGAAGCGCTCCCCGTACCGCCGCAGTACCGCCGGCAGCAGCTCGTCGGTGGCCGATGGCACGACACCTACCTCCAGATGCCCCCGCTCCCCGCGTCCCGCGCGCCGGGCCGCCTCCGCCGCCCGGTGTGCCCCCTCCAGCACGGCCTCCGCCTCCTCCAGCAGCGCCTCCCCCGCTTCGGTGAGCTCTACCCGGTGGTTGCTCCTCTCGAAGAGCCGTACCCCCAGCTCGCCCTCGAGCCGGGAGATCTGCTGGCTGAGCGAGGGCTGGGCTATATGGAGCGAGGCCGCCGCCCGACCGAAGTGTAGCTCCCTGGCCACCGCCACGAAGTATCTGAGATGCCTCAGCTCCATCCTTCGCATTGTAATAGGAAGCTTCTATCGAGGGATAGAGAGGCGATACCGTCCGCTCTCACGGAGGATGGTATCGCTTGAGGTGAGGGGGCGGAGCCTCCGTAGAAGAGGCGAGAAGTCGGGAGCGGAGATGATCCTTTCCGGTTCGGGTGTGGTGGTCGGGTTGCTGCAGGGCAACTCGGAGGCCTGGGTTTTGGACCGCTGGCAGTTCGGGGGCAACCTGCTCTACCACTACCTCTACCCACAGTTCAACATGGGGATCATCCTGCTCATCTTCATCATAGAGACCCTCCATCTGCGCACCAGGAAGGACTTCTACAGGAAGGCGGCGGACTTCTGGGTCAAGATCTTCGCACCGGCGTTCGTCATCGGGGCCGTGACGGGAATCCCGCTCGAGTTCGGCTTCGGGACCAACTGGGCGATCTTCTCCAAGGTCTCCGGAGGGGTGATCGGGCAGACGCTGGCGATGGAAGGGGTCTTCGCCTTCTTTCTCGAGTCGGCCTTCCTCGCGATCTACATCTACGGGCAGGACATGTTCGGGGCCTGGGGCCGCTGGGTATCCGCTCTGGCGATCCTGGTGGGCAGCTGGGGATCGGCGTACTTCATCCTCTCGGTGAACGCCTGGATGCAACACCCGGTCGGCTACGAGAAGCTCCCCGACGGACAGCTCGCGCTCAAGCACTTCTGGGAGTTTCTGCTCAACCCCTGGCTCTACTCCCACCAGCTCGAGCACGTCTTGAACGGTGCGGTGATCACCGGGTGTTTCGCGATGGCGGGGCTCGGGGCTTTCTACGTGCTCTCCGGCCGGGACGTGGAATACGGCAGGTTTTTCGTCACCCTCGGCGTCGTCGTCGGGGTGTTCGCCTCGCTCATGCAGGTGTGGCCCTTCGGCGACGCCGAGAGCCGGGCGGTCTCCGAGCAGCAGCCCATAAAACTCGCCGCGCAAGAGGGCGTCTTCGACACCGAGCGGGGGGCGCCGTGGGTTTTGATCGGCCAGATCAGCATGGAGCAACAGAAGATCGTGAACCCGGTCGAGATCCCGCGGTTTTTGAGCTTCCTCGCCTACCGGGACTGGAACTCCAGGGTTGAGGGGCTTGACGCCTTTCCGAAGAAGCTCTGGCCCGACAACGTACCCTTCGTCTACTACGGGTTCAGGAGCATGGTGTTGCTGGGGTTCCTCTTCGCCGGGATGATGGTGCTGGCTGCGCTGCTCCTCCTCTGGGGAGGCCGGCTCTTCAGGGCGCGGTGGATGCTCTGGGTGCTGATGCTCTCCCCGCCGCTGCCGTTCGTCGCGAACTCGGTCGGCTGGATCACGGCCGAGACCGGACGGCAGCCCTGGATCGCCTACGGGTTGCTGCGCACCAGCCAGAGCGCCTCGCCGCTGGTCGGGGTGGGCAGCCTCTACTTCACGCTGGCCGGCATGCTCGGCGTCTTCGCCCTGCTGAGCCTGCTCTACGCCGTGATAGTCCTCGGTTTGATCCGGGGCGGACCAGAAGAGGAGCAGGAGCTCGAAGGCGAGGAGCTGAAGGTGGGAGGTTGAGGTGGAGACCATCTGGTTCATCGTCGTCTGCTTCCTGCTCATCTCCTACGTCGTACTCGACGGCTTCGACCTCGGGGCGGGTACCCTGCATCTGCTCGTCGCGCGTGAAGACCGGGAGCGCCGGGCCGTCCTGATGGCGGTGGGGCCGGTGTGGGACGGCAACGAGGTCGCTCTGGTGGCCTCCGGAGGAGCGCTCATCCTCGCCTTTCCCTCCCTCTACGCCTCGGCCCTGAGCGGCTTCTACCTGCCGATGTTCATCGTGTTCTGGCTGCTCGTGCTGCGAGGCGTCTCGATAGAGGTGCGCCAGACCATGAACGATCCGCTCTGGCACTCGTTCTGGGACTTCACGTTCTTCCTGGGGAGCGCCCTCTTGCCGTTCGCCTTCGGCACCGCCCTCGCCAACGTCATGCGCGGTCTGCCGCTGCACGAGAACGGCTTCTTCTTCATGCCACTCTGGACCGACTTCGATCCCCTCTCCTCCCACCCCGGCATCCTGGACTGGTACACGACCATCATCGGGTTCCTGGCCTTCTTCGCCCTCGCGACCCACGGGGCGAACTTCCTGGCGGTGAGGACCCGGGGGGAGGTGCGCGCGCGGGCCCGGATATTCTCGATCTCCGGCTGGGTGGCCACGCTCGTCCTCACGGTGCTCGGCACCGTCTCGACGTTCTACCTGTTCCCCCGGCGTCTGGACAACTTCTTCGGCATGCCGTGGGGACTGGCCTTCCCGCTCGCCGCGCTCGGCGGGCTCGCCGGGATGGGCTACTTCGCCCTGAGGGGCAGGGACTGGCCCGCCTTCGCCTCGTCCGCGCTCTACGTCGCGGGCATGCTCGCGAGCACCGCCTTCTCGCTCTTCCCCGATGTCCTCCCCGCCACGAACCCCGCGAACAGCCTGACGGTCCATAACGCCTCCACCACCACCCACGGCCTCGTGGTGGGGATGATCTCGTGGCTGGTGGGGATGGTGCTGGCCGCGGCGTGGTTCTTCATCACCTACGGGCTCTTCTTCCGGGAGCGCATAGAGGAAGAGGGGTAGGGTCTTTGCTCGGATCAGAGGACATCCACCCCAAGCTCCACCCGGGGACCATGAGGGAGCTCGCGGCCGGAATCCTGCGCGGAGCCCTCGCCGGGGCGGTCTTCCTCGCCTTCGAGGTGGTCGTGAGCGGGCTCGCCGGAGCCGGATACACCTGGCCGCTGCGCCTCGTCGCCGGGATCCTGCTCGGATGGGGGGCTCTTCCCCCGAGGCCCGAGTTCTCGATCGGCGTCGTGATCTTCGTGGCCCTCGTGGTCCACTTTGCTCTCTCCTCGGCCTTCGGAGCCCTGTTCAGCGCGCTCTTCCACAACTTCGGAGGGCGCATGGGCGCTTCGTGGGGGCGGAACGCAGTGCTTTCGGGCCTGGCGTTCGGGTTTCTGCTGTGGGGCGTGGACGTATACGTGCTCGCCGTCTTCTTCGACGCCTTTCCCTGGTTCGAGCAGGCGAACCCTCCGGTCGCCGCGATCGGTCACGTCTTCTTCTACGGCGGGGTGCTAGGGCTGCTGGTGGCCCGGAGGTTCGCCGGACGCAGGCCGGGCTAGGATGTTCTCTGCGCACCCTTCGGGGTGCGGTTGACCAGGTAGATGCCCGTTACGATGAGGAGCGCCCCCACGACGAGCGTGGCGGTGAAGGGCTCGCCGAGGAAGATCACGCCGATCGCGACCGAGGTGAGCGGGACGACGAAGATGTACGCCGAAGCCCGGCTGGCCTCCCCCGCGCTCACCAGCCCGAGCCAGAGTATCCAGGCGAGCGTTATCGCGGCGAGCGAGATGAAGAGCAGACTCCACCAGAACTCGCCCGAGGACCACCGGATCGCCCCCCACGACTCGGTGAGGCTCCCGACCACCGTGAGGCCGACCCCGCCGAAGAGGAACGAGAGCGCGATGAACCACAGCGTCGAGACCACGCCCTGCACCCGCTTGAAGTACACCGTGCCGATGGACCAGCTGATCCCTCCCACCACCCCGGCGAGGAGCCCGGGGAGCTCGAAGTGTCCCCCGAGGTCCCCGAAGCTCACCGCAACCACCCCGAGGAAGCCGAGCGTGAGCCCGACGATCTTCGCCACGCCGAGCGATTCCCCGAGGAAGAAGGACGCGAGCAGCCCGGTGACGATCGGCTGCAGGTAGACCAGCACCGCCGCGAGCCCGGAGGGGAGGTCCAGCACCGCTATCGTCTGCAGTCCGACGAAGAGCCCGGAGTTGAAGACGCCCGAGATGACGTAGGTGTGCCAGACCCCACGCAGCTTCGGGAGCCCGTCTCGGAAGACCGCCACCGCCGCGAGCCCGAAACCCCCGATCAGAACCCTTATCCCGGCGAAGAGCAGCGGCGGGGCGTCCCTGAGCCCGATCTTGACGAAGGGGAACGAAGCCCCCCAGATGAGCGCCAGCGCGACGAAAGCGAGCGCGGCGTTTCTGGGGGAGGAGAGGAGCCTGTCGTTCAACCGCGGCTCTCCCTACATCCCCTCCGGGGCGGGTCCGCCGACCGGGACCGCACCCCGCATGATCTCGTCTATCTCTCGCAGCTCCTCTTCGGAGAGGTCTATCTCGGCCGCCGGTGCAGTCCCTTCGATGTGATCCGGCCTCCTGGCCCCGACTATCGCGGCGTCGACAGCCGGGTTGGCGAGCGTCCAGGCCACGGCGAGCTGCGGGAGGGTGTAGCCCCGCTCGCCGGCGAAGCGCTTGAGCTCTTCCACCTTCTCGAGGTTCTTCTCGAAGGCCTCTCCCTGGAACATCGGGCTCTTCGAGCGCCAGTCGTCTTCCGGGAAGCGCGTCTGCTTCGTCATCCTTCCGGAGAGCAGCCCGTGGGCGAGCGGTCCGTAGACCAGCACCCCGATCCCGTGCCCGGCGCAGTAGGGGAGGATGCGCTCCTCGATCTCGCGCCGGAAGAGGTGGTAGGGTGGCTGCAGCGCGTCCAGCTTCCTTACCTTCTCGAAGGCGGCCATCTGCTCCTCGTCGAAGTTGGAGACGCCGACGTAGCGGATCTTGCCCTCCCTGACCATCTCATCCAGCGCCCCGGCGCTCTCCTCGACGGGGACGTCGGGGTCGGGCCAGTGTAGCTGGTAGAGGTCGACGTAGTCCGTGCCGAGGAAGCGCAGCGAGTCCTCGACGCCCTTGCGCAGCCAGCCCGGGCTCGCATCCCTCAGAAGGGCATCCCCCTCCATCCTGAGCCCGCCTTTGGTGGCGAGGACGACCTCATCGCGCCGGCTCTTCAGTTCCGGGGCGAGGGCCTCCCCGAGCAGCCGCTCTGCTTCTCCGAACCCGTAGGCCTGCGCGGTGTCGAAGAAGTTTACGCCGAGGTCGAGCGCCCGGCGGATGGCGGACTTTATCTCTTCCTTCTGCGGGGCACCCCAGTCACCCCCGGCCTGCCAGGTTCCGAAGGCGATCCTGGAGACGTTCAGGTTCGTCCGTCCGAAACGGGTGTATCTCATCGAAATGCCTCCTCGAAACGATTCTCTTCGAACACGGGCACTCTTCCCGCAAACGCGAAAAGGTAAACGGAGTTCTCCGTGCCAGGCAGAGTCTACAACCATCGTGCCCGTAGTACGACCTTGGAGACGGCAGCCAGACGGCTCCTTGGTGCTGGACCTTGCTCTGCTGCTATCCTTCTTCGAGAGAGATGTGTTCGTGGGGGTAAGAGGCATGCAGAGAATCGTCCACGGCGAGATAGAGGAACTGCTCTCGCGGGTCGAGCCGCCGCGGGTCGCGCTCGTCGAACAGGAGCTCGAGAGTCCGCCCGCCATAAGGGACGTCCGGTCCGCGGTGCGGGAGGCTCTCGGAGAGGTGGAGCTCCCGAGGGGTTCGGTCGCGGTCGGCGTCGGCAGCCGGGGCGTGGGGCGTGTGGCGGAGATCGCCTCCGCGCTCGTCGAGGCGCTCAAAGACGCCGGGGCCGATCCCTTCATCGTGCCTGCGATGGGGAGCCACGGGGCCTCCACCGCCGAGGGGCAGGCGGAGGTGTTGCGGCACCTGGGGGTGAGCGAGGAGCGGGTCGGTTGCCCGATCCGGGCGACGATGGAGGCCGTCGAGGTGGGGAGAACCCCCGCGGGCGTCCCGGTCTACATGGACCGATACGCCTTCGAGGCCGATGCGGTCGTGGTCATGAACCGTGTGAAGCCGCACACCGCCTTCCGCGGGGAGGTGGAGAGCGGGCCTACCAAGATGCTCGCGATCGGGCTCGGCAAGCAGAAGGGGGCGCACGCGGTGCACGCCGCCGGCTGGGGAGCCATACACCGCACCATCCCCGAGGCCGCCCGCGTCGCCATCGAGACCGGCAGGGTCGCCTTCGGGCTCGCCGTGCTCGAGAACGCCGACGAGGAGCCCTGCCGCATCGTCGCGATCCCGGCGGAAGAGCTCCCCGAGAGGGAGATCCCGCTCCTCGAGGAAGCCAAGAGCAACCTCCCGCGGATACCCTTCTCCGAGCTCGACGTGCTCGTCGTGGACGAGATCGGCAAGAACGTCTCCGGAGACGGTGCGGACCCGAACGTCACCGGACGCTACCCGACACCCTACGCTTCCGGCGGCACCTCCGTGGAGAGGATGGTCTTCCTCTCCCTCACCAGGGAGACCGGCGGAAACGCCAACGGCGTCGGGATGGCCGACGTCGTCACCCGGCGCCTCGAGGAGCAGATGGACCGCGAGGCCACCTACATGAACGCCCTCACCTCCACCACCCCGGCGCCCGTGCGGCTGCCGATGGTCATGCCGAACGATCGGCTCGCGGTCGCCGCCGCCCTCGAGATGTGCGCCGGGGTCCGCCCGGAGGAGGCCCGCCTCGTTCGGATAACGAACACCCTCCGGCTGCACCGGATGTGGGTCTCGGAAGCACTGCTCGACGAGGTGGGGGAGAACCCCCGGTTGCACCTCGTCGAGGAACCCATCCCCATGCGCTTCGACGAGGAAGGGAACCTCGAAAGGGTGGACTGACCCTCCCGGAGGGAGTATCTTTTCTGGCCGGCGGAGAACTTGTTGAGGCGTTGGCCCGGCCGCGGGAATATACTCCTTTTAATGACGAGAGACCGCCAGAACCGGCGAGGCGGCCCGCGCGGTTTTGCCGGGTGCCGGGAAGAGAGGGGGTAGAGAGACATGGGCTACCTGTGCGTACGCGGCGTCGATGGTCCGCTGCGCGGGACGATCGGCGTCCCACCCTCCAAATACCATGCCCACCGGGCTCTGATCCTGGGCTCGCTCGCCCCGGGCACCACGCGGATAGTCGGGCGCAGCGAGGCGAAGCACGTCTGGCACACCGTGCGGGCGCTGCGCCTGCTCGGGGCCGAGGTCGAGGAGACCGAAGAGGGCTACGCGGTGCGCGGCGGGTCCTACCGCCCGCAGAGGGAGCGCATCCCGCTCGGGAGCTGCGGGAGCCTCGCGTACTTCATAATCGGGCTCGGGTGCCTCTCCGAATCGCCCGTCACCTTCGACGCCGAGAAACAGCTTCGCAACCGCCCCATCGGGGGACTGCTCGAGGGGCTGAGGAGGATCGGCGTGCACCTCGAGGCCTCCGGGGGCGGACGCCTGCCGGTCACGGTCTACCCCGGGCGCCCGAAGGGCGGACGCGTCGAGATCGAGGGTACGCTCTCGCAGTGGATCTCGGGGCTCCTCATGGTCGCCCCGCTCGCGACCGGCGACACCGTCATCGACGTGGTCGGTGAGATCAACGAGCGCCACTACCTCGACCTCACGGTGCGCATGCTCGAGAGGTTCGGCATCGAGGTCGGGGTCTCCCCGGACCACCGGCGTTTCGAGGTGCCCGGCGACCAGACCTACCGCCACCGGCCCCGGCTCGTCCTCTCCTCGGACGTCTCCTCCGCGGCCTACGGGCTCGCCGCCGCCTCGATGCACCCCTCCGACCTGCTGTTCACCGCTACGAGAAGCTGCGACGACCACCCCGAGCGGGCAATCTTCGACGTGCTCGCGGAGATGGGGCTGCCGATGGACTTCGCCGACGACCGCAGGGAGCTGCGGGTGGTGCACGACGGGAGCCCGCTGCGCGGGATGGAGATAGACTGCACCGACTTCCCGGACGCGCTGCCCGCCCTGTGCGCGGTCGCCGCGCTCGCCGAGGGCCGGACGGTCTTCGAGAACGTCGCCCACGCCCGCAAGAAGGAGTCCGACCGGGTCAGGGCCTCGCTGCAGCTCACCAGGATGGGCGCGAGGATGAGCGCGACCGAAGACACGATCGTCGTCGAGGGCGTGCGCGGCCTCCGGGGGCAGGCTCTGAGTTCGTTCAACGACCACCGCATCCTGATGTCGCTCGCGGTGGCCGGCGGGGCGGCGGAGGGCGAGACGCGACTGACCTTCCCGAACGCCTACCGCATCTCCTACCCGCGTTTTCTGGAGGACATGAACGGCATCGGTCTAAGTATGCGCGTCGAGCAGCGCACCCGCGCCACGACCCATGCCTGAGCCGAAGGACCTCATGGCACCGGTCTACCCGCACCTCCTGGAGGGGGAGTGGCCGGAGCGCCTCATAACAGATTTCCTGCACGAGCACGCGCGGAGAAAACCGGAGAAACCCGCCCTCGTCGACGAGAGCCGGGGCCGGAGGGTGGTGCTCGGCTTCGCCGGGCTCGCAGACCGGGTGGACCGCATCGCCACCGCGCTGCTCGGGCTGGGCGTGAGGCCCGGGGAGGTGGTCTGCTTCCAGCTGCCGAACTACTGGGAGTTCGTCGCGCTGCAGCTCGCGCTTTCGCGCATCGGCGCGGTAAGCTGCCCGCTCATCCCGGTCTTCCGCGAGCGGGAGCTCAGGCTGATGGTCGGCCAGTCGGAGAGCCGCATCCTCGTCGTCCCGGACCGCTTCCGGAACTTCGACTACCCGCGGATGGTCGAGGGACTGCGGGGGGACCTGCCGCAGCTCGAACGCGTCTTCGTCGTGGGGGATGATGTTCCCGCCTGGGCCGAGCCTTTCGAGGAGCTGCTCGAGGCCGAACCCGACCGGAAGGCGCTCGAGGCGGTCCGCCCCTCGCCCTCCGACCCGACGCAGCTTCTGTACACCTCCGGGACCTCCGGGGAGCCCAAGGGCGTCGTGCACGTGCACAACGCGCTCATCCTGGCCGACCTCTTGCACATCGAGCACTTCGGGCTCGGGGAGGAGGATACCGTCTTCGTCCCCTCCCCCTGCGCCCACCAGACGGGTTTTTTGTACGGGATGTGGCTCGCGATGGTGCTCGGGGCGACAGCGGTCTACCAGGATGTCTGGGACGGGAGGCGGGGCCTCGAGCTGGTGCGCAGGTACGGGGTGCGCTTCGTGCAGGCTGCGACGCCGTTTCTGGTCGATCTGGTCGAGGCGGTCAACGAGACCGGAAAGAGCCCGGAGGATCTGCGCATCTTCGTCGCCACCGGCGCCTCGGTACCCAGGAAGCTCGCGCAGGAGGCGCGCGAGGTGCTCGGGGCGAGCGTGTGCGGGGCGTGGGGGACGACGGAGGGGTGTCTGGTCACCGCCGGCACCCCCGACGACCCGCCGGAGAAGACCTGGCAGACCGACGGGCGGCTGCTGCCCCGGATGGAGATGCGCGTCGTCGACGATGGGGGCAATCCCTTGCCCGCCGGCAGGGAGGGACGCTTCCAGGTGAGGACGCCCTGCCTGTTCACCACCTACCTGCACCACCCGGAGTGGTACCGGACGGCGGTGAGCCCGGACGGCTGGTTCGACACCGGGGACCTCGCGGTCGTGGACGACGAGGGGTACATGAGCATCACCGGGCGGGTGAAGGACATCATCAACCGGGGCGGGGAGAAGGTGCCGGTGGCGGAGGTCGAGCAGCTCCTCTACGAGCACCCGGCGGTCTCGGACGTGGCGATCGTCGCGATGCCCGACCCGAGGCTCGGGGAGCGGGCCTGCGCCTACGTGGTCCTGCGCAAGGGGGCCACCCTCACGCTCGAAGACGTGCGAGGGTACCTGCTCGCGCGCGGGATGGCCAAGCAGTACTGGCCCGAGAGGATCGAGGTCGTCGAGGAGCTGCCCCGGACGGCGAGCGGCAAGATCCAGAAGTACGTCCTGCGCGAGCGGGCGGCGAGGCTCGTATGAGTGCGGGGGACTTCCGGCGGCTCGAGGAGGAGATCTCCGCCTTCGTGGAAGGGAGGGCCGAGGAGATCGCCGCCGCCCTCGAGGAGGGTGAAACGGACTCGGGAGAGGTGCGCGAGGAGCTGCGCCGGCGGGGATACCTGAACCTCGCCGCGCCGCGGGAGCTCGGCGGGGCGGGGGTGCCCTTCTCGCGCTACGTGGAGCTCGTCGAGCTCTTCGGCCGCACCCACGGCACGATCAGGACGATCGTGCACGTCGCCAACGGCATCTGGCGGGCGGTGGACGGGCGGGCGACCGGGGAGCAGCGCGAGCGGTTCGTGCGGCCGCTGGTCGCCGGCGAGGTGACGGCGGCCTTCACGATGAGCGAGCCCGACTCCGGGGCCGGGGCGGACCTGAAGACGAGCGTGCGGCGGGACGGAGAGGTGTATCTGCTCTCGGGGGAGAAGCACATGATCACCTTCGGCCTCACCGCCGACTACCTGCTCACCTTCGCCCGGCTCGAGGGCACGGCCGGCGCGGAGGGGACCGTGGCGCTCATGGTCCCCCGCGATGCGCCGGGCGTCGAGGCGCGCCCAATGCCGCCCGCGATGGGGCTGCGCGGGACCGACTACGCCCGCGTGAGCTTCCGCGAGGTCCCAATCCCGCTCGAGAACCGGCTCGGGGAGGAGGGCGAGGGGCTCGCGGTGGCCTTCGAGGGTTTTCTCGCCCCGAGCCGCATCGCGGTCGCCGCGAGCTGCGTCGGGCTCGCGGAGAGGGCGCTCGAGCTGTCAGCGGATCACGCGAGGGGACGCGTCACCTTCGGCCGGCCCCTCGCCGCCCGGCAGGCGGTGCAGCATACGCTCGCGGAGATGGCGACCGAGGTCGAGGCGGCGCGCCACCTCGTGCGGTGGGCCGCCTCCAGATGGGAGACGGGGGAGGGCGGGCTCGTCGCCTCCTCCAAGGCGAAACTGTTCGCCACCGGGATGCTGCAGCGGGTGACCGACGGGGCGCTTCAGGTGCACGGCGGGGTCGGTTACTTCGCCTCGCCGATCGAGAGGATCTACCGGGACGCGCGGGTGCAGCGCTTCGAGGAGGGGACGGCCGAGGTGCAGAAGGCGCTCATCGCGCGGGAGTTGTTGGGCAAGGAGGGATCTTAGTGTCTTTCGAAGGAAAGCGGGCTCTCATCACCGGAGGATCGCGCGGCATCGGCCGGGCGATAGCCGTCGCCCTGGGAAAGCGCGGCGCGGAGGTCGCCGTCCACTACAAGGAGCGGAAGGAGGCGGCCGAGGAGACCGCCCGGGAGATAGAGCGGGCCGGGGGGAAGGCGATCACGCTCTCCGCCGACCTCGAGGACCCGCGGGCGAACGACGAGCTCTTCGACGAGCTCACCGCGCGCTGGGGCGGGCTGGACATCTTCGTCTCGAGCGCCGGGGCGAGCGCCTTCAAGAAGGTCGGCCAGTACGGGCCGCACCACCTCGGGCGCACCTTCGCGCTCAACGTCCAGGCCTTCGTCCTCGGGGCGCAGCGGGCTGCGGAGATGATGGCCGGCGGCGGCAGGATCCTCGCGCTCTCCAGCTACGGCAGCCAGCGCACCTTCGCCACCTACGCCAACATGGGGGCGGCGAAGGCCGCGATCGAGTCCTGGGTCCGCTCGATGGCCGCCGAGTACGGCCCGCGCGGGATAACGGTGAACGCCCTGAGCGGCGGCCTGATCGACACCGACTCGCTCCACTACTTCTACGGGATGCCCCAGATCCCGCCGATGGAGAGCGTCGTCTCGCGCATCCCGCGCCGCCGGGTCGGGACCGCCGCCGAGATGGCCGCGGCCGCCCTCTTCCTGCTCTCCGAGGAGGCGGACTACATCACCGGGACGACCCTCGTCGTCGACGGGGGCCTGAGCGTCGTCTCGCCGCCGTTCGTCGGGGAGGAGCCCGACCGGGGTTCCTGAAGGGAGGGGTTTAAACACCCCTCTTCCGGAGGTAGATTCATGGGGTGTCCGCGTCTCGGAGGATAGCCGGTCCCTCGCCCGGGCGTCGCAGATGGTGGGCGCTCGCCGCCTGCTGCTTCGGGCTGTTCATGGTCCTGCTCGACGTCACCGTGGTCAACGTGGCCCTGCCGGTGATACAGAAGGACCTCGGGGCGAGCTTCTCCGATCTGCAGTGGGTTATAGACGCTTACACGCTGGCGCTCGCGGTCTTCGTGGTGACCTCCGGGCGGGTCGGGGACATCTTCGGGCGCAAGAAGGTGTTCATGACCGGGCTCGCGGTCTTCACCGTCGGCTCCTTCCTGTGCGGGCTCTCCGGGCACCTCTCCTTCGCCGGGCTCTCGCACGTGGATCTTCTGCTCGTCGCGCGCGGGATACAGGGGGTGGGCGGATCGGTGATGCTCCCGGTCTCCCTCGCGATAGTCTCCGCGACCTTCGAGGGGCCTCAGCGGGCGACGGCGATCGGGATCTGGGGCGGGGTGAGCGGGCTCGCCACCGCCGTCGGACCGGTCGTCGGGGGCTTTCTGGTCGAGAAGGTCAGCTGGGAGTCGATCTTCTACATCAACATACCCGTAGGGGCCGCGGGCATCCTGCTCTCGGCCTGGGCGATCCGGGAGACGAGAGACGAGCGGGCCCCGAGGTCCATAGACCTCTTCGGGCTCGTCACGGTCACGGTAGGGCTCTTCTGTCTGGTCCTGGCCCTGATCCGGGGCCAGGACCGGGGGTGGACCTCCTCCTACATCGTTTCGCTCTTCGTCGTCGCGGCGATCGCGCTCGTCGCCTTCGTCGCGGGTGAACTGCGGATGAAGAACCCGATGGTCGACCCGAGGCTGTTCCGCAACCGCAGCTTCACCGGGGCGGCGATAGCCGCCTTCACCCTGAGCGCCGGGCTCTACTCGCTGTTTCTCTACCTGACGCTCTATCTGCAGAACGCTTTGGGCTTCAGCGCGCTCGAGACGGGGCTGAGGCTCCTGCCGCTGAGCGGGCTCGTGCTGTTCACCGCGCCGCTCGCCGGGAATTTGAGCGGTCGCTTCAGCCCGCGGCCCGTGCTCTTCTGCGGGATGGCCCTGCTCGCGGTCGCGGCGTTCCTGATGACGCGCATCTCGCCGCGGGATACGGCGTCCGACTGGGTCGTGCTGCTGCCGGCCTTCGTCGTCGCCGGGCTCGGCAACGGGCTGGTGAACGCCCCGATCTCGACGACCGCGGTCGGGACCGTCCCCCGGAGGCTCTCCGGGATGGCCTCCGGGGTGAACAACGTCTGCCGGCAGGTCGGGACCGCCTTCGGCGTGGCGCTCTGGGGGGCGATCCTGACCAACCGCTACGACGACTACGTGCGCCAGAAGATACAGAACCTGAACGCCCCTCACCTGACCGGGCAGGTCAAACAGAAGATCATCCAGGGCGTCCAGGATGCCGGGACCACCGCCGGGAGCACCGGCCTGAAAGGGGCCCCGCCGCGCTTCGAGCAGCTCCCGTTCTTCGGCGAGGTGCAGCGGATAGCCCGCGCCTCGTTCATAGACGGGACCGTGGACATCTTCCGGCTCGCCGCTTTCATGCTCGCGCTCGGGGCGATCGCCTCGGTGCTGCTGGTCCACGGTTCGGATCTCGAGGGACAGACCCGGGGCGAAAAACGGCGGGGCGGCCTCGATCCGCTGCTCGGCGGGGTCGCGCTCGCCTACCTGAGCCACCGGCTCGAGAGCGCCGACGGGAACTCGCCGCAGCTCGTCTCGGCTGCGGCGCGGCTCGTCCCGGAATCCGAGGGCTCCGAGGAGGAGCGGGCCAGGATCGCCGGAAGGGACCTCGTGCGGCCGCTGGCGGTGCGGATGCTGCTCGAGGCGTTGCGCCGCCGGCAGGGTCCCGGCGGAACCGGCTGAGCCTTCTCACCTTACCCCGGCGAGGGCGAGCGCGAAATACCCGCGCCCGTCGGTGTAGAGCTCGACGAGGGAGAGCCCGGCCTCCCGGAGAACCTCCTCGACCGAGTGTGGGGAGAACTTCGCGCTGATCTCGGTGCGCATCCCCTCGCCCGCCTCGAAGTGCACGAGCTCCTCTTCTCCCACCCACACGCCCTGCTCCATTCTGGCGTCGAGCCACATCTCCACGCGGCTCTCCTCTGCGTCGTAGAAGGCGCGGTGCTCGAAGCGATGCGGGTCGAGGTCCGTCCCGAGGTGGCGGTTCACGACGTGTAGCAGGTTCCTGTTGAACCGGGCCGTCACACCCGCGGCGTCGTCGTACGCCGCCTCGATGACGTCGGGGTCCTTGACCAGGTCCACGCCGAGCAGCAGGTGGTCCCCGGCTTCCATCCCCGCGCGCAGCTTCGAGAGGAACACCCTCCTTCTCTCGGGGGTGAAGTTGCCGACCGTGCCGCCGAGGAAGAGGATGAGCCTCTCCCCGGAGGCGGGCTCGGCCAGGAGATCGCCCAACGAGGCGTGGAAGTCCCCGACGTAACCCCTCACCTCCAGGCCCGGGTACTCCTTCGAGAGCCTCGTCCCGCTCGCGCGCAGGGCGCTCTCGCTCACGTCCAGCGGCACGTAGCGTACCGGACCGCCGTCGTGGGAGAGCATCGCCTCGATCAGGACCCGGGTCTTGCTCGCAGATCCGGAGCCGAGCTCGACGAGCTCCCGACTGCCGGTCCTGCGCAGGATGTCCTCGGCCCGCTCGCGCAGGATGGAGAGCTCGGTGCGGGTCTGGTAGTACTCGGGCTGGCGGGTTATCTCCTCGAAGAGCGCCGAGCCGCGCTCGTCGTAGAAGTACTTGGGCCAGGGCGAGAAGTCCTTCGCCACGAGCCCCGCCCGCAGCTCCTCCGACGGGCTCGCCGTCCCCCGCCTCAGGACGCTCACGCGGACCGCATCCCCGCTCACGACAGCGGCCTCAGGGTGATGCCCGCCCCCGAGACCGAGAGCAGGTGCCCCTCGGGGACCTCGCGCCATTTCGGGTCGCCGTCGAGCCTCTCGGAGGCGACGACGGTCGCCTGCGGAAAGGCGGCCCCATCCTCGAGAACGTAGAGCGAGTCCGCCCTCCCCCGGCTCGCGAGGCGGGTGAAGGCCATCGTCTCGCCGTCGGTCACCGCCAGGTTGAGCCGGGCCGCCGCGCCCCGCTCCTCGCAGAGCTCCACGACCCTGCGGGTGGTCCCGGCGAGCGCGGCGCCGGGGTCCTCGTTCTCCCGCAGGAGGTCCAGCAGGAGGGCGAAGACTGTCTCCGAATCCGTTGCGCCGGAGAGCGCGGCGTAGGACTCGTCGCTCAGGGAGTGGCGCAGCCGTCGCATGACCTTTCGCTGGAAGCCTTCTATGGCGCCGTTGTGCGCGAAGAGGTACCTGCCCGAGGAGAACGGCGGGGTCCCGCTCTCCTCCGCCACGAGCGGCGGGGTGGCGCTGCGCACGGCGGCGAGGATGCAGCGGGAGCGGGTCCTCGGGGCGATGCTCGCGAAGCTGCGGTCGGACCAGATGGGACGCGTCGAGCGGTAGAGCGCGGGCTCCTCTCCGGCCCACGGCACGTACCACCCGGCCCCGAAGCCGTCGGCGTTCACCGTGCCGGAGAGCATCTCCCGCGGGGCGTGGCTCTGGACGAGCAGCGAGTGGGGCGGCTCGAGCACGAGCGAGGAGACGGTCGCCTCGGGGCCTCCGAGGTAGGCGGCCAGGCGGCACATCCCTACTCGCTGCGGGCGCAGCGGAACCCGGCGAAGAGCTGGCGCCTTATCGGGAAGTCCCAGTTGCGAAAGGTGTTGCGGATGGCGCAGGGCCGGGTCGCCCAGGAGCCGCCGCGCAGCACCATGTACCCGTCGTCGAAGAAGACCTCGGAGTACTCCCGGTAGGGGAAGCTCTCGAAGCCGGGGTAGCCGGAGAACTCGGTCGCGGTCCACTCCCAGACGTCCCCGATCAGGCCCAAAACGCCGTAGGGGCTGGCGCCTTCGGGGAAGGCGCCCACCCCGGCCGGGCGGAAGGCGAGCTGGTCGAGGTTCGCCCTCTCGGGTGTCGGGGGATCGTCCCCCCAGGGGAAGAGGCGCCTGGTCTCGTTCTCGGGGTCCCAGGAGGCCGCTTTCTCCCACTCGGCCTCGGTCGGGAGCCGTTTGCCGGCCCAGCGGGCGTACGCGTCGGCCTCGTACCAGGAGACGTGCATGACCGGTGCCTCGGGGTCGAGCGGCTCCTCGAAGCCGAAACGCCGGATGCGCCACCCGCCGGCCGCGCTCCGGTGCCAGGACATGGGGTGGGTGATCTCCTCTTCGCGGATCCAAGCCCACCCCTCCGGCTCCCAGAGTTCCTTTCTCCGGTAGCCGCCGTCCTCGACGAACTCGAGGAAGGCGGCGTTGGTGACGGGTACTTTGTCTATGTAGAAGCCGGGCAGATCGACCTCGTGCGCCGGGCGCTCGTTGTCGAGCGCCCACGCGGTATCGTCGGTCCCCATGAGAAACGCCCCGGCCGGGACGTGGACCATCTCCTCCTCGGGTGGGTTCGCCGGGGGGAGATGCCTGCGGGGTTCGGGCCTGTAGCCCTCTCCCCGCATGAGCTGCAGCGTCTGGAGCATGGTCTCGTTGTGCTGGGCCTCGTGCTGGAGGACCATGTTGTAGACGAAGCCGCCCTCGAGCAGGGGGCCGCCGTCCTCGAGGTCGACCTCACGCAGCACCTCGAGCGCGGCGGCGCGCACGGTGTCCAGGTAGCGGTCGGCCTGCTCCCGGTCGAGCATCTCCAGCGAGGGACGCTCGCTGCGCGGGGTGAGCATGGCGTTGTAGATGTCGAAGAGCTCCCGGTCGGAGAGCTCCCTCCCCGCCACCTCCTTCAGGAGCCAGAGCTCCTCGTAGTTGCCGATGTGGCCGTAGTCCCAGATGAGGGGGCTCATGATGGTGCTGTGCTGGGCGTAGAGGTCCTCGTCGGAGACGGTGGAGAGCAACATCCGGGTGCGCTCCCGGCCCTCCTCCATCCTGCGGGCTATCTCTCGTTTGAGGGTGCCGCTTCTGGTGTCCATGGTCCTTACACCTTCGCCTTCCTTCGTTCTCAGGAGGAGACGCGCAGCACGACCTTGCCGCGTCCGTGACCGGAATCGAGGCGCGCGTGGGCTTTGGCGACCTGGGTGAGGTCGAGCACCTCGTCGAGCAGCGGTCTCATCTGCCCCCGCTCGATGAGCCGGGTCATCTCTTCCAGGCGTCGCCTCTCGCGGGTGAGGAAGACGCCGTAGAGCGTCTGGTTCTTCAGGTAGAGCTGCGTGAGGTCGCCCTGCGCCCCGAGGATCGTCGCGACCCTGCCGAAGGGCCGGGTGTAGGCGGCGCTCTGCGCGCAGGTCTCGCCGCCGACGGTGTCGAAGACCGCGTCCACGCCCGCTCCGCCGGTCTCGGAGAGCGCGATCTCGGAGACGTCCTGGCCGCGGTAGTCTATGGCGACGTCGGCGCCGAGGTCTTCGAGGGTCTTCTGGTTGTCCGGGCCCGCCGTCGCGAGCACCCGGGCTCCCGCGGCCTTCGCTATCTGGACCGCGAACGACCCGACCCCGCCGGCGCCGCCGTGGATCAGGACGGTCTCCCCGACCTTCACGTCGAGCCGGCGCACGATCGCCTCGTAGGCGGTGCCCCCGGCGAGCGGGACCGCCGCGGCCTCCTCGTGCGAGAGCGAGGGCGGCTTGGGGGCGACGATGGCCGCCGGGACCGCGCTGTACTCGGCGTAGCTCCCGTTGGACTTCTCGCCGAAGATCTCGGGTGTGTAGTAGACCTCGTCGCCGGGGGAGAACTCCGTCACGCCGGGGCCCACCTCCTCGACGACCCCGGAGACGTCCGCGCCGAGGACCAGCGGGGCCTCGAGGCCGAAGGCGGTGCCGTTGGCCCGGATCTTGGCGTCCACCGGGTTGGTGCCGGCGGCGACGACCCTGACCAGTATCTCGCCCGGACCCGGCTCCGGGCGGGGTACGTCTCGCTCCTCGAAGAGCTCCGGTGGTCCGAACTCTGGAGTCACCATCGCGCGCATCTTTACACGCTCCTTTCGCCTGAGATTCTTTCCAAGGTCTCTCTGTGCCCGGCGGGGCACCTTCTCAAACGACTACAATACGGTTCGTACGGGGGAGAAGGAGGTCGTAGAAGGTGGTGGAGAGGGAACCGGAGGCGGGACGGGAGATCGCGGCGGCGCTGGGAGACTCCTACAGGGCGTTCGCGGAGAACTTTATCGAGGCTCAGAAGAGGAACACCGGCCTCGTCGAAGGGTGGGCGAAGAGCCTGCAGGGGCTCCTCGAGAGCCAGGCGGAGGCCAACCGGGCGCTCGCCCGGGCGATGGAGTCCTACGTGAGGGTCGTGGACGAGGCGCTCGAGGGCCAGCGGCGGACCGGCGAGGCTCTCAGGGAGAGCCTGGAGGCCTACCGTGGGGTGCTCGAGCAGACGAACGCCGTGCAGGAGCGCAGCGCGCGGCTTCTGGAGGACTTTTTCGGGAGCCTGCAGAGGGAGCTCGCGGAGCAGGCCGAGGGCGGGGAGCGCGTCGCCCGGCAGCTCTCGGAGAGCACCAGGGAGCAGCTCGAAGCGTTCGAGCGGCTGATGCGGGGGGCCTCAGACGCTTACCTGGAGATGTTGAACGCTCCCTACGAATTCTACCGGCAGGCGATGCGGTACGGCAGGAAGCAGGACGAGCGGTAAGAGAAAAAGGAGAGCTATGCAGAAGACGCAGTGGAAGGTGCGCAACCTCATCGGGGGGGAGTGGCAGAAGAGGGAAGACCTGCCGACAGAGCCCGTCTACGACCCTGCTACGGCAGAGGTCATAGCCCAAACCCCCCTCTCCAAAAAAGAGGATGTGGAAAGAGCAGTAAGGGCGGCGGAGGAGGCCTTCTCGGGGTGGTCTTCGACCCCGGTGGTCGAGAGGGCACGCATCCTCTTTCGGCTGAAGATGCTCATGGAGGAGAACTTCGATGAGCTCTCCTCCCTTGTGACCCTGGAGAACGGCAAGGACAAAAAGGATGCCTCAGGGGAGGTCAGGCGTGCGATAGAGGTGGTTGAGTTTGCCTGCGGGATGCCCACCCTCTTGATGGGTGAGACGGTAAGGGATGTGGCGAGGGGGATAGACAACCTCTCCTTTCGCTACCCTCTGGGGGTGGTGGCGGCGATAACCCCCTTCAACTTTCCGTGCATGGTGCCGATGTGGACGATACCCATAGCCATAGGGGCGGGCAACACCTACATCCTCAAACCCTCCGAGAGGACGCCTCTGTGCTCGCAGAGGATAGGGGAGCTGCTCTTTGAGGCGGGGCTTCCAGAAGGGGTTTTCAACATAGTGAACGGGGCCAAAGAGGTGGTTGATGCCATCCTCACCCATCCCGGGATAAAAGCCATCTCCTTTGTAGGATCTCA
>JAIMBO010000100.1 GCA_023511405.1 Rubrobacteraceae bacterium
GGGGATGCCGCTGCAGATCGACGCGACCGTACAGTACGCGCTCGGCAGGCCGCACGCCAACCTCTCGTTGCAGGATCTCAAGGTGAAGTCTCCCTACAACACCTATCTGCACAAGGGGCTTCCACCCGGTCCGATAGACAACCCGAGCCTGAGCTCCATAAAGGCCGCGGCGCACCCGGCGAAGACGGACTATCTCTACTACGTGCTGGAGAAGAACGGCAAGCGTCACTACTTCACGAGCAGCTACCAGAAGTTCCTGCGCGCCAAGGCCGCTGCGGGCCGCTAGGAGGAATGGGCGGCGGAGCTTGCTAAAGTTCGGCCGGGACGTCACCGACAACCCTGCCGGAAGAGAATTTTCCCGAGGTGCTGGGAGGTGTCGAGAGATCCAACCAGAGATCACAGCGAAGACGTCTCTCGTCGGCGTCATAGGACACCCGGTCGCTCACAGCCTGAGCCCGCAGATGCACAATGCCTCTTTCGCCTCCAGGGGGCTGGATTTCGCCTACGTCGCTATGGACGTGGCTCCGGAGGACCTCGGGGAGGCCGTGCGCGGGCTCGCGGTGTTGGGGTTCGCGGGGTTCAACGTCACGATCCCGCACAAAGAGGAGATCCTGCGCTTCCTGGACGACCTGGACGAATCGGCGGAGCGTCCCGGGGCGGTGAACACCGTGGTCGTGGAGGGTGGGAGAACCCGGGGGTACAACACCGACGGCTTCGGGTTCGTCGAGTCCTGCAGGGAGGCCGGGGTGGATCTCGCGGGGGAGAGCGTCCTGGTGCTCGGCGCCGGCGGGGCCGCGGCGGCGATAGCCGATGCCGTGGTCTCCGCCGGGGCGTCCTCCGTGGTGATCGCGAACCGCACCCCCGAGCGTGCGGAGATCCTCGTCCGGAGGCTTCGTAAGGGGCACGCCGGGGCGAAAATCGTCGCCTGTGGTGCAGACGACCTCTACGATGCGTGCCGGCGTTCCAGGGTGTTGGTCAACACCACCCCCCTCGGGATGAGACAGGGAGATCCGATGCCTTTGCCGGAGGAAGTCCTCGAGGACAGGGTCGTCTGCGACATCGTATACAGGAGGGGTGGCGAGACGCCGCTTCTCTCGGTGGCTCGAGAACGGGGAGCCGCGGTGGTCGACGGGCGAACGATGCTCCTCTACCAGGGGGTTGAGGCCCAGAGGCTCTGGACCGGCGTCGAGCCCGACGTGGAGGCCATGAGGGCGGTGCTGGAGGAGGGCGGGTGAAGATCCTCATCGCCGAAGACGACGCGGTCTCCCGGCATCTGCTGAGGCGGGCGGTCGAGAGGCTCGGGCACGAGTGCCTCGAAGCCAGGGACGGGGATGAGGCGTGGCGTCTGTTCGTGGAGCACCCGGAGGTGAGCGTCGTCATCAGCGACCGGATGATGCCGCGGATGGACGGGGTGGAGCTTTGTCGCAGGATAAGGGGCTCGGAGAGGGAAAGATACGTCTTCTTCATCTTCCTGACTTCTCTGGGAGGCAAGGAACACCTCTTGGAAGGGATGGAGGCCGGAGCGGACGAGTACCTGCTCAAACCCCTCGACGTGCGACAGCTGGAAGAAAAGCTCGCCGAGGCCGAGCGCGCGGCTTCCCTCAGAGAGCACCTGGACAGCGAGGGACGGAGCGACGGGGGAGCGCGTCCCGAACGCGCCGTCCGCAAGCGCCCCGGTCGTAGGAAGGGGGTCTGGGAGGTTCTCTCCGCGAGGGGCAAGGTGAGCGAAGAGCAGCTGCAGAGGGCGCTGGAGGTGCAGAGAACCGAGCGCAAGGAGCTCGGGAAGGTGCTCGTCTCGCTGGGGTTCGTGACCGAATCCGACCTCGCGCAGGCTCAGGCCGAGAGGCTCGGGCTGGATTACGTGGACCTCTCGGAGGGGGAGGTGGACGCCGGGGTGGCCAGCCTCATCGACCAGAAGACGTTGCGCAGGCACGGGGTGATGCCGCTGCGGATCGAAGACGGGCGGCTGGTGGTGGCGATGAGCGAACCGACCAACCTACATGCCATAGAGGACCTCAGGCTCATCTCCGGCTACCAGGTGGTCCCCGTCGTGGCTGCGGAGTCGCAGATCCGGCAGGTGCAGAACAAGGTGTTCTCCCTCGGTGAGGGGGTCAGCGAGATCCTGGAGGATCTCGCCGTGGGAGGCGGCGCCGAGCCGGAGGACGAGCTCGAGATCGGGGCGGGGTCCGAGGATGCCCCGGTCATACGGCTGGTCAACTCCATCCTGCAGCGGGCCGTGGGCGAGGGGGCCTCCGACGTGCACGTCGAGCCGCGTCCGGACCGTGTCGCGGTCCGCTTCCGGGTGGACGGCGTCTTGCGGGAAGTGATGTCCATCCCGGCTGGTCTGCAGGGCGGGGTGATAGCCAGGATCAAGGTGCTCGCCCGGCTGGACATAGCGGAGAGGAGGTTGCCGCAGGACGGGAGGTTCTCGGCCAGCATAGGGGGACAGAAGGTGGACCTGAGGGTCGCCTCGCTGCCCACGGCCTACGGGGAAAAGGTGGCTCTCAGGCTGCTCGACACCTCGAGCGTGGAGACGGACCTCGGGAAGCTCGGGCTCACGTCGGAGATGCTCGAGCGTTACGAGGGGATCTACAGGAGGCCCTACGGTACGATCCTGGTCACCGGACCGACCGGGAGCGGGAAGTCTACCACGCTCTACGCCACCCTCCGGGAGCTGAACACCCCCGAGCGCAACATCATAACCGTCGAGGACCCGATAGAGTACAGGATGCCGGGGATAAACCAGGTGCAGGTCAACCCGAAGGCCGGGCTCACCTTCGCCTCCGGCCTGAGGAGCATCCTGCGCGGGGACCCGGACGTGATCATGATCGGCGAGATAAGGGACCACGAGACGGCCAAGATAAGCGTGGAGGCGGCGCTCACCGGGCACCTGGTCCTGGCGACGCTCCACACGAACGACGCGCCGGGGGCGGTGAGCCGCCTGACCGAGATGGGGGTCGAGCCGTACCTGAGCGCCTCGGCGGTGGACTGCGTGATCGCCCAGCGGCTGGCCAGGAGGCTCTGTGAGAGGTGTCGCGAGCCGGTCGAGGTGGAGGACGGGGTCTTGAAGGAGCTGGGGTTCCCGTTCGCCCGGGCGGAGGGGGAGCGCACCTTCTTCCGGGCCCGGGGGTGCCCGCGCTGCGGCGGTACGGGATACCGGGGGAGGATCGGGATCTTCGAGATGATGCTTTTGAGCGAGGCTCTGAGGGATCTCATCCTGCACCGGGCGTCCACCGCGGAGATAGCCCGCGTCGCGGCGGCGGAGGGGATGGGTACGCTGCGCGAGGACGGGCTCCTCAAGGCCGCCCGCGGTCTCACCAGCATCGAGGAGGTCCTGAGGACCGTCGTCTGAGCTTGCCGGGCTAAAGCTTTCTTCGTTTCGTGCCGAGTAGAGGGCCAGAGCAGCATCGTTTTCGGCGATAAGGAGAGGGTGCATGACCGAGAGCGGCCTGGCCGACTACCTCCTCGACGCCCTGCGGCTGGGGGCGAGCGATCTTCACATAACGTCCGGACTGCCCCCGATGATCCGGGTCGACGGCGACGTCAGGCCGCTGGAGTATCCGCCGCTCACGCCGAACCTCACGCGAGACCTCATCTACGACATCCTCACCGAGGATCAGCGCCGGCGCTTCGAGAACGAGTGGGAACTCGACTTCAGCTACGGGATTCCCCGGGTGGCCCGCTTCCGGGTGAACGTCTACCGCCAGCGGGGGGCGATGGGGGCTGCTTTCAGGACGATCCCGCACGAAATAAAGGGGTTCGCCGAGCTCGGGCTGCCGCGGGTGGTCGAGGAGATGACCGAGAGGCCGCGCGGCATGATCCTGGTGACGGGGCCGACCGGCAGCGGGAAGTCGACCACGCTGGCGGCGATGGTGGACCGGATCAACGAGACGCGATGCGGGCACATAATGAGCGTCGAGGATCCGATAGAGTTCCTGCACACCCACAAGAGGTGCATCGTCAACCAGCGCGAGGTGAACCAGGACACGAAAAGCTTCGCCGAGGCCCTGAAGCACGTGTTGCGTCAGGACCCGGACGTGATCCTCGTCGGCGAGATGCGGGATCTGGAGACGATCTCGATGGCTCTCACCGCGGCCGAGACCGGGCACCTGGTCCTGGCGACGCTCCACACGCAGGATGCACCCCAGACGATAGACCGCATCATAGACGTCTTCCCCTCGCACCAGCAGGGTCAGGTCCGCACCCAGCTCGCGAACACCATCCAGGGTATCGTGACCCAGACGCTGGTCCCCAGACGGGGCGGAGGGCGTGTGGTCGCCTGCGAGATACTCGTCCCCACCCCCGGTGTCAGGAACCTCATCCGCGAGGGCAAGACCCACCAAGTCTACTCGGCGATGCAGACCGGCGGGAAATTCGGGATGCAGACTATGGACGCCGCGCTGGCCGGGTTGGTCGGGCGCGGCGTGATCTCGCGCGAGGAGGCCGAGAAGCGCTGCAGCAACGTCGAGGAGTTCCGCCGCCTCTGCACGGGCGCGGCTGGCTTCGCCGCCGCGAGGAGAATGTAGGGGACGATGGCCACGTACACGTACAAGGCCCGGAGCCGCCGGGGTGAGATCCTGCAGGACGAGATCGAGGGGGAGAGCACGGTCGCCGTGGCCGCCGAGCTCCGGCAACGGGGTCTCTTCGTCATAGACATCAAAGAGCAGGGGATGGCCCAGAGGGACATCCTGGCGCCCTTCAAGCGGGTGAAACTCGCCGACGTGGTCGTCTTCACCCGGCAGTTTGCGACCATGATCGGAGCCGGTATGCCGGTGGTGCGCGCCCTCTACGTCTCCGAGGAGCAGACCGACAACAAAAAACTCAAGGAGGCGATCTCCAGGGTCCGCAGGGACGTCGAGGCCGGGCTCGCGCTCTCGGAGGCGCTCGCCAGGCACCCGGACATATTCTCCCGCCTCTACGTGGAGATGGTGAAAGCCGGCGAGGTCGGCGGCGTCCTGGACGAGATCCTGCTGCGCGTGGCCGCTCAGCTCGAGAAGGATCAGGAGCTCAGGCGCAAGGTGAAGAGCGCGATGACCTACCCGATCGTGGTGCTGGTCCTCGCCGTCCTGGCGGCCTCTTTCATGCTGATCTTCATCGTCCCCATCTTCGCGAAGATGTTCAAGGACCTCGGCGGTACCCTGCCGCTTCCGACCCGTATCGCGATGGCCCTCTCGAACATCCTGACGAGCCCGTTCGGGATCCTCCTCTACGTAGCGCTCGCCGCCGCCGTCTACGGCTTTCTGCGCTGGAAGGATACCGAGCGGGGACGCAGGGTCTGGGGAAGGGTCGTCCTCAGGATCCCGGCCAGGATAGGTGACATCGTCCAGAAGGTGGCCCTCGCCCGATTCGCCCGCAACCTGAGCGCCCTCTCCGCCGCCGGCGTCCCTATCCTGCAGGCGCTCGAGATCACCGCCACCTCCTCCGGCAACTGGGTGATAGAGCGCGCGCTCCTCGCCAGCCGCGACTCCATCCGGCAGGGTATCCCGATCTACAAACCGCTCGAAGCCGAGCCCGTCTTCCCCCCGATGGTGACCCGTATGATCGCCGTCGGCGAGGAGACCGGGGACCTCGACGGGATGCTCGTCAAGATCGCCGAGTTCTACGAGTCCGAGGTGGAGGCCGCGGTCAAGGCCCTCACCTCGATCATCGAACCACTCATGATCGTCGTCGTCGGTGGGATCGTCGGCGGCATAATCATCGCCATGTACCTCCCGATGTTCGAGATCTATAACCTCGTGAAGTAACACGCCCGCCTCTCCCCGACTTTGTGCTCACGGGTATCAGTCCGCCTGCAGAGGCTCTAAACGCTCCCCGTCCCCGACCGTCCCGGAACCGTTTGACTTTTTGATATACCGTCGACAGAATACAAATAGATATCGAGAGTTCGAGGAGTGAGATATGGTCGGGGAGCGTGATTACGCCGGGGTGAGCTTCTGGCTCGAGGATACGGGGGAGCCTCTTGTACCGCGCCCGTCTCTCGAGGGCGAGGTGGAGGCGGATGTGGCGGTGCTTGGGGCCGGGTACACGGGGCTCTGGAGCGCGTACTATCTGTTACGGTCCGACCCTTCGCTTCGGGTGGTGATCCTCGAAGCGGAGGTCGCGGGGTTCGGGGCCTCGGGGCGCAACGGTGGCTGGTGTTCTCCGAACATCTCGGTGGGGCCGGCGGAGCTCGTGCGGAGGTTCGGGCGGCGGGCGGCGCGGGAGACGCTCCTTGCCGCGCGGGGCGCGGTCGACGAGGTGGGGAGGGTGGCCGAGGAGGAGGGAATAGATGCCCGCTTCCGCAAGGGAGGGGTCGTTCGCGTCGCGCGCGGGCGGCACGAACTGCCGGCGGTGCGGGCCGCCTGGGGGGCGCTCTCCGCGCTCGGGCTCGCGGACGGCTGCCGTGTACTCGGCGTGGAGGAGCTCGTCCGGAGGGTGCGGGTGGAGCGGGCCGAGGGAGCCTTCTTCGACCCGCAGGGGGCCGTGGTGCACCCGGGGAGGCTCGTGCGGGGGCTCGCGCGGGCCGTCGAGCGGAGGGGGGCCGTGATCTTCGAGCGGAGTCCCGTCGTCGACTTCGTGGATGGCCCGGGGCCCGTGCTGAGGACGGCGAAGGGGGAGGTGCGTGCAGGGGCTGTGGTGCTCGCCGGGGAGGCTTACCTCTCCCGGATCAGGCGGCTGCACCGGATGATCCTGCCGATCTACTCGCTCATCGTGCTCACCGAACCGCTCCCGGAGGAGTCGTGGGCCGAGATCGGCTGGGAGGACCATGAGTGTCTGGCCTCTTTCAAGCTCAGCGTGGACTACCTCTCACGCACCCCGGACGGGCGCATCCTCTTCGGCGGGCGCGGGGCGCCCTACCGCTTCGGATCCCGGATACGCGACGGATACGACCGGCACGGGCCCACGCACGCGATGCTGCGCGAGAGCCTGCTCGACTGGTTCCCGCAGCTGGCGGGGGTGCGCTTCACCCACGCCTGGGGTGGGCCGCTCGGGATGCTGCGCGACTGGATGCCAGCGGTGAGCTTCGATCCGGCCTCGGGCGTAGCGATCGCCTGCGGATACGTGGGACAGGGGGTGGCGGCGAGCAACCTGGCGGGAAGGATCGTCGCCGACCTGATCCTGGGCAGGGATTCCTCTCTCGTGCGTCTGCCCCTCGTCGGGCGGCGGGTCAGAAAGTGGGAGCCCGAGCCTCTGCGCTGGCTCGGGGCGCGCTACGTGCAGCGGGCGCTGGAGAGGCTGGACGAACGGGGACGGCGCACCGGCCGTCCCCCGACCGGGCGCAGCCTCGCCGAGCGGCTCTCCCGTCACTGACCTTCTCCCTCCTCCGGCTTCACGAGGGGTTCGAGGATGTCAGCGGGGTTCCCGCCGAGGCGGGACATCACCCCACCGGGTGTGGCCTGTATGTGCGAGGAGATCGCGTACACCGCCTCCCGCTCGGTGCCGCTGCGGATGCTCTTGAGCAGCGGGTAGTGCTCGCGGGCGACCTCGGTGAGGTCCTCGTAGGTCGCGTCGTGCAGCGAGAGCGCCATGCCCACCGCACCGCTCAGCGAGCGGAAGGCCGAGCTCAGAAACTGGTTGCCCGCGAGCGCGCACAGCTCCTCGTGGAAGTGCAGCTCCTTCTCGACGACCCTCCCGAAATCCCCGGCCTCCGCTGCCTCCTCCATCTCACCGACTATCTTCTCCAGCGAGTCGAGCGGTGCCCGGTCGCGGTGTATGAGACGCACCGCGAGAACCTCTATGGCCGCGAGCAGGTTGTAGATGTCGACGAAGTCCTTCGCGCTGAACTCCCGCACGAAGGTGCCCCGCCGCGGTTTCTCCACCACCAGATGCTCCTCAGCGAGCTTCTTCAACGCCTCCCTCACCGGAGCCCGGCTCACCCCAAGCTCCTCCGCCAGCCGCGTCTCCACCAGCCTTTCTCCCGGAGCGAGCGTCCCCTCGATGATCGAAGCCCTTATCACCCGGTACGCCTCCTCTGCGAGTGACCCCGCCCGGATCCTGCGAAACCTGCTCCCTCTCTCTTCGCTCACCTGCTCCTCCTCTGCCGCGTGCCCACCGGAAAAGAGTATGCCAGATCACTCACGTCTTCAGTTGCTCGTCGACAGAATACAGTATATGATGCAGCAAACCGAGAGTCGGGAAGGAGACATCATGGACGTGATGCCCGGAGTCGAGCGGGGGAACGGGGGTATCGCTCCCGGGGTGGAGAACCTGCTGTTGCACTTCACACCGTTCGAGGACGACTGGGGAAAACTTCCGGTCATCGTCTCCGGCGAGGGGTGTTATGTGAAGGACGACCGGGGTCGGAGCTACATAGACGGGCTTGCGGGGTTGTTCACGACGCAGGTTGGGCACGGCAGGGGCGAGCTTGCGGAGGCTGCGGCGAGGCAGATGCGGGAGCTCTCCTTCTTTCCGAACTGGAGTTTTCAGCATCCGAGGAGCCTGGAGCTCGCGGCGCGGCTCGCGGGGCTTGCGCCGGGGGATCTCGCGACGACGTTCTTCGTGAACTCCGGGTCCGAGGCGGTTGAGACGGTCATAAAGCTGGCGCGGCAGTATCACCGGGCGAACGGGGAGCCTGGGCGGTACAAGTTCATCTCGCGCAAGGTCGCCTACCACGGGACGACGATGGGGGCGCTCTCGGTGACGGGGCTTCCGGCGTTCAAGGC
>JAIMBO010000101.1 GCA_023511405.1 Rubrobacteraceae bacterium
ATGCTCGCGCTCTCGATGGTCGTGATAGCCGCCCTGATCGGGGCCGGGGGCCTCGGGACCGTGGTCTACAAGGGCCTTAGCACGCTCGATGTCGGCACCAGCTTCGAGGGCGGGCTCGGGATCGTGATAATAGCGATCATTCTCGACCGCATCACCCGGAACATCGGGAGGGGACGGCAGAAGTCCGGCGGCAAGGGCGGGCTCGCCTGAGATTCGAGGGTGGAGGGTCTCTGTAGGGCCGGGGGATTCCCCGGGCGCCGTTTCCCCGTTTTCAACTGCAGGCGAACGGAAGGAGGGTCTGCGTGACCCAGAAGAGGCCGAACATAGGGTTCGGGAGGAGGATGAGCCGCAGGGAGGCGCTGGGCCTCGGAGCCGCGGGCGCCGGTGCGATCCTGCTCGGCGGCTGCGGTGGAGGGGCAGGCTCCTCCGGCGGGACCTCGGGTTCGTCGGGGACGGGAGGGGCCCTGGGCTCGAACAAGAACAAGAAGATCACCTTCGGTAGCATAGGCTGGACCGAGGACGTGGCGCTCTCCAACCTCTCCAAGGTCGTGATGGAGAAGGATCTCGGCTACGGCAGCGTCGACATCAAGGGCCCGCTCGAGCTGGGGCCACTGTTCCTGGGGGTAGCGGGTGGTGGGCTGACGGCCTTCCAGGACGTCTGGATGCCGAACAACAAGAACTACCTCAACAGCGCCAAAGTCAAGCCCAAGGTCGAGCTTCTGCCGCCCTGGTTCGAGGGTAAGACGAAATACGGGCTCGCGGTGCCCATGTACATGAAGAAGAAGGGCATAGTGAGCATCGCGGACCTCAACAAAGCCGGGACTAACGTGATCACCGGCATCGAGCCGAGCGCTTCTTTCATGCCGGTGATCCGGAACAAGGTGATCCCCGGCTACAACCTGCACATGAAGCTCGTCACCTCGAGCACCGCGGCGATGCTCGCCGAGCTGCAGAAGAAGTACAGCGCGAAGCAGCCGATCGTGATCCCGGCCTGGTCGCCGCACTGGATGAACAAGAAGTACGACCTCTGGTACCTCAAGGACCCCAAAGGTCTGGAGAAGCCCTTCAGCAACTCCTCCAAACTCCAGACGGTCGTCAACAAGAACCTGAAGAACGACGATCCGGTGACCTACGCCTTCCTCAAGGCGGTGAGGCTCACTGCGGATCAGGTAAACTCCCTGGAGCTGGAGATAAAAAAAGCCGGCTCGGACAACCCCATAAAGGGCGTGAACAACTGGCTCGCCAAGGGTAACCACAAGGTGGTCGAGCCCTGGATAAAGGCCGCCAGGAAGGCGGCCGGACAGGCCTGATAGTATTTTTCCCGCGCGGCGGGGTCGTGAGGCCCCGCCGCGCGTTCCTTTGTCTTGAATGTCTCTGGCAGTCTCGTGGAAGGAGGTTCATGCAGGACGAAGCGCACGAAAGAGGGATGAGCCGCCGGGAGTTCCTCGGGCTCGGGGCGGCCGGAGCCGGGGCGGTTCTCCTCGGGGGCTGCGGGGCGGCCTCCGGTGGAGCCGGCAAGACCCTCAAGGTGGGCAACATCGGCTGGGACGAGGATGTTGCGGTCGCGAACCTGACCAAAATCCTGCTGCAGGAGCACCTGGGCTACGGCGAAGTGACGCTGAAGACGCTCGAGGCCGGGGCGCTGTTTCAGGGGGTCGCGGGCGGAGACCTCGATACCTTTCAGGATGTGTGGCTGCCGAAGACCCACGCCAGCTACTGGAAGAAGTTCGGCGATGAGGTGACCCGGCTTCCATCCTGGTACGAGGGAGCCGGCACGCTCGGTCTCGCCGTCCCGGATTACGTCGAGGCCAAGAGCATCGCCGACCTGAACAAATACAGGAGCCGATTCGGCGGCAGGATCACCGGCATAGAGTCCGGGGCGGGGGAGATGTCCATCGTGCAGAACAAGGTCATCCCCGCCTACGGCCTGAACTACAAGCTGGTGGCCTCGAGCACCCCCGCGATGCTCGCCGCGCTCAAGAAGGCCATATCGGCCAAAAAGCCCATCGTCGTCACGCTGTGGAAGCCGCACTGGGCCTTCACCGCCTTCCCGATAAGGTACCTGGAAGATCCGAAGGATGCTTTCGGGAAGCCGGACCACATCTACACGATAGTCCGCAAGGGGCTGAAGAAAGACCAGCCCGAAGCCTACGCGTTGCTCGATGCGATGAAGCTCTCTCCAGAACAGCTAGGCAAGCTGGAGCTCTCCATCCGCAAGCACGGCCAGAACACTCCGACGAAGGGCGTCAGGGCGTGGCTCAAGGACAACCGGCGCGTCGTCGACCCCTGGATAAAGGCGGCGAAGAAGGCCGGGAAGGGCTCCTGAGCGAGGGAGGGGTTTCGCCCCTCCCTACCCGATATCCGCCACAACCGTCTTCAGCTCGGTGAAGGTCTCCATCGGATGGCGTCCACCCACCCTCCCTATCCCCGAGCGTGAGCCGGACCTCCCCCCGAAGGGGAGGTGGCTCTCCCAGTGGTTCGAGGAGGCGTTGATGTTGACCCAGCCGGTGCGCACCGCCTCGGCGAAGCGCAGCCCCCGGGCGAGGTCCCGGGTCCACACCGAGGAGAGGAGCCCGTAGGGCGAGCGGTTGACGACGTCGAGCGCCTCCGACTCGTGGGTTATCGTCGCGACCGGGACGACCGGGCCGAAGGTCTCCTCGCGGGCTATCTGCATCTCTTGCGTGACGCCGTCGAGCACGGTCGGCCGGTAGTACAGCCGGGTCGGAAACCCTTCGGCGCGGCCGCCGCCGCAGAGCAGCCGGGCGCCCTTCTCCAGCGCGTCCGCGATGTGACGGTCGGTCTTCTGCGCGGTGGGCTCGTTGTTGAGCGGGCCCATGGTCGTCGCCGGGTCGAACGGATCGCCGAGCCTGACCTTTCGTGTGATCTCTGCTTCGAGCCTCTCCAGGAACTCCTCGCGCACCCGCTCGTGGACGAGGAAGAGCTCCCCGGCGGTGCAGCTCTGCCCGGCGCACAGGAACGCCGAGAGGATGCTCTCCCGGGCGGCTCGTTCGAGGTCGGCGTCCTCCAGCACGACGACGGGGCCGTTGCCGCCCATCTCCAGGAGCAGCGCCTTGCCGGCGGCGCGGCGCGCGACCTGCTCGCCGGTCGCGATCGAACCGATGAACGCGACGGCGTCGGTGCCGGGGTTCGCCGCGACCTCGTCGCCGACGACCGGGCCGTAGCCGGTCACGAGGTTGAACAGCCCCGGCGGCAGCCCCGCCTCGGCGATGCATTCGGCGAGCCTGACGGCGCAGATGGACGTGGAGGGGGCCGGGGTCCACACGACGGCATTGCCGGAGGCGAGGGCCGGGGCTATGACCTCGGCGGGCATGGTGTAGGGCCAGTTCCAGGGGGTTATCGTCCCGACGACCCCGCGCGGGACGCGGTAGAGGAAGATGCGCTTGTTACCGTCGACCGAGGGTGGCATCGCGCCGTCGAGCCGGGTCGCGTCCGCGGCGGCCATCCTGAAGTAGACGACGAGCTCGTCCACCTCGTCGTACGCCTCGGCCTCGAGCGGCTTGCCCTGATCCAGCGCGAGGATGCGGGCCAGGTCTTCTCTGCGCTCCTCGATGGTATCTGCGATCCTCTCCATCGCCCGCGCCCGCTCGAAGGCGGAGCGCGCGGCCCAGATGGGCCACGCCTTTTGCGCCGCCTCGACCGCCCGGCGCACGTCCTCGCGGGTACCCTCGGGGAAGGTGCCTATCTCCTCGCCGGTCGCGGGGCTCGTGGCGGGGATGCGGGATTCGGTGGCCCCGCCGGTCCACTCGCCCGCGACGTACATCCGGTAGTCTTCCGTCTTCTTTTGGGTGTACATCATTCCCTCCCGGAGAACGCCCGGCGGTAGATCTCCTCATAGTCGGAGACGTCGAGCTCGCGTGGGTTGCCGATCGTCTGGGGGTCTTCGTGGGCTATCTTCGCGAGCATCGGGATCTCGTCCTCCGAGAAGCCCATCTGCTGCAGGGTGGGGATCCCCACCGCCTCGGTGAGCCTGTAGATCTCCTCGACCCCGGCGCGGGCGGCCTCTTCCTCGGTGAGGCCGTCCGTCTTCACGCCGAGCGCCCGGGCGATCCTGGCGTAGCGTCCGGGCGCGGCTTCGGCGTTGTACTCGCAGACGGGTCCTAGCACCCGGGCGGTGAGCGCGCCGTGCGGGCACTCGTGGACGCCGCCCGCGGACTGGCTCATCGCGTGGGCGGCGCCGGCGCTCTCGGTCCCGTAGGCGAGCCCGCCGAAGTTGGCCGCGTAGGCCATCCCGGTGCGGGCTTCCAGGTTTTTGCCGTCTTGGCAGGCGGTCTCCAGCCAGCGGGCGCACAGTTCGATCCCGGCGATGCAGAAGGCGTCGGTGAAGGGCTGGTGGTAGTCGCAGGTGTAGCACTCGATGCAGTGTGAGAGCGCGTCCATCCCGGTGGCCGCGGTGATCGCCGGCGGGAGCCCGAGGGTGAGCTCGGGGTCGACGACCGCCACGTGCGCCCCGATGAGCGGGGTGCCTCCGACGTTGAACTTTATCTTCCTCTCGTGGTCGGTTATGACCGCCCACAGCGTGACCTCGCTCCCGGTCCCGGCGGTGGTCGGGACGGTGACGAGCGGCGGGATGCGGCGGGTGATTGGTTTTCTGCCGTACTCGTAGTCGAGGATGGAGTCTGCTCCATGGGCGAGCAGGACGCCCGCGGCCTTCGCCGTGTCCATCGAGCTCCCGCCACCCAGAGCCACCATCCCGTCGCAGCCCTCCTCCTGGAAGGCCTCTCTCGCTTCCGAGACGAGCTCCACGTCGGGGTTCGCCCTCACCCTGTCGAAGAGAAAGGCTCCCTCCAGGTGTTCGAGTGCCCTCTCGGCGAGCCCGGCCGAGACGACGCCGGGGTCGGTGACGAGCATCGGACGCCTCGTCCCGAGCTCCCGCACCAGCGCGCCGAGCTCGCCGATGGCCCCGGGGCCGTGCACGATCCTGGTCGGCACCTCCACGGACCTCACCTGTTCTACCTCTACGCTCATCCCGCCTCCTTGCTGATGTCTGCCGGGTATCTGCCGCCGGTGTACTTCACGAGCACCGCCCGTCGGGGGGTGAGGTGCTTCTCGGGGGTGCCCTGCTCCTCCAGGAACTCTATCGCCCGGGCGAGGAGATGCGTGCCTTCTCCGGTCGCCGTCTCCCAGATGTTGTGTCGCTCCGCCGGGTCCTGCGCGAGGTCGTAGAGCTCCGGGGTCTCCTGCGGGCCGCCGACGAGGAGCGAGCGCTCCCGGGTTGTCACGGTGAGCGGCATGTAGCTCGAGATGCGCCGGGGCCGCGAGTCTACGGCGACCGTGATCTCTCCCTCCGCGAAGTACAGCGGCCACGAGCTTACCACGAATGGCCGGTGGTCTTCCTTCTTGCCCTCCGCGACGTCGAGGAAGGAGATGCCCCGCATCGAGGATGGCTTCTCCACGCCGACGAGATCGAGGATGGTAGGCGCGAGGTCCGGGGCGCAGGTGAGCGCGCTCCTCCTGCCCGGCGCAACCCCCGGCATCCTCACTATCAGGGGGACCCGGGTGACCTCGCCGTAGAGCGGCGACCAGCCGACCGTGAGCAGCCACGACCTTCTGAGCCAGTCGGGAAGCCGCGCCCCCTCCGAGATTTCGGCCTCCGGAGCGTGCACCCACTCGGCCTTGCCGAAGTAGCCGTGCTCTCCGAAGTAGAAGCCATGGTCGGAGAGGAAGAAGACGACCGTCTTTTCCGCGATGCCCAGCACCTCGAGCTTCTCGAGCAGCCACCCCACCCACCTGTCGACCATCGTGACCTCGCCGCAGTAGGTGGCGTGCGCGAGCTCGACGTCGTCCTCTGTCAGCCCGGCCTCGCGCCACCTGCCGTAGGCCGGGTAGATCTTCTTCCCGTCGTAACCCGGACGGTAGAGCCGGGTGTAGTACTCCGGAGCGTCCCACGGCTCGTGCGGATCCCAGGTGTCCACGTACAGAAAGAACGGCTCCTCGTAATGCCGCTCCAGCCACCGCTCGGCTTCGGTCATCGTGCGCGCCACCATCCGGTCCGACTCGCGGCGCCAGCTCGCGCGAGCATCCGCCCTTTCCTCAGGTCGGGTGTCGTCCCCCTGCCCCCGCACCCAGATGAAGTCGTCGAACCCCCGGTCGTACCCGTAGCCGCCCCGGATGAAGAAGGGCGTGTCGACCACCCCCATAGTCGTGTACCCGGCGCGCGAGAGCACCTCCGGGAGCGTCGGCAGATGATGCGGCAGCGGTTCCCACCCCATGTGCGTGCAGGAAAAGGTTCCGGTCAGGATGTCCGCCCTCGCCGGCATCGTCGGAAAAGACGCCACCAGATGGTTCTCGAAGACCACGCTCGAGCGCGCGAAGGCGTCCAGATGTGGCGTGCGGATGTACGCGTTGCCGTAGATGCCCAGATGGTCCCTGCGGAAGGTGTCCGAGACCACCACGAGTATGTTCGGACGGGCCTGCATGGCTCTCTCCTCCTGATCTTTCTTCCAGCTTCCTGCGAAGCGCTTCGAGATCAGAGCGAAGAGGGCGGCGCCCGACGTCCTGCACGGTACTGCCCACCCTCGATCTCACCCCAACTCCCGAACGCCCCGAACGACCACCACGGAAGCCCGACGAACAACCCGAGTAGAAAGAGACGCATCATCTGCTGCGAGGCCCGGCGCAGAAAGAGCAACCCCCATCGGAAAATGCGACCGACGGACCTTGCCCCGATTGCCCGGAGAAGCCCCTCCCGAATGCCAGCCCACCTCACCGCTTCGTTGCGCATGACGCTACCCTTTCTTGATGATGAAACAAATAGCACAGATGAGTGGCCGGTGCAACGTGCCTGAAGGTGCTCCGCCGGGCTTGTATACTGCGGCGGAAGCATTCTCGATGCATGGTAAGGTGGTTGCGCTGTACAGAACGGTTGTAGTATATAATACAAGAATCGCACGCCGGAGGGTTGCATGTTGGCGGCGAGAGGTGGGAATGGATGGGTGACATCCGAGCCGGGGTGGTAGAAGAAGCTCTGCGCGTGGTCGAAGAGGCGGGGCGCGGGGGGCTGGAGCTCAGGGTGCTCGGGGGGGTGGCGGTCAGGCTGCGAGCCCGGGATGGGTTTGCAACGGTGTTCGAGCGGGAGTATGCGGATCTCGACTTCATCGCACCGAAGGGGACCTCTGCGGAGGCGCAGCGTTTCTTCGAGGGGCAGGGCTACAGGCCGCAGCGGCGCTTCAACACCATCTATGGCAAGGAGCGGCTGTTGTTCTTCGACGAGGAGCACGGGCGGCAGGTGGACGTGCTCGTCGGGAGGTTTCGGATGTGTCACGAGATCCCGCTCGGGGAGAGGATGACGCTCGAGCCCCTGACGATCCCGCTCGCCGAGCTACTGTTGACCAAGCTGCAGATCGTTGAGCTCAACGAGAAGGACGTTCGGGACGCGCTCGCGCTGCTCTTCGGTCATCCGGTGGAGGACGAGGACGGCGATGCCATAAACGGGGCTCAGGTAGCGCGTTTGTGCGCCGCCGACTGGGGGCTCTGGCGCACCATTACGGCCAACCTCGAGGCTATCAGGACCCACCTCGGGCGCTACGGGCTCCCCGGGGAGGCCGAGGAGAGGATCGTCCGGCGCATCCGGCAGCTCGAGGAGAGGATAGAAGAGGAGCCGAAGACCCTCGGCTGGAGGATGCGTGCCAGGATCGGGGAACGCAAGCGCTGGTATGACCTTCCGGAAGAGGTAGCAGGAGGCCCCTGAAAAACGATGATATCCAGGCTGTTTTCCAGGAATCCCACGACCAGGCTCTTCTTCGCCACCGACATCCACGGCTCCGAGGTGTGCTGGAGGAAGTTCCTGAACGCGGCGAAGCACTACAAGGCCGACGTGCTGGTTCTGGGGGGGGACATGACCGGCAAGGCGCTCGTTCCCATAGTCGAGGAGGATGGGCGCTGGCGGGCCACGCTGCTCGAGAACAAACGCGAGTTCGAGAGCGAAGAGGAGGTGGAGGAGTTCGAGCGGCTGGTGCGCCGGAGAGGATACTACCCGTTTCGCACCACCCCGGAGGAGGTGGCCCGGCTCGAGGCCGACGATACGCTGCGCGAGAGGCTGTTCCACAAGCAGATGCTCGGGACCATCGAACGCTGGATGCGTCTCGCCGACGAGCGGCTCGCTCAGGAAGACGTGGAGTGTTTCGTCTGTCCGGGCAACGACGACCAGTTCGAGGTCGACGAGATCATCGCCTCCGCGAAGAAGGTCCATCTCGCCGAGGGGAGGGTAGTCTCCTTCGGTGACTTCCAGATGGTCTCGACCGGCTGGTCCAACCGCACCCCGTGGGACACCTACCGCGAGGAGGACGAGGAGGCCCTCTCGGAGAGGCTGCGCGAGATGATCTCACAGCTCGAGGTGCCACCCGAGAGGGCGATCTACAACTTTCACTGCCCACCCTATCACTCGGGGCTCGACGACGCGCCCGAGCTCACCGAGGACATGAGGCCCAAAGACGCCGGGCGTTCCACGGTGCCGGTCGGGTCGCGGGCGGTGCGCGAGGCCATAGAGGAGGGGCAGCCCGCCCTCTCGCTGCACGGGCACATCCACGAGGCCCGGGGCAACACCCGCATCGGGAGGACGCTGTGCATCAACCCCGGCAG
>JAIMBO010000102.1 GCA_023511405.1 Rubrobacteraceae bacterium
CACGCCCAGCAGTCGGATAGAAAGGGCAACGTGGCCCTCTGGGGGATAGTCGGCATCCAGAAGGAGGCCGCGCTCTCGGCGGAGAGTGTGATCGTCACGGTGGAGGAGGTCGTCGATGAGATAGAGCCGCATCACTTCCAGACGGTGATCCCGCACGTTGCCGTAGACGCGGTGTGCGTGGTCCCGAGGGGGGCCTACCCATCCTACGCCCACGGCTACTACGACCGCGACAACACCTTCTACGAGGCGTGGGACGGGATAAGCCGTGACAGGGAGACCTTCATGGAGTGGATGGAACGCCACGTGATGGGGGTCGAAGACTACGCCTCCCACCTGAAGAGCATAGAAAAGGAGGGGATCGTCTCCCGATGAGAAGCCATCAGGAAGAAAAGTCCTCCCGGATGGACTACGCGGCGGACGAGATGATGTCCATCGCCGCCGCGAGGGAGCTCAGAGATGGGGTGCTGTGCTTCGTCGGGATAGGGCTGCCCTCCGAGGCCGCGAACCTGGCCAGGAAGACCCACGCCCCCAACTGCATGCTCATCTACGAGTCCGGGACCATAGGGGCAAAACCCGAGGTGTTGCCGCTCAGCATAGGAGACGGGGAACTCGCCGAGCACGCGGACTCGGTGGTCACGGTGCCGGAGATCTTCAACTACTGGCTGCAGGGCGGTCGCATAGACGTGGGGTTCCTGGGCGCGGCCCAGATAGACCGCTACGCCAACATAAACACCACCGTCATAGGCGACTACCAGAAGCCCAAAGTGAGGCTGCCCGGGGCCGGGGGCGCACCCGAGATAGCCGCCTCGGCGAAAGAGGTGATCATAATCCTGAGGCACAAGAGGCGCGCCTTCGTCGAGAACCTGGACTTCCTCACCTCCGTCGGGCACTACAAGGGCGGGAAGTCCAGAGAAGGGCTCGGCTACACCGGGGCGGGCCCCACCATGGTCATAACCGACCTCGGCATCCTGAGGCCCCGGGAGGAGAGCAGAGAGCTCGAGCTCGTCGCCGTCCACCCCGGGGTGGAGGTCGATCAGGTGAGAGAGCAGACCGGCTGGGATCTCGCCGTCTCCGACGACCTGAAGACCACCGCTCCTCCCACCGAAGAGGAGCTTGGGGTCCTGCGCGAGCTCAGGAGGAAGACCGAGGCGGCGAGGAAAGAAGGAGCGGGATGAGAGAGAGGAGCCTGTAGCGGATGGCATACGGAGGAGCAAACGAAGCCTGGATCGTCGGGGCGGTGAGGACGCCCGTCGGCAGGCACGGCGGGGCCCTCTCCCCGGTACGCCCCGACGACCTCGGGGCCATAGCCCTCTCCGAGCTCATGCGGCGCACCGGCGTCCCGCCCTCCGAGGTCGAGGACGTCTACTTCGGGTGCGCCAACCAGGCCGGGGAGGACAACCGCAACGTCGCGAGGATGAGCCTGATCCTGGCGGGCTTTCCCCTGGAGGTGGCGGGGGCCACGGTGAACAGACTGTGCGGCTCCGGGCTCGAGGCCGTGGCGCAGGCCGCCCGCGCCGTCATGCTCGGCGAGGCCGACGTCTACGTCGGCGGCGGGGTCGAGTCGATGAGCCGCGCGCCGTGGGTGATGCCGAAGCCCGAGAGGGCGTACCCCACCGGGCACACCACGCTGTACGACACGACTCTGGGCTGGCGGCTCACCAACCCGAAGATGGAGGAGTGGGGCCACACCGACTCTCTGGGGATGACCGCCGAGAACCTCGTCGAGGACCTCGCCGGGAAGTACGAGATCTCGCGCGAGAGGCAGGACCGCTTCGCCCTCGGCAGCCACAGGAAGGCCATCGCCGCCCAGGACGAAAAGCGGCTGCGCGAGGAGATAGTCCCCGTCACGGTGAAGACCAGAAAAGAGGAGCGTCTCGTCGAGGCCGACGAGGGACCGAGGCGCGACACCTCCCTGGAGAAGCTCGCCAGACTGAAGCCCGTCTTCAAGCCGGGAGGGACGGTCACCGCCGGGAACTCCTCGCCCCTCAACGACGGGGCGGCGGCGGTGCTCGTCGTCTCGAAGGAGTACGCGAAGGCCCACGGCCTCGAGCCCCTGGCGAGGATAAGGAGCATAGGCGTCGCCGGGGTGCCGCCGCGGGTGATGGGCATAGGGCCCGTTCCCGCGACGCGGAAGGCGCTCGAGCGGGCGGGCATAACGCTGGACGACATCGACCTCGTCGAGCTGAACGAAGCGTTCGCGGCGCAGGTCCTCGCCGTGCTCTACGAGTGGGGGATGGACCCCGAGGACGAGAGGCTCAACCCCAACGGCGGCGCGATCGCGCTCGGACACCCTTTGGGATGCTCCGGGGCGCGCCTCCTCACCACGCTGGTGCACGAAATGCGGCGCAGGGAGGACGCGACGCTGGGGCTCGCGACGATGTGCATCGGGGTGGGCCAGGGTATCGCCATGGTCCTCGAGAAGGTGGACTAACTAGAGAGGAGGCCGGAAGGAAGGTGCAACACAAACCAGCGGAGAACCGGAGCAAGATCCTCGTCCCGCAGGAGGACGAGATCGAGCAGCCGCCATACCTCTACCCCGACTACGTCGGGACGCGGCTCCGGGCGCCGAAGGAGCCCCTGATCATCCTGCCCAAGACCCTCTCGGACGTCACCGGTCCGGTCTACGGGCACCACAGGCCGGGCGAGCTCGACAACGACCTCACCCGCCAGCACGAGGGCGAGCCGCAGGGGCAGAAGATCATCGTACACGGCCGGGTCCTCGACGGCGACGGGCGCCCGGTCAGGAACACCCTCGTCGAGATCTGGCAGGCCAACGCCGCCGGGCGCTACCGGCACAAGGTCGACCAGCACCCGGCCCCGATAGACCCGAACTTCAGCGGGGCGGGAAGGACCCTGACCGACGATGACGGCTACTACCGCTTCGTCACCATAAAGCCCGGGGCCTACCCCTGGCAGAACCACTACAACGCCTGGCGCCCGGCGCACATCCACTTCTCGCTGTTCGGGCGGGCGTTCAGGAGCCGGCTCGTGACCCAGATGTACTTCCCCGGGGACCCGCTCTTCTACCAGGACCCGATCTTCAACTCCGTGCGCGACGAGAAGGCGCGGGAGCGCATGATCTCCTCCTTCGACCTCGACGCGACCATCCCGGAGGAGGCGCTCGGCTTCCGCTTCGACATCGTGCTCGAGGGCCGCTACGCCACCCCGTTCGAGAGGCCGCACGCATGACGGAGGAGAAGGTGCAAAAGCTGCGTCTCACCCCCTCGCAGACGGTCGGCCCCTACCTGAGCCTGGGTCTGCTGCGCGAGGACTGGTCGGAGCTCGTCTCCCCGGATCATCCGCAGGCCATAAGGATCGAGGGCACCCTCTACGACGGCGCGGGCGACCCCGTGACGGACGGGCTCGTCGAGATCTGGCAGGCCGCACCCTCCGGCCGCTACGACCACCCCACAGACGACCGGGAGGAGCTTCCCCTGGAGGAGGGCTTCCACGGCTTCGGCCGCTCGGGCACCGTGGAGGAGGGGCGCTTCTCGTTCGTCACCCTCAAGCCAGGCCCCGTTCCCGGCCCCGAAGGGACGACCCAGGCGCCGCACATCATGGTCGCGGTCTTCGCCCGGGGGCTCCTGAAGCAGCTCATAACCCGCATCTACTTCGAAGACGAGGCGGAGGCGAACGCCGGAGACCCCGTGCTCCGCTCGATAGCGGACGAGAGGTTGCGAGAGACCCTCATCGCCCGCAAAGAGGGCGAGAACCGCTACCGCTTCGACATCCGCCTGCAGGGCGAGGGGCAGACGGCCTTCTTCAAGCTCTCCGAATGAGCGGGGAGCTCTTCGGGCCCATCTTCGTCCCCGAGCGCTTCCGCGAGGCCGTCTCCGACCGGGCGTGGCTGCAGGCGATGCTCGACGCGGAGGCGGCCCTCGCCCGCGCCGAGGCGGAGGCCGGGCTCATCGGCGAACGGGACGCCGGGGCCATAGCCGCCTGCTGCCGGGCCGAGCTCTACGACCCGCGGGTGATCGGGGAGAGGGCCGCTGCCGCCGGGAACCCCGTGCCGGCCCTGGTGAAGGAGCTCACCGCGCGGGTCTCCGGGGTCTCGGAGGAGGCCGCCCGCCACGTCCACCGGGGCGCGACGAGCCAGGACATCACCGACACGGCGGCGATGCTCCTCCTCCGGCGCACCCTCGACATGCTCCTGCCCGAGGTGGACGCCGTCTGCGCAGCGTGCGCCCGGCTCGCCGGGGAGCACCGGGAGACCCTCATGCCCGCGAGGACGCTCCTGCAGCAGGCCCTCCCTACGACGTTTGGGCTCAAGGCCGCCGGCTGGCTCGCCGGGGTGCTCGAGGCGCGCCGGGCCCTGCTGGAGGTGCGCCGCACCGGGCTCGCGGCTCAGCTCGGGGGTGCGGCCGGGACGCTCGCCTCGCTCGGGGAAGCGGGGGTCGTGGTGCTCGAGAACTTCGCCCGGCTGCTCGACCTTGCGGAGCCCGCGCTCCCCTGGCACGCCGAGCGCTCGCGCATCGCCCGCGCCGGCGGGGCGCTCTCCCTGCTCGCGGGCGCGCTGGAGAAGATCTCCCGAGATATCATCCTCATGGCGCAGACCGAGGTGGGGGAGGTCGCCGAGCCCGCCGGAGAGGGGCGCGGGGGCTCCTCTACGCTCCCGCACAAGCGCAACCCCATCCTCTGCGTGACCGCCGCGGCGAGCTGCCGCCGGGTGCGGGTCTTCTGTAGTACCCTGCAGGAGGCGATGGCGACCGAGCACGAGCGGCCGGCCTTCGGTTCCTGGCACGCCGAGTGGGAGGCGCTCGGCGGGGCGCTCGCCCACGCCGGCGGGGCCGTGTGCGCGGTGCGCGAGGTGGTGGAGGGGCTCGAGGTCCATCCGGAGAGGATGCGGCAGAACCTGGGCGCGACCGAGGGTCTCATCCTCGCCGAACGGGTCGTCACGGCGGCCGCGGGGCGCATCGGGCGGCTCGCGGCGCACGAGGCCGTCGAGCGGGCGGCGCGCCGGACCGCCTCTGGGGGCGGGGCCTTCCGGGAGGAGCTTCTCGCCGAGGAGGCCATCGCCGGGACGCTCTCCGGGGAGGAGCTCGATCGGGCTCTCGACCCGGCGGGGTATCTCGGGTCTGCGGGGGCTTTCGTGGACCGGGCTCTGGAGCTATACCGCAAGGAGGTGCAGGGTTGAGCGTGGAGGTGCATTACGAGCTGGAGGGTCCCGAGGACGCGCCGGTACTGGTGCTGTCCAATTCCCTGGGCACGACGCTCGAGATGTGGGACGATCAGGCGGAGGTGCTGCGGGAGCGCTTCCGCCTCGTGCGCTACGATTACCGGGGGCACGACGGCTCCCCGGTCCCGCCGGGACCGTACACGATCGACGATCTGGGCGGGGACGTGCTCGCACTTCTGGACCGGCTCGGGATCGACCGGTTCTCCTTCTGCGGGCTCTCGATCGGAGGTATGGTCGGGATGTGGGTAGCGAGCGAGGTCCCCGGGCGCGTCGAGCGGCTCGTGCTCTGCTGCACCTCGGCGCTCCTCGGGCCGAAGGAGAGCTGGACCGAGCGGGCCAAGACGGCCCGCGAGCACGGGGTCGCCGTGATGGAGGAGATGGTGCTCGAGCGCTGGTTCACCCCCCGCTTCCGCCGGGAGCACCCGGAGAAGGTCGAGAAGGTCGGTCGGATGCTGCGCGAGACCCCGGCCGAGGGGTACGCGGGCTGCTGCGAGGCGATCCGGGAGATGGACCTGCGCGGCCGCCTCGGCCGGATAAAGGCCCCGACGCTCGTCATCGCCGCGGCCGACGACCCCTCGACCCCGCCGGAGCACGGCGAGGCCATCCGGGACGCCATCCCCGACGCGCGGATGATCGTGGTGGAGGATTCCGCGCACCTGGTGAACATCGAGCATCCCGAGGAGGTCACCCGGGCCATAATGGAGCACCTCACCTCGTGAGCGGAAGGGACTACGAGGAGGGGCTCAGGGTACGCCGGGAGGTGCTCGGGGACGAACACGTAGACCGGGCGCTCGCGAGCGCGGACGACCTCACCGCGGACTTCCAGGAGTTCATCACCCGCTACGCGTGGGGCGGGATCTGGACCCGCCCCGGCCTCGACCGCAAGACCCGCCGGTGCATGACCATCACCGCGCTCGTCGCGCTCGGGCACCTCGAGGAGCTGAAGATGCACATCCGGGCCGCGCTCGAGGACGGGATGAGCCTCGCGGAGATAAAGGAGGTCCTGCTGCAGAGCGCCGTCTACTGCGGGGTGCCCGCCGCCAACGCCGCCTTCGCCGCGGCGCGTGAGGTGGTCTCCGGGATGAGGGGTCCTGACGGGAGCGGACACGTAGGTTAAACTCTCCCGCGGAGAGGTGGCAGAGCGGACTAATGCGGCGGTCTCGAAAACCGTAGCGTCGGTTATCCCGGCGCCGGGGGTTCGAATCCCCCCCTCTCCGCTTCGCTGAATGCCGCTTCTCTGGTGGCGTATGATTGCCCCGTATGATCCGGGGCCAGAGGAAACCCGCAATCCTCCTCGATGCGCTGGTGCTCGCCGCCGCTGTGGCGGCGTTCGTGCTCGGCTCGTGGGTCAACGTGCACTCCGGTGGGATGACGCTCTCCCGGATCGCCACGACCTCCATGAAGGTCCACGTGGACTTCCAGACCTTCTGGCTCTCGGCTGAGGCGGTGTGGGGTGGGGGCGACATCTACCACACGGGCGCCACCCTCCCGAACCTGAACCCACCGTTCTGGACCCTGGTGTTCTCCCCGCTCGGCCTGCTCGAGCCGCTCGATGCCTACCGCATCTTCGTCCTGCTGACGCTGCTTCTCTTCGTCTGCTACACGGCCTGGACGGCCCACGAGCTGCGCCTGGGCGGGGGATGGGCCTCCTTCGCCGCGGGGGCGCTCTTCCTCTCCTCGCCGCTGCTCGCCACGCTCGCGCTGGGACAGATATACGCGGTCGTCACCCTCGCGCTCGTCGCTTCCTGGGTCGCCGACAGGCGCGGGCGCCGGGTCCTCTCCGGCGTCGCCCTCGGCCTTGCGGTGGCGGTGAAGCCCTCGCTCGCGCCGGCGTTGTTGTGGTACGTGATGCGCGGCCGGTGGGTCTCCTTCGGGTCGGCGGTGGCGGCCGGAGCGCTGGCGACGCTGGGTGCGGCCCTCGCCCTCGGGCCGTGGAGCACCATGGAGTGGCTGCGGGTGGCGTTCGGGAACTCGGTCGACCCTTACTGGGACAACGCCTCGCTCCCGGGGACCGCGGCGAGGCTCTTCACCAGGAATCCCTACTCCCGCGCGCTCGCCGAAGCGCCGGTGATGATCTACGTGGCGTACGCCGTCGCGATCCTGCTGCTCCTGTACACCTGTTACCGGGTGTGGAGGGACTCGGAGACGGGTTTGTGGGCCATGGTCGCAGCCTCGCTGCTCCTCTCACCGATCTCCTGGAACAATTACCTGATGCTCCTCGCCCCGGGCATCCTGGTGCTCCTCGCCCGCCGGCGCTACGCTCCGGCGCTGCTTCTGCTGGCGTTGCAGTACATCCCGCCCGAGTGGCCGCTGCTCTGGGCCGGGAAGGGCACGGTCGCGGCCGCGCTCGCGATGGGCCTCTACCTCTACAGCCTCCTCATCCACTGGGCGGCGTTCACCTTCTCCCCGCGGGCTGCGGTGGAGAAGGGAGCCTGAGCCGTCCGGGCCTACCTCCCTTCCAGGCCCTTCAGGGCGCGTTCGGCGGCGCGGCGCAGGCGGCGGTCCGAGTCGGCGTGGAAGACGGCACGCAGGTCGCTTATAGCGAGGTCTCTCTCGCCGAGCGCAGCGTGCGCCGAGGCCCGGTTGTAGTAGGCGATCCCGAGCTTCGGGTCGAGCTTCACCGCCCGGTCCGCGGCGTCCAGGGCGGCGTGGTGGTTTCCGGCGGCGTCCAGGCAGGCGGCGAGCGCCGAGTAGTAGCGGGGCAGGGGCCTTTCCTTGAGCAGCTGCTCGTAGATCGAGGCCGCCTTCTCGTACTCCTCCCGGCGGAAAGCCCGGGCCGCCCGGCGTTCCGCCGGAGAGACCCCGAGCGCCATCAGTGCGATGATCACGACGGATCCCACCAGGTAGATGGCGAGCACCTGCATGTAGTTGGTGCCGGGGATGGCCTGCTGCATCACGAAGGGCAGGAGGACGAGGAGCACGCCCGTGGTGCAGAATGGGATGAGCCTCCAGACGAAGTCCATGTAGGCCCGGGCGCGCAGCAGGTCCCGGGACTGGCGGGCCGCGACGAGGGCGAGGAAAAACAGGATGACCAGCCCGCCGAGCGCCGGGTAGAGGAAGCTCAAGAGGTCATCTCCTCCAGAACCGCGTGCACGTTTCCCTTGAAGCGGCGGGGGAGGTCGGCCTCCAGCGAGCGGCGGAGGTCCTTTATCGCGCGGCCCTTGTGCCCGAGCCGGCGCTCGACCATCGCCCGGTTGTAGTAGGCTAGCCCGTACTCTGGGTCGCGCCTTATCGCCTCGGTGGCCGCCTCGGCCGCCTCCTCGTAGCGTCCGGTCGCCGCGAGGGCGGCGGAGAGGAAG
>JAIMBO010000103.1 GCA_023511405.1 Rubrobacteraceae bacterium
TCCTCGAGCCGCTCGTCCTGCGCTATCTCGAGCATCGCGCCGACGAAGTCGTCGAGGGTCTCCTTCGATTCGGTCTCGGTCGGTTCGATCAGGAGCGCCTCCTTCACGACGAGGGGGAAGTAGATCGTCGGCGGGTGGAAGCCGCGGTCGATGAGGCCCTTGGCCACGTCCAGCGCCTTCACCCCTTTCGGGGGCTGCACGACGACCTCGTGCTTGCAGGGGCCCTCGTAGGGCGAATCGTAGGTGCCCTTCAGGCGGGCCCGGACGTAGTTCGCGTTCAGGACGGCGAGGTCGGAGACCTCCTTGAGATCGGGGCCGTGCATCCTGATGTAGCTCCAGGCCCGGACCATCTGGCCGAAGTTGCCGTGGAAGGCTCCGACCCGGCCGATGGACTTCTCCGGACGCACGAGGCGGTAGGTGCCGTCGCGCTCCTCGACGACCGGGTCGGGACGGAAGGGAGCGAGCCGCTCGGAGCAGGCGATCGCGCCCGAGCCCGGCCCGCCGCCGCCGTGGGGGGTGGAGAAGGTCTTGTGCAAATTGAAGTGCATGATGTCCGCCCCGGCGTCTGATGGGCGCATGCGGCCGAGGTTGGCGTTCATGTTCGCCCCGTCCATGTAGAGGAACGCGCCGGACCGGTGCAGGATGGAGGCGATCTCCTCGATGTTGCGCTCGTAGACCCCGCAGGTGTTGGGGTTGGTGATCATGAGCGCCGCGGTCGTCTCGTCCACCTTCTCTTCGAGCTCGCCGACGTCCACGCAGCCACGCTCGTCGAGCCCTATCTCCACGGCCTTAAAGCCGGCCATCGCCGCGGTCGCCGGGTTGGTCCCGTGCGCCGTGGCGGGGATGAGGACCGTGGTGCGCCCCTCGTCCCCAGCGTCCTCGAAGTACTTCCTTATCATGAGGATGCTGGTGAGCTCGCCCTGCGCCCCGGCGAGCGGCGCGAGCGAGACGGCGGGGAACCCGGAGACCTCGGAGAGGAAGGCTGCGAGCCGGTGCATCAACTCGAGCGCACCCTGCACCTGCTCCTCGGGTTGCAGCGGATGGAGCCGGGCGAAGCCGGGGATCGCCGCGGCGGCCTCGTTGGCACGCGGGTTGTGCTTCATCGTGCACGAGCCCAGCGGGTAGAAGTTGGTGTCTATCCCCCAGTTCTCGCGCGAGAGGTTGGTGTAGTGCCGGACGACGGTGGGCTCGTCGACCTCGGGGAGATCGGGCCTCTCTTTGCGGAGCGCCCCCTCCGGCAGGATCTTCTCGGGCGGCACCTCCGGCACGTCGGGGGCGGGAAGGGTGTATCCCCGCCTGCCGGGGCGGCTCTTCGCACGGATCAGACTAGCGGGCATCCACCACCACCTCCACGAAACGGTCGAGGTCTTCCTTCCTCCTCTTCTCCGTCACCGCGACGAGCATCGCCCCGTCACCGAGGTCGAGCCCACCGACGATGCCGCGTTCGAGCAGCGCCTCGTTGGCCTTCTCCACGTCCGGCATCTCGACGGCGAACTCCCAGAGAAACGGGGCTTCGGGATACCGCAGCGAGAAGCCGGCTTCCTGCAGCCTCCCGGTCAGGTAGTGGGCCTTGGAGATCGAGAGCTCCGCCACCTCCCGCAGTCCCTCCGGCCCCATCAGCGAGGCGTAGACTGTCGCGGTCAGAGCCGAGAGCGCCTGGTTGGTGCAGATGTTGGAGGTGGCCCGCGCCCGGCGGATGTCCTGCTCGCGGGCCCTCAGGGTGAGCACGTAGGCTACCCGGCCCTCCCTGTCCACCGTCTCCCCGACGATACGTCCGGGGAGCTGGCGCACGAAGCGCTCGCGGGTGGCCATGTAGCCGGCGTAGGGGCCCCCGAAGCCGAGCGGCATCCCCAGAGGCTGGGTCTCTCCCACCGCCACGTCCACCCCCAGGCCGCCCGGCGGCTCGAGGACGGCGAGGGCTATCGGGTCGCAGACCGCGACGCAGAGCGCCCCCACCCCGTGCGCCGCCTCCGCGGCGGCCCCGACGTCCTCGACGGTGCCGAAGAACCCCGGGCTCTGGACGAAGACACAGGAGAGGTCCTCCGGAAGCTCCGAGAAGTCGGTGGTCCCCTCCCTGAAGGGGAGATCCACGGTCTCTACGCCGTAGGTCTCGATGACCTCCCGGTAGCGGGGGTTCAGGTTCGCCGAGAGCGCGACCTTCGGGTCCCGCTTCGTCAGACGCGCGGTCATGAGCGCCGCCTCGGCGCAGGCGCTCGCCCCGTCGTAGACCGAGGCGTTCGCCACCTCCATCCCGGTGAGCTCGCAGACGACCGACTGGAACTCGAAGGTCGCCGCGAGCGTGCCCTGGCTCACCTCCGGCTGGTAGGGCGTGTAGGAGGTCAGGAACTCCCCGCGGGAGACTATCGCGCCGATGGCGGCCGGCACTATCCTGTCGTAGGCCCCCGCGCCGAGGAAGACGGGCATCCCGGTCGCGTTCCTCGCCGCCAGCTCCTCGGCCTCGCTCAAGACCTCGTACTCGCTCGCCGCCGGCGGAAGGGCGAGCTCTCCCTCGAACTTCGGGGCAACATCGGAGAAGAGGTCGTCGACGGAGGAGACCCCGATCGCCTCGAGCATCTCCCTCACATCCTCTTCAGTGTGCGGTGTGTAGCGCGCCACGCGGCTGCACCCCCTATCCTTTCAGGGTCCGGACGTCTTTTCTTCCCGTCCTGTCCCAAAGGCCTGAGAGTGTTACCCCGTCGGCGCCAGCCCACGCAGGACCGGTCTCTCCAGGACGTCCTCCGGCCACGGTCCTTTCGCCTGAGAGATTCGGCCCCCACCCAGAAAGAGCCTTTCACCTTCGGCGGCCGCCCAGGGCGGCTCTCTCCCGCAGCCCTCATCGGACGACATAAGCCTAGCACAACCGTCCTCCTCGGACCTCCCCCAAGCGTTATCGAACGTTTTTTTGGTTGTAATCCAATCGTTATCCTGATCACTTAGCATTGTCCAAGAGGCGTTGGATGCGGGAGAAAGGAGATGGCATGAAGCGGCTCGTGACTCTCATGGCGGTGGCCGGCGTGGCGCTGTTCGCGGGCTCTCCTGCGTATGCGGACGCCCTGGGGCGAAGTGGGGGCACGATCCCGATAGTCTTCCAGCTGACGCTGCACGGACGGGTACCCGAGGGAGAGAGCTTCTACCTGTTCACCGACCCGGGAGGCGAAGTTCCGGCGGGGTTCTTCTGCTCGACGAAGCCGGGAGCCGTCGGTCCGACGTGCCGGGACGGGGGGACCTATACGGTGAAGATACCCGTTCCCACCGACAAACCGGTCTCGTTCTCCTACGTACTCTCCCCGACGGGCAGCGCTATCCAGACCATCGAGTCCCACTCCAAGCTGTTCACGCCCGGGGAGGTGGTGAGCACGAGCTACAGCTTCTCCGGCGCGGACTCCTCAGGCGATCCGCCGGCCGGCACCACCCCCGCATCCAGCGCGGCGAGCACGACCGCGGCGACCGACCAGTATTCGAGCGCGCCCCCGGTCTCCTCCGCGTCCTCTCCGGCGGTGGCCGTCCTCCCGAACACCGGCGGGACGTTGCCGGCGGCCCTCATCGGCGGAGCATCTCTCATAGGCGGCGGGCTGCTGATGCGGCGTTTGTTCGGATAGAAGTCCTCCTCTCCCGGGGCGGCTCCCTCACGGGAGCCGCCTTTTTCGTATCCTTCCATCCAGCAAGCGAGAGGAAGCAACTGTTGTGAGGAGTCAGGGGTTTAGGGCATGAGAGAACCTCCAGGGAGTGCGGTCTCTGAGTACGGCGCCCCGAATCACCAAGAGCTTCCTCATGTACGCCACCAGTACTACCTTCTTGGGCTTACCGGCCTTAAGCAGCCTTTCGTAGAAGCACTTGATGTGGGGGTTGTGCCGGCTGGCAACCAGAGCCGCCATGTAGAGGGCTTCTCTCACCCGCGCTCTTCCACCCCAGATGGTCCGACGGCCCCTGAAAGTTCCCGAGTCGCGATTGAGGAGAGCGACTCCTACCAGAGCCGAGAGCTCCCTACTAGCGAGGGAGCCCAGCTCAGGAAGTTCGGCCAAGAGCGTCCTGCAAAGAACGGGACCAACCCCCGGCAGGCTCTTCAAAAGGGCCTTGTTTCCCTTGAAAGTGGGCTTGTTCTCGATGGCTTCGTCGAGGTTCCTGTCGGTTCGGGCGAGCTCCTTTTCCAGCCAGCGCAGGTGGGTTTGGATATGCCCGGCGACAGCCTTGGAAGCTGTGGCGCCCAGATGGTTTTTCTCGGCGGTCATTATGGAGATGATCTGGGCTCTTCTGGCGAGGATCGCCTGAAACTCCCGGGCTTCCTCATCAGGAAGAGCCCTGGGGAGGGGTTGGACAGCTTGGGCAAAATGGGCGAGGACCCTGGCATCGAGTCGATCGGTTTTGGCGAGCTTGCCCGTGGCTCTGGCGAAGTTCCTACTCTGTCTTGGGTTGACTACCGCAACGGCGATCTTTGCCGCAGCGAGCGCGGCGGCGACGGGACGCTCGAAGCCGCCGCTGGCCTCCAAGACCACCACAGTGATAGGCGTCTCTTCTCGGAGCCTGCCCACAAGCTCATCGAAGCCTTCCTCATCGTTGGAGACAACGAAAGATTCTCCTGTGGGGAGGATGGCCACGTCCAGGCGAGCTTTGGAGACATACTCTCATACAGGTTTTGGTGGCGGAACTCAATTGTGTTGTTCTCCCTTCCTTCGGAAGCCCAACCGTGCGGACGCAGGCTCGACCTGTAGTAGGGCGGCCCAAGCAACTGTTCGGGCTCCTCCGAAGAGTTCGCTAAAGGGCGCGACGACCCTGGCTTTCATACGGTCTTACCTAGTGAAGCTTAAACCAAGGAGGAATCTGTCTGTCGCGCCCACACCATCGGATTGTAGACATATTCCAAAGTACAAGGAGGAACTTTGTCCGTTATGTACTTGGCAATGTGCGCCTTTATGGAGCTCAAGGGGTTGATGTACTCTAGCTTTACGTAGAACTCCTCACTCCGGTGTAACGTATGCCCCGGAGAGGCCACCGTCAACCAGAAAGGTGGAGGCGGTAATGTAGGAGGCCTCGTCGGAGGCGAGGAAGAGGGCGGCGTTGGCGATCTCGGCCGCCTCGGCGAAGCGGCCCATGGGCAGGTGCACGAGCCGCCGGGCGGCCTTCTCCGGGTCCTTGGCGAAGAGCTCCTGCAGGAGGGGGGTGTTGACGGGCCCGGGGCACAGGGCGTTAACCCGCACGCCCTGCCTGGCGAACTGCACGCCGAGCTCACGGCTCATGGCCAGAACACCGCCCTTGGAGGCGGTGTAGGAGATCTGGGAGGTGGCCGCGCCCATCACCGCGACGAACGAGGCGGTGTTTATCACCGAGCCGCCGCCGTTCTGCAGCAGGTATGGGATGCCGTATTTGCAGCACAGGTAGACGCTCTTGAGGTTGACGTCCTGGACTCGCTGCCAGGCTTCAAGATCGGTCTCGAGGATGGAGCCGTCCTCGGGGGGAGAGATGCCGGCGTTGTTGAAGAGGACATCCAGATGACCGAAGTAATCTGCGGCCTCCCGGTACATTCGCTGCACGTCTTCGGGGTCGGTGACGTCCACGCGCAGGTACAGGCCGTCCACGGCGGCGGCCACCTCCTTGCCGCGCGGGTCCAGGTCCGCCACGCACACCCCGGCCCCCTCTTCGGCGAACCTCCGGGCACTCTCGCGGCCTATACCGCTCGCGGCGCCGGTAATGACGGCGACCTTGCCTTCCAGGCGTCCCGGCATATTTCTTTAACCCTCCTCCGTAGCGACGAAGACGTTCTTCACCTCAGTGTAGTGATCCAGCGCGTGAGGCCCGAGCTCGCGCCCGATCCCCGACTGCTTGAAGCCCCCGAAAGGGGTGGCGACGCGCACGGAGGTGTTGGAGTTCACCGAGAGGGTGCCGGTCTCCACCCTCCGCGCCACGCGGAGCGCCCTCGCAACATCCCGGGTCCAGATCGAGCCGGAGAGGCCGTAGATGGTGTCGTTCGCCAGTCTAACGGCCTCCGCTTCGTCATCGAAGGGGATCACGACGGCCACGGGACCGAAGATCTCCTCCCTGGCGGCCCTGTCCTCGTTGGACACGGGCGCGAGCACCGTGGGCGGGTACCAGAAGCCCCTGCCGTCCGGAGCCTCGCCCCTTATGGCGACGGGCGCATCCCCGGAGACGTAGGAAGCAACCCGCTCACGGTGGGAGGCGGAGATCAGGGGCCCCATCTGGGTGGCTTCATCCCGCGGATCCCCGACCCTCAAGCTCTTCACCGCCGGCTCGAGCAGGGACATAAACTCCTCGAAGACGCTCCTTTCGACGAGGATGCGCGAGCGGGCGCAGCAGTCCTGCCCGGCGTTGTCGAAGACGGCCATGGGGGCCGCCGCGGCGGCTCGCTTGAGATCCGCATCGGCGAAGACGAGGCTCGCGGACTTGCCCCCGAGCTCCAGGGTGACGCGCTTTATGGTACCGGCGGCGGCTGCCATTATCTTCTTTCCGACCTCCGTGGAGCCGGTGAAGGCTATCTTGGCCACCGCGGGGTGCTCGACGAGGCGTGCTCCGGCGACCTCGCCCGGCCCCACGACCACGTTGAGAACGCCCTCGGGGAGGCCGGCCTCCCTCGCGAGGCGCTCGAGTCTGAGCGCCGTGAGGGGCGTGAGCTCCGCCGGCTTGAGGACCACGGTGTTGCCCGCGGCCAGCGCCGGCGCGACCTTCCAGCTCGCTATCTGCAGCGGGAAGTTCCAGGGGACGATGAGCCCGACCACCCCGAGCGGCTCCCGGAAGGTCACGTCCACCCCCCCGGCAACGGGGATGGTCTCTCCCAGCAGACGCTCCGGCGCCCCCGCGTAGTAGTCGAAGGTGTCCACCACCATCTGCATCTCGGCGCGGGCCGAGGCTATCGGCTTACCGACGTTCTCGGACTCGATGCGGGCGAGCGCCTCCCGCTCGTCGTCAAGCGCCTCCGCGAGCCTCCGCAGCAGCCGGGCGCGGTCTGCGGGCGGAAGATCCCTCCAAACGGGGAAGGCCTCTCTGGCGAGCTCCACGGCGGCGTCGACCTCCTCGCGGGAGGCCGGCTCCAGGCGCTCCAGCACCTCCTCGGTGGCCGGGTTAACGACCTCTATCAAACCAGTTCCACCTCCTCCACGAGAGCCCGGATCAGACGGCTCTCCCTGTCTTCTTCCGGATGCCAGAGGACTCCCAGCACGAACCTTTTGCCGGGCATCTCTATGGCCTCCACGGTGCCGTCCTCCGCGTCCCAGCCGGTGGGGATCAGCCCCTCCCCCACTTCGGCTATGCCCTGGTGGTGGTGGGACTTGACCCTGACCCGCTCGCCCCCGCAGGCCCGGGCCGCCAGGGATCCCGGCTCCAGGCTCACCTCGTGCTCGGAGAACCTGCCGGGCACCCGCCGGTGCCCCTCGTGCCCGACCACCTCGGGCAGGTGCTGCTCCAGAGAGCCCCCGAAGGCCACGTTGAGCAGATGCATCCCGCGGCAGATGCCGAGGACGGGCATATCTCTCTCCACCGCGGCCCTGGCGAGCGAGATCTCGAAAGCGTCCCGCCCGGGCTGTATGGGGCCGGTCTCGGGATGCGGCCGCTGACCGTACAGGGCCGGGTCTATGTCACCGGCGCCCCCGGTGAGCACGAGGGCGTCGAGCAACCCGAGAAGCTCTTCGGGTCTCTCCGTGCCTTCGGGCTCCGGGGGCAGAAGCAGGGCCCTTCCACCGGCCTCGCTCACCGCCCGCACGTACCCGATGGGAGAGAGCGCCGCCTCCACCCCGCTCCAGGCGCCGTAGCTGATACGCTCCACGGCCGCGGTTATCCCGACCCTGGGTCTCACAGCCGCTCGAAGTTCCGGTAGCGTTCCCAGTCGGTGACGGCGGCTTCGAAAGCCTCTATCTCCACGCGGGCCATGTTGAGGTAGTGCTCTACGACCTCCTCGCCGAACGCCCGGCGGGCGACCCCGCTTTTTGCGAACAGCTCGCGGGCCTCGTAGAGGTTGCGCGGCACGTGCGGTTTGTCCTGTGCGCCGTAGGCGTTGCCGACGAACTCCTCCTCCAGCGGCAGCTCCTCCTCGATGCCATGCAGTCCGGCGGCGATCATCGCGCTTATCCCGAGGTACGGGTTCACGTCCCCCCCTGGTATCCGGCACTCCACCCTGAGGGAGGGGCCGTGACCCACGACGCGGAAGGCGCAGGTTCTGTTGTCCTTGCCCCAGGCGATGGCCGTCGGGGCGAAGGAGCCAGGCGCGTAGCGCTTGTAGGAGTTTACGTTGGGTGCGAGAAAGAGCATGAGCTCCCGGATACAGGCGAGCTGCCCGGCCAGAAAATGCTCGAAGGTCTTGGAGAAGGCGTGCCCGTCGGCGAAGACCGGGGCGCCGTCCTCGCCCCGGAGGCTCAGGTGGATGTGGCAGGAGTTCCCTTCCCGCTCGTTGAACTTGGGCATGAAGGTGATCGAGCAGCCCTCCTGGGCGGCGATCTCCTTCGCCCCGTTCTTGTAGATGGAGTGGCC